>NZ_JACSWC010000141.1 GCF_016888165.1 Halomicronema sp. CCY15110 | reverse complement strand
TGGCTCAATAGCTGTTTTGAGGAGTTGGGATGAGCGATGGGATGAGGGTAGCTTGCTAGGATACCGCAGGAGTCGAGTTATCCCCGCCCATGTTAACCCTGACGCATCTACTGGAAGAGGCCAAATGCTACGAAACCGTGCGCCGCTTACGCTGGCCTGAGGGGAACATTGAATGCCCTCACTGTCAGAGCCCAACGGTGATCAAACGCGGCAAAGATGACAAGCATCCCCATCGCCAACGGTACACCTGCAAAGCCTGTGAGCATCAGTTTGATGATTTAACCGGCACCGTGTTCATGGGACGGCATCAACCGTTGCGGGTCTGGATTGGCTGTTTGTATCTGATGGGGTTGAATCTTTCCAATCAGCAGATTGCCCAAGAGCTTGACTTGCACAAAGACGATGTCCACGCCATGACCACACAGTTGCGTCAAGCCATGGTCGAGAAGAAACCCGAAGTACAACTCTCCGGTACGGTTGAGTGTGACGAGGTGTACATCACTGCGGGACACAAAGGGCACCCCGAAGCGGTGCAAAAAAAGGGCGGCAAGGGCGCAGGCGGAAGCTCAAAGGGCTTCGGGGTCGGGGCACCCTCGCAACGGAAAAGCCGCCGGTCTTGGGGATGATTCAGCGGGGCGGCGATGTGGTCATCCGACTCCTGGAGAATGTGCAACAGAAAACCATTGAACCGATTATCAAAGCCCTCATTGCCCCTGGCACCCTAGTGAATACGGATGAGTACGTGATTTATGAACCGCTAGAAACCTGGGGCTATGGTCACAAAACCGTTTGCCACAGTGCGGGCGAGTACGCCCGGGATGAAGATGGCGACGGTTTCTGCGAGGTTCATGTCAACACGATGGAAGGCTTTTGGTCACTGCTCCGCTCTTGGTTAAGACCCCACCGAGGAATTTCGCAAGAGCATCTGCCGCTTTATCTCGGCTTCTTTGAGTTTGTTCACAATGCCCGAAGGCGGGGTAAAGCCCTGTTAGGTAACCTGTTAGAGACCGTATTGGGCTAGCTCCCCAAAACCCAGATTGAGCCAA
>NZ_JACSWC010000140.1 GCF_016888165.1 Halomicronema sp. CCY15110 | reverse complement strand
CTGCTCTGGTGACGGCTGCTGGATTTCAAGGGGAGAGGCAGACATGGGCAAACACCACTCAGCGTGTCCCTAGTGTAACGGAGTCAGCAACGGAAGAAGGGCGATCGCTGGAGCCGCCGTTAAGACATCTGTCAGGTCTGCCTAAGCGATCGCCTCGGGATCTACACCCAGCTCTCGCAACTTCGCCGCCAGCTTTTCATTGCGCTCTTCTGGCGTCTCAATGAGCTGTCCGGTCGTGGAGAAAAATCGCAGTTGGTCGTGATGCACTCCTAACCAGAGCTGCAGTTGCTGACTCCACAAGTGTCCCTGCTCATTGGGTGAGAGCGCTTCATATTGGCCATCGACCAAATGAAATCCCTGAAATTCAAAAGTGTCAGGACTAAACCAGAAATAGTCTGGCGTGCGGAAGATATCTTGGTAAATCTGTTTTTTCAGCTCGCGATCGGTGTTGGCTGTACTGTCTGACAGCAGCTCTACAATCACGTGGGGATATTGCCCCCCCTCTTCCCACACCACCCAGCTCTTGCGAGGCCGTTTTTCTGCCCCCAACACCACAAAAAAATCTGGGCCGCGAAAGTCCTCTGACTTACGCTGCTCAGGGCTGTAGTAAATCGTTAAATTGCCGGACGCATAAAAATCTTGTCGATCTGCCCAAAATTGCTTGAGAAGACGAATGAGCAGATCGATTTGATCGCGATGCAAGTCAGTTTCCAAGGGCGGTTCGTCACTGTAGAGGTCACCGGGTGGAAAGATTATATCGGCTGACTGAGCCTGCTCTGGTGAC
>NZ_JACSWC010000014.1 GCF_016888165.1 Halomicronema sp. CCY15110 | reverse complement strand
CAGCGGGCACAATTGCCAACGCGTCAGCGGCAAAGCGGGGGAGGGCGGAAAAAAGAGGCTATTCTGTTGTGCCGCTTACTCGTCACCTTGCTCTATCTACGTCAACACTGGACGATGCAAGGGATCGCGGCAGTGATGGGCTGTGCAGAAGCAACGGTGTGCAACTACATCCATGAAATCCTGCCCTATCTGCGACAGGAACTACCGGCCAGTCTTCTCGAACAATGGCAGCAGGAGTGCACCAGTGTCGAAC
>NZ_JACSWC010000139.1 GCF_016888165.1 Halomicronema sp. CCY15110 | reverse complement strand
ACCTGGTACCACAATATTGCGTTGCTAGAGAAGCTGAAGGATCCCCAAGAACGCCTCTGGTATGCTCGCGAGGCGATCACTCATGGTTGGAGCCGGAATGTCATGGTGGCGCAGATTAAGAGCCGCCTGTATCAGCGGGAAGGTGAGGCCGTCAATAACTTTGCCAAGACTCTACCCGCCCCACAGTCGGAGTTGGCCAGGCAGATTGTTCGCGATCCTTACAACTTCGACTTTTTAACCCTATCCAAAGACGTTGAGGAACAGGAGCTAAAGCGGGCATTAGTCAAACACATGCGCGACTTCTTGCTCGAACTTGGCATGGGGTTTGCCTTCATCGGTCATAACTACCCGGTCACCGTTGGTGACCAAGATTTCCAAATTGACTTGTTGTTCTACCATCTGGAGCTGCGCTGCTTTGTGGTTATTGAACTAGAGATGGGTGATTTCAAGCCTGAGTATTCGGGCATGATGAATTTTTACATCGCGGCCATCGATGACCAGAACCGCAAAGAGTATGACCAGCCAACGATTGGCATCATCCTGTGTCAGACCCGGCATAAAGCGATCGCGGAGTATGCCTTGAGTAATCTACGCAATCCGATCGCTGTGGCGGAACATCACTGGCCGGAAGTCCCGTCAGATGCTCTACCCAGTGCCGAACGACTGGAATCAGAGCTAGAAAATGCGGTGCGTCAGATAGAAGGGAAGCCTGACGAAGACTCATAACTCGACTTGAATCTTTTGGGACACTCTGAAAGCATTGCCATAAGCCCATTAGCACCACCTATGCACACCTATTTGGGACACCCTTTTTAGTTGACGTAGGTAGCCTCCTGCCAGTTGGGGATTCCGAGGTAATCGCGAGCGATCGCCTGTAACACTGCATCCTTGTCCTGCACCGAGCGATTGTGGCGACTGCCAATCATGTAGCGCTCATGGATCTCCTCAATTTCCGCCTCCTTTTCAGCAATGACCTCTTTAATGGCGGGAAGATAACTCGCCCCCACTAAAACCGCTAGACTGCGAATCGACGGGAAAGAAATGCGTAGCCGCAGGTCCGCTCGCTCCTGAGCCGTATTCCACTTGATGATGGCATCAATGACATCGGCAACTTTGTCTGTCGAGTCAGCCCGGTCAGAATGACGTGAGACGGCCTCTGTCTTCGGAGTCTTCGCAGGTTGGCTAGCTACCGACTCCTCTGTGGATGCGGGTTCTGGTTTTGAAGTTGGCTTTTCTGTTGGTGGCGCTGACGCCTTTTCTTCCTTCAAACGGCCTCCGCTGCGACCCCCCAGAAGATCCTGGATGGCGTTGAGCTGCGATCGCGTTTCCTCCAGTTCCGCTTCCAGTTCGGTATTGCGAGCCTCTAGCTGCGCATTGCGCTCCTTCAAGGTGGCGACCTCATCGGTGTCTGCGGGCCGCGACGCAAATTTTTGATGCTCCTGTTCCAGCGCGTGATACTGCTGCCGCAGGGTTTCAATTTCCTGCGTGAACCAGTTGATGGCCTGAGCAAACTCACTGGCCGTTTTCACTTCCTGGCTTTCCGCTTGGGCAGCCTTAGCCTCAAATTCTCTCAGCAGGGCGTGGAATACATCCGCTGTGGTGCCCGTAATGCCCTGGTGGGCCATGAGGTCAGTGATGCGCTCCAGGTCATCCGCGTAGACGTTGGGGCGCTTGATGGTGGGTTGCGCAACATCAGATTTAGTCATCGTGGGTGATTCCTGGGTGTGCAGTTCTGTAGATGTTTCATCGGGTTGCTCTAAGGTGAGTTCTGGAGCCGCTTCAGCCTCCAGGTTCTCCTCGGTGACGGCGGTCTCGGTGCGATGGTATCGAGGCTGCCGAAATACCTCGACAACTTCCAGGTCGGGCACTTGGCCTAACTTGATGCCTAAGCGGCCATCGCGATTACCTTGACCATTGCCAATGGCGTAGTCGTCGTAATTGGAGCGGGCGGCGTAGTTCGGGAGCTTTTTGCCATCTTGGGTGATCGTGAAATGCCCTTGAATTTCCGCCTTAAACTGATGCTCCGGCACCGACGGCGGACAATACCAGTGCGCGGCAATGGTGGCGTAGACGGCTCGGAAAATGTGGGTGTAGAGAGTATCTTTGTCAGTTCTGACAGGCACTAAGTCGCTGAAATGCTCGTGACACTTGTCGGCGATCGCCCCACTGTAGAGCTGATTGACCTTTTGCTTCGCTTGCCGATCGGATAGCCCCTGTAACTTCAGCTCATCGGTTCTCAATCCCTGCTGTAGGCGCTGAATGGCCGCTAATACTTCCTGTGCGGGTGCCAACGTGGGAATCTCGATGGTGATGTCCTGCGTCTCCTTCCGCTTGGCCATCTGGCTAAAATTCAAGCTCCAGGCTGACTTGAGTGAAAAGGTTGAGATCAGGATTTCGCTAATCCGCCGTCCAATGAGCACCGCCAGTCCGGCCCCGACCTCTGACCATTCCGCACTGCTGATTAAGGTTCTGGCCCGTTCGACGATCGCTTCAGCGGCGTCACTGGTGATGAAGCGAGTTTCGCGATCGGCAATCCGCTCCCGCTGCTGGTCGTTGAGGATGCGGTATTGCTCCGTCGAGAGCGCAACTAAATCAATGGCTGGATGATTGGGGGCAAACACCTTAATGGCTTGCACCACATTCGAGCGATAGTTTTTCTGCTGAGCTGGCGTATCGAGACCTCGGGAGGCAAATTCCTCGTCCAGCTCATGGGCAAACGCTTCTGGACTAAGTCTTTCGGTCTCCAACTCCAAGACATAGAAGCGAATGAATTGCTTGAGCCATTTGGTAGAGCCGCAGTTTTCAGCAGACTGGAGCCAGTTCTCGGCTAGTGGTTGCGCTGTAGGCATTATCCTTTCCTGCTTTAGCTGTCTTGATGGGAGCAGGTCACCTTCTACAGAGAAAAATACCGCTGAGGTGAGAGCCTGTCATTGAGGTAAGCACACCGATGCGCCAAAACTTGCGGCACTCGCTCGGCATTCCAGGAAGCGCCAGAGATTTTTGTGCGTTGGTTAATTTGCTTCACCCAGGACTCAACATCGCCTGAGCCAATCGGCCACCCTTCTTCCTGATAGTAACGATAGTTGGGAATCCGCCCTCGATGCCGCTCCAGATAACCGTAGAAGCGTTTAGCGGCGGCCGAGTCAGCGTCCTCTAAGGCCGCCATGGCGGCGTCTACCTGACCTTGCCATAAAAAATCACGAACCGTCTCTAAGCATTCGGCGGTTGCCGGAACTTGATGTAAATTCTCCATCAAGTGAAACCAATCGAGGATTTCGTGACGTTGGCGGTCGCAGCCAATCTGGGCATAGATCCCCCAAACCCCATCATGACCATCGCCCAGACAGTCCACTATCGGCGCTAACGGCAGGCCATTGGCCCATTCAATCAGATGGTCGTTGTCTTTGAACCAGGCCATGCCCTGATGCTGCTCACCCAAATTCAAGGCTTGATATTCGCGCCACTCAGTCGCTTCTCCCAGCGGCGTGCGCAAGCGAATCATGCCGCCATCCAGACTCATTTGTTCGACCGGAACCTCGCTCGTGGGCCGTTCAAAGTCATGACGGGCTTCTAAATGCTGCTGCGTTTTCGCACTCACCCGACGTCCCGTTTGCACCGCAATTTCATCCGCCGCTTGAGCATCAGAAACAACCGCACTTTGGCGCAAACAGCAGAGTTCCAAGTAAGGGCTGACCTGTTGCCGAGGACGGACACCGAGTTGTTTGGCCTGTTCACTACTGAGGGATAACCGGCCCAGAATGCTCTCTAATTGGCGGGGGTATCCTTCGCTCGTACCGGTGACGGTTTGGCAAAAAACTCCCCAATCACCGGCGTGACATGGGCTTGCACTTGAGCGCGCACCGTGGATTCGATAGCTCCCAAATTCGCCATCGGCTGGTCTTGCTCGCAGGCTTCCTGATACAGCAGTGCCGCGATGCGTTGACTGCACTGTAAAAGTTCTTGGCGTTCCGCTGGAGTCATGAGGGCACCCATCCAAATATCGCTACAGCCTTACTCTAATTTTTCTCTCCAGAAAGTGACCTGCTCCCGTCAAAACAACCAAAGCGATCGCAAAACAGCAAACAGAACAGAGAACAGACAAATGTTCCGCCGGTGCGCGATTTAAGCGCCGTACTGGTGCAGTCGGCATCGAGTGCGAGCGTTTGGACCTGAACCGTGATGAGGCGGTTCAGCGGCTATCTGATGTCTACGGGTGGGAGACCAAGAAGTTTGCTGATTTGGATGGAGATGATATGGAGTTGCTGCTAGCGGCGATGACTGGTTGGGACTAAGTGCTTCCGATCATTTGAGGCCGCCACTGGAGTATTTATGGGCTTTAACGAGGACAATATCAAGAAAATCCTTCAAGCTGTTCACGAAAGTAGTGGCTCTACAGAGGAGTTGTCTTCACTGACTGGCATGGAGCCTGATCTGGTAAATCGTTACCTTCATAGTCTGGAGAAAGATGGATATGTTGAAGGTCAGAAAGTCTATCGCTTTAATCATCACAGCAGCGAAGAGTACGTCAACTCTCTGTTGACTATCATAAGGTATGGTGATTTTTGATCAATTAGATAACTGGCAACTGTTTCAGAGTGTGGCTATGTCTTCAAATTATGACTTGAGAGGTTCTAAATTCGGTGGTGGCTTTGCGGCTGAGGGCGGCATTCAGGTTGGGGGAACGTTGAACGATCTCTCTCAGACTGAGGATCTGACTGAAGCTGCCAGTAAGATTCAGCAGCTCCTGACGCAACTGCAATCTCAATCCGCTTCCGAGGATGTCGCCCACGATGAAGCGGCCAAGGCCCTGGCGGCCCAGGCTCAGCAAGATCCGACGCTGATGGGTAAGTTGGTGAACTGGGGGAAGGCGCTTGGAGGAGATGCTTCTAAGGCGGCGACGAGTGAAGCCGCTAAAGTCGCCGGCGGTCAGGCTGCCAAAGTCGTCATCACCAAGGCGCTGGCTCTGCTTGGACTCTCTTTACTCTGATTTCCGTAGGGGGGCAGCGAGGCACGATGAAACTAAAAGAGGAGTATTTGAAGAGTATTCTTCAGGTAATTGCTAAAGGAATAGGTTCAGCAGAGCAAATAGCAGTATCAACTGGTCTGAAGCGTTCTCTGGTTAACGTCTATATGGAATTTTTGGCCGATGAGAAGTACATCGAAGGTCAAACCAGTTTTCCTATTGGCGATGTCGGAGATCCAGAGTACTTCAGTTCTACGCTGCTGCAAAAAGGCAAGCTCGCTGTAGACGACTTGAGTAGTTGGGTCTTTCAAGAAAACGCTCACTCTACAATTTATGACTTGAGAGGTGCCCAGTTTGGCGGTGGTTTTGCTGCTGGCGGTGGTGTCCAAGTTGGCGGAATTTTAAATCAAAACTTATCTGAGGCATCTAGATCATCTACTGAGCAATCTGTACCCAGAACAAATGGAACAAACAATCAGCAGCCATTAAAAGATCTAAAAGAGAGTTTTCAAGAGAAACAAGCACCTGACAATCAAATACCACAGGAAAAGATAGAGCGTCAGAGAGGATCATTTGGCGATGGCGTTGCCATCAATAAATTTAAAGAAAACCCATTTAATCATCCTTTTTGTACAGTATATTTAGAGTCAGTCCCACCTGACAGAAAAATTTTCGCCTTAAGAGTTGTGAAAGGTTTAACTAAACTGGGATTGAAGGAGGCTAAAGAATTAATAGAGTCTGCACCCACACCTGTTTTTACAGGTGTTTATAGCCAGGACACTCAAGAGGCTGTAAATTCTTTAACCGAGGCAGGTGCTAGAATTTCAATCACGCAGTCCACCTGTTTTAGCTCAGAATATTTTGGAGAAAACTACTATACTAAATTGAGGGATTTGCTAGCAGCCAAAGCTTGGAGAGAGGCAAATCTGGAAACTATGAACAGAATGTGCGAAGTCATTGCTCAACAGAAGAGAGGTGGCCACATTGATATGTCAATCATATTAGAGATGTCAATGGAAGAGCGGGAGGGAAAATCAGGCTTATCTCCAAAAGAAAAAAGTATTTTAAGATCAGAGATAAGCAAACTCGATAATTTGGTGGGATATTTACAAAAAGAAGATATTATTAGTTTTCCTTGTAGAGATCTCTGCATCATTGATCATCTATGGCTATTTTATAGTCAAGGAAGGTTTGGATTTAGCGTTCAAAAAAAGGTATGGGAAGGTTTCAAAAGCCCAACTTCATACAATAAAAACTGGGAAAAGTTTGGAGAAATTGTGGGCTGGAAAGATCGGGGTAGATGGCCAGGCTGGCTTAGTTGGTTTTTTGATTTAGAGAAGTATTCTTTTAATGAAAGAGCTCCAGAAGGTCATCTACCAGTCTTAATGAGAATTGGTCAAAAACGAGATATGGACAATAATGTTTTATTGATACCCTGTCCGAAAGCTGAGTTGTTTTCTTCTCTTTCATTGAGACTAGAAGAATGTAAGATATGAGTTATTTACCCGATTGAAATCGTCAGCGTATTAATGGAAAATATTTACTTTGGCTATCCCTAACATGGTGTAGCCTAAGGAATGATGTGAATTTTAGAGTTTCATATCGAATCTCCTTTTAAGAGGGTGTTTTAAAAGTTTTGGCGGGTCAAATTTTACGCCAAGCGCCTGACCATGATGCGGATCATCGCGAGGGCACTGTCAACTTAACTTTCGTGGTAGGCTTTGTCAGCATCTGTCAGGGCGAGTCCATGAGCGTCAGTTACAAATACCATCGCTTTCCGATTGAGATCATTCGTCACTGCG
>NZ_JACSWC010000138.1 GCF_016888165.1 Halomicronema sp. CCY15110 | reverse complement strand
TAGCGCTGCTGTCGAAGGCGATGGACGGGAATTTAGTGCTCGATTTTAGATACGGAAAGTTAAGTTGACAATGCCGGCTGGTGCTTTAGACCAACGGCTCCACTGAACGCGATCACGGCTCCTACTGTCGTGAGGCTTCACTCACAGTACACGACAAACACTAGCGAGATCGCTTCAACTCCCAAAATGACGCCGACCCAACAGGGCGAGCAGACCACCCGTGACCGCAAAGCCACCCGCGATCGCATAATCTGACCAGGAGCGACCACCACTGAACAATGTCCCCAACGCGCCCCCCAGACAAGCCCCAGAGCAAGTCACCAACCGTTCGGCTACCCGATTTCGTAGATTCCGTGGC
>NZ_JACSWC010000137.1 GCF_016888165.1 Halomicronema sp. CCY15110 | reverse complement strand
AGTTTCGACTCCGCTCAACTCTCGATACTGGTAGGTTGAGCGAAGTCGAAACCGGATTGAACGGGTACTTTTTTTAGTTGCAGATCCCTAAGCGTTGCGACCTATCGGACGGTTAACTGGATAGGAGGTGGAACGCAAAGTCTGGTTGGCCTCAAGCTAAGTTGGGCCGACAGTCAGGGGACGGTGCCTGCGGACTCCGCCTCAGCATCTCGGTTGAGCCGACAGTCAGGGGACGGTTCCCTCGAACTCCGCCTCAGCATCTCGGTTAAGCCGACAGTCAGGGGACGGTTCCCTCGAACTCCGCCTCAGTATCTCGGTTGAGCCGACAGGGAACCGTCCCCTTGTAGATCCCTCTCATCTCTCTACAGCCAACCCCGCAGGCGATAAATCAACAAGCCCAGGTATTCCTTCATGGCGCGACTCACATCTTGCAAGTTGTCGGCATCGGGTAGCAGACTAAGCAAAACGGCTTGCCGAGTGCCGCTGACTTCGGCCACGCGCCGCTCTGATACCTGAAAGTCAGTCGGGGCGGCGATCGCGTCCATACCCTGCTTTTGAAAGATGGCGAGCGATCGCGGCATGTGAGTCGCTGAAGTCACCAGCAAAATCCGCTCGATGCCCTCCCGCTGCAAAATCGCCTTAACGTTCACCGCATTTTGATAGGTATTCAGCGAGGTCGGTTCCTGAATAATATCGGCTTCGGGCACCCCCATGGCGATCGCAATTTGGGCCATATCCTCGGCCTCCGGGGGGCCACCGCCCTTCCACTCAATGCGCCCACCACTGAAGATGAGTTTGGGGGCTTTCCCCGCTTTATACAGTTCAGCACCGTGCAGCACGCGATCGCCCGCTTCGGTCACGTCTACCCAGGGGCGCGGGGCATCGGCGGCGCGGGTGCAGCCCCCCAACACCACAATCGCGTCTGCTGTCGGCATCGGGTCAGGCGGCAAGTTTTGCCATTCCAAAGACTGCATCAGGCGGGTAGCGACCCAGGCATTGCTGCCCACCCAGAGAATCAGGAAAGCCGCGATCGTGGTTGCCAGCGCCAGTCGCTGACGTTTGCGCCAGATGGCCCATACCGTTACGACCATCAGCACACTGGCCAAACCAAGGGGATACACCAGCAACGGCAACAACTTCGACAAGAATAGAAACATTGGATTTCGCTGATTCCGCGATCGCTATTGTCGCAGGTTCCGCCGGCTGTCTGCCTGCGTGAATTATTGATAGACAAACAAGCGTTTGGCGGCGCGGGTGAGGGCGACGTAGCAGAGTTGGTTGCGTTCGATGACGTTGCGGTTGGCGAGCATTGAGGGCACATCGACAAACACATCTTGAAAGGTCGAACCCTGGCTTTTGTGGATGGTGAGGCTATAGGCGTAATCGACATCGTGAAAGTATTGTTTCAGATCCCAAAACGCCATCCAGTTTTTGTTGCGGGCCAGATCATCGAGTTTCAGCTTCAGCTCACTGGCCCCCGATTCGTGCAGCACCCGCAGTTTGCGAAACTGGCCCTCGTCCGTTTCCACCGACAGTAACCAGATGGGCCATTCGCCATCGCGGGTGCGGCGGGCTTCCATCACCTCGCACTCGGCGGAAGTCGGCAAAATGATCGATTCCTCGTCGATGCAGGGATTGCTGGCAATCAGGCGCTCTCCCGGCACAAACCGGAGGGCGGTGGAGCCATAAATGGCCTGGCGGATTTTGGTGTTCAGTTGAGCAACGCGGCGGTTGGTGTAGGCCAATGCCCGCACCTGATCCGGATTGAACCGATACGCATCACTGGTGAAGGCTTTGAGCATCAGCTGTTCCCAGACCGATCGCGGCAGCACAAAACACCCTTCGGTGCGATCGCGGTTCACATCGGTTTGAAAGCGGGGCCAGCAATCGCGTTCTAAATTGCGGCGAATGTCTTCCGCAATGACGCCGATCGCCCCCCCGTAACGGACCACCTCAGTTAACTCTGACTTGTTGAGAATTTCACGAAAACAGGCGGATTCCGGCTCATTCACCGGGGGCAGTTGGGCCGGGTCACCGACGAACAAAATCTGCGTGCTGCCGTAGAGATTGGAGACGGCATTCACCAGTAAGCGCCACAGTTCTTCATTCACCATCGAGCATTCATCCACGATGATCAGACGGTAGCGATCGACCTGGCTACCCTGCTTGCGATCGGGCTGAAATTCTTGATTTCCCGTGTCTTCATTAATGACCGGACGCAGGCCCAGTAGGGTGCAACAGGTCATGGCATCCACTTGCAGTTGCCAGTCGTCGGCCATGTTGGCGAGCACTTTGGTAGCTTTGTTGCTAAAGGCCGACAGCACGATTTTGCGATCGTCTCCTTGCTCGCGCAGACCCGCGATAAAAATTTGGAGCAGGGTCGTTTTGCCCGTGCCCGCATAGCCCGTTAGCAGATACAGCTTTTCGGTGCTCTGCACGAATTCCTGCAAGGCATCCAGCGCGTCCGCTTGTTCAGCCGTGAGGGCGATCGCGCTATCGTCCGCATCGTTGGGGCTAGTTTGTAGTCGCACCATGCAGATCCAAACCGTCGGGGGAATGCTAGCGATCGCTGACGGCAACTTTAGGCAGACAGCATCGAGCAGTGCTTTCATTTAAGCTCAAGCGTCGCGCATCCTTCCAGTCCGATGACCCAATCGCCATTGTGATACAAGCCTCACGCCTGCCCAGAGATTGAGAGAATCACTGCGCTGAGTACCAGGATGTCCGCCCGCAGGCTAGACGCCCACTCTCAACCTCTCAATGCCTTGCCGCATCTTGGGCGGTGCTCAGAATGTCGTTTCAATGACTGGCGGCATCCAGATCCAGCAGTCCGGCAGGAAAAGACGGCAGGGCCTTGCCCCCCAGCGCAGTGTGAATCGCGGCGGCGGCGGCCCAGCCAGACTCCAGAGCGGTATCTAAATTGGCAGACCCACACCAATCACCACAGGCGGCCAGAGGCAGCGGTTGCGAGGTTGTGAGTAAAGCTTCCAGACAGGACGTTTCGACTAAGCCATAGCGCCAGCGATGCACCTGCCAAGCTTGTGGTTCGCGGAGCCAGGCCGCAATGCATGTGCTGGCTTGTCCCAGTAACGCGCGGCCAGTGGACGGCAAATCGGGCAGGTCGAACCAATCGCGCGCAAACGCCGCGCTGCTGTGCATCACGACCTTGAGATCAGACTGCTCAGTAGGAGGGCGCTTACTGCTATCTAGCCCTGCCCAAAACAGCGAGGTATCGGGATGCCCCTCGACCATCCACGGGTCGGGCGGGGCACACGGCAGGGGATCGCTAGCTTGCGACCTGGGGTGAGCATATTGCGCCATGACGGTGATCACGGGCGCATAGGTGACGGTGGCTAAGGCTTGTCGTAGGGGTTGGATGGCCGCGATCGCTTCGAGGGGGGCCAAAATCGGCAGGATTTGGGGAGCGGGCAGCGCCAACACCACCGCTCGGGCTTGATGCTCTACCAATGATTGATCAGTCGCGAGTTCGGCAGTGAGTTGCCAGGTTTTCTGCGCTGTCAGGGTCAGGCTAATTAATCGCTGCTGGCGATGAATGGTTAACCCCTGGGCCAAATGTTTGCCAATCGTATTCATGCCTGCGGGAGCCACCCAGTAGGGCTGGGGAGTCGCCTGGGCTTGTAAACTGCCATCCGCTTGCAGCTCAAAAGTCTGAGGCTGCCAAGGAGCCAGAATCCCCTGACGCCCCCAGTGGTCAATGAGCTGTTGCAGGCGATCGCCGTGATTGGCCAGATAGCGCGCGCCATGATCTAGGGGCACCCCATCGATGCGGCGCGTCGCCAACCGCCCGCCCAACCCCCGCGATTTTTCTAGCAGGCACACTTGGTGGCCCGCTTGTTGCAAGCGCTGGGCGCAGACTAAGCCCGCTAAGCCCGCCCCGACTACGATTACATCCTGGATCGTCATGTTGCTTCGCCCAATTCTGCCTGTCGCCCCGAACCCCCACCGCATCCATCATCCAGACCCTAGTCTCGACTGCTGCCCTGTGGCTTATGTCATCGGCAATCCACTGGCCCCCAACGCGCCCCCGGCCAATTAGGTCAACACCGCCGCCCAGCTTTACCAATCCCTTTTGCGCGGCTTTCTTTCAGATGCTTAAAATAGGATAAATGATTGGCCTAGATTGAGTATCTTGCCGTGGATGAACTGCGTACGGCCCTAGAGTTAGCGACCGAAGACGAGCTACAAGCGCTGACGGAACTGCTGTTTCGTCCCAAATTGAACCCCTTAGATTATCTGTGCAATCCGGATCCGCTTGATTTGCAGCGGGGCAGTCGCCGCCAATGGCTCGATCAGTTGGAGGCGCGGTTTCGCTATTTGGCCGCCGATGGCGTCACGGTGATGCGGGGGGGCAGTTGTCGCGTTTCTTATCGCCAAGCGCTGATCCAGGTTTGCCAACATTTACGCCTGCCCTATGCCGACACGCTGCCCACCACCGATTTAGAAGCGGAAGTGTTTTTGCATGTGATGGAAAAAGCTTGGCAGCGGTTACCGCAGCGCGATCGCCGCCTGTTGCAACGGCAAGTTCAGGCGGCAGTGGTGGATCATGAAAATTTCCGTCAGTTGCCGATTGCCCTACAGCGCAATCCCCTGGGGCTGGTGATGAAAGGGGGAAGCGCGATCGCAGTCAGTGCGGTCATTCGGCCCTGGCTCCTACAGCAAATTGCCCGGCAGTTTGCCATGCAAGTGGCGCGTCAGCAGCTCGCTCAGCAAACGCTAGCCCGAGGCGGATTAACGATAGCGGGCCAGTTACAGGGCCGTGTGGCCGTAGTCATGGCCTCTCGCGGCATGGCGGTGAATGCGGCTCGCTACACGGCGACCCGGAGCGTTTTTGCGGTGCTGGGGCCAGCCATGTGGGCTTGGTTCTTTGCCGATTTAGGATGGCGGGCGATCGCCACCAACCACAGCCGCATCATTCCCGCCGTGTTTACGCTGGCGCAAATTCGCCTCACCCGAGACGAGCCGTCGTACGAATTGGCGGAGTGCTGAAAGGATGACCGCCCCCAACCATTACACCCTGCTGAACGTGAAGCCCACGGCCTCACCCCAAGAAATTCGTCGCGCCTACCGGGATCTGAGCAAGCTGTATCACCCCGATACCACCACCTTGCCCCCCGCGATCGCGACGGAAAAGTTCAAATATCTCAACAACGCCTACGCCACTCTGAGTAATCCAGAAAAACGCACCGCTTACGACTACAGCATTGGCATTTCCCGCGTGGCGGTCGTGCAAGTGCCCACCTATCTCAATCGTCCCGCCTCAGAGCGCGGCAAATATCCCAAAGACAACGCTTATTTAGACCCCAACGATCGCCCGCTCTCTCCGGGCGAAATGTTTGCCCTATTTATTTTGGGGCTCACCTTTGTCGGCTGCTTGCTACTAGTCGTCACGGTGGGCTGGAGCAAAGGTGAGCTGGTATTGTATACCCCCGAAGATGCAGCCGCCGAATCCGTTATCCGGTCAGCCCCTGAAGCGATGCCATCGTCAACTTCCGGCGACCAGTCCCCTGCTGCCGCTCCCTCCGCAGCAACTCCAAGCCCCTTGCCCCCAATGGAATTATCCCCGAAGATAATCTAAATATTTCTTTACAGGTTTTGTGTGTTTTATGGTGATGCCCAGCGCTGATACGCCTCTCTACAACCATCCTTTGCCCGACATCGAACAGTGGCTGCGAGAGCAAGGATGCCATCAAGACGCTGAAGCCCTGCATGAGTGGCACGTCGAGAAAACCGATTGGCAAGCGAATATTGCCTTGGACGTGGACTCGATTATGGTGCGATACCTCAATACCCCATTGGCGGGCGAAGACGTGCAACGCATCTTTAAATATTCCCTCAGCCGTCAAGACCTCGAATCAGCCATTTTTTCTGGTCCCTGACGCCCCTGACACCCCTGGCTCGGCTAATCCTGATCGTTGCTCTACCACCTGCCGCCATGACTTTACCCTTTCAAACTGACACGCAAGCGATCTCGCTCACCCCTGACGGCCCCACCATTCCAGCGCTTGGTGTCGGCACCTGGGCCTGGGGCGACGCCTTCTTTTGGAGCTATGGCAAAGACTACACCGAAGCCGATTTACTCGCGGCGTTCCAGGCTTCAGTCGCCGCTGGAGTTAACTTTTTTGATACTGCCGAAGTCTATGGTCTAGGGGAATCTGAGCGATTGATTGGCCGCTTTCTGCAACAAGTGGATCAACCGGTGACCATCGCCACCAAATATTTTCCTCTGCCCTGGCGGTGGTCACCCCAAGCCGTCGCTGATACCCTGACGGCCAGCCTTGATCGCCTGCAGCTCGACGGCGTTGAGCTGTATCAGGTGCACTGGCCCCTCGACTTTTTTCTGGGGCAAAAAGATCTAATGAATGCGTTAGCCAACGAAGTCAAACAGGGGCGGGTCAAAGCCGTGGGCGTCAGCAACTACTCGGCCAAGCAAATGCACGAGGCCCACGGCTACCTAGCTGATCGCGGCATCCCCCTCGCCGTGAATCAGGTGCAATATTCCCTGCTGCACCGCAAGCTCGAAACCAATGGGGTGCTGGATATGGCCCGTCAACTCGATGTCAAAATTCTGGCCTACAGTCCGCTGGCGCAGGGCTTGCTAACGGGCAAATACGCCGCCAGTGAATCGTCGAAACCGGAAGGGGCAAGGCAATTGAACCCCCGCTTTAGCCAGGCCGGATTGACCAAGATCGAGTTGGTGCTGCAAACGCTGCGAGCGATCGCCACCGCCCACGACAAAACTCCTGCCCAAGTCGCCTTGAACTGGCTTATCTGTATCGGCAATGTCATCCCCATTCCCGGTGCTAAGAACGCCAGCCAAGCGACCCAAAATGCCGGAGCGCTCGGCTGGTCAATGTCCGCTGACGAGCACGAACAGCTCGCCCGAGTGACTCAAGCCTGGTGCTGAGCCCGCCCGATCAAGAGGGGACGACGGCGTTGGCCGGTGGCTCAAACTTATAGCCGACGCCCCGCACCGTCTGAATCATGGCGGGCTGAGTGGTGTCGAGTTCAATTTTTTTGCGAATTTGACCAATATGAACATCGACCACCCGTTGGTCGCCCACATACTCGTAATCCCAGACTTTTTGAATCAGTTCAGCGCGTCGCCAAACCCGCCCCGGATGGCTCGCCAGAAAATGTAGCAGGTCAAATTCCAATGCCGTGAGCGGGACGATTTCCTGCGACAGAGTCACCTCCCGTCGCACGGGATCAATTTCCAAACTGCTGAAACTGAGGCACTGCTGTTCAGCGGTCGTGACGGGTCGCTGTCGCTTGAGAATGGCCCCCACGCGCACCTCCAACTCGCCCAGACTAAACGGTTTAGTGAGGTAATCATCGGCCCCCTCCGTAAAGCCCCGGATTTTATCTGCCTCATCACTGCGACTGGTCAACATCAGTACGAATACCCCAGTGCGGGCCTGCATTTCTTTGCAGAGGTCGTAGCCATTGGCGTCAGGCAGATTGACATCTAGGACGACTAAGTCCGGATTGAGTTGTTCAAAATTGGCCAAGGCACTTTTGCCGTCTTCGGCAGATTCAACTTCATAGTCCTGCTTTGACAGAAAGCGATAGACCAGATTACGAACAGCGGGGTCATCATCAACAACAAGAATCTTGGCAGTGGCCATGGTGCAAATGTCTTACCAAAACAACACAAGGGGAGAATTGCCTAACCTTAGATCGAGCTGACTCATAATTTGGTGATCAAGAGCCGGCGGTAACGTTTCTTCAGAAACACTTTTGTCAGGGAACACCAGCAAGTCAAGCCGTTAATATGCCATCTTGCTCCAGCGTCTCAGTACCTCTTGTAAAGTATTGATAAAGCTGAGTCAGATTGGATGCTAACTCGGTTGACTCCTTATGAAGAGTACCCAACTCCCTCTAAACTTCTTCATCCTGTCTCACAAGATTCCGTAGAGTGGGCTTAGTATATATAGAAAGCTGACAACATTGATGGTGATAGAGTTTATCTACTTCAGCTTTGCTGAGGGGCGGCAATGTCGCGCTGTTGAGTGATATAGATGCACTGGGCTACCCAATAGAGATGTCGATGAGTGACCAAAACTACTACGATACGCTCGGGCTGGATGAAAATTCTTCCTTTGAGGAAATTCAAGAGGCTAAGGAGCGCCTGATTGCCGACTGTGAGGACGATCGCAAGCAGAAGGAAGCCATTGAAGCGGCCTATGATGCCATTTTGATGGAACGGCTGCGACTCCGTCAGGAGGGCAAAATCAAAGTTCCAGATCGGATTCGATTTGCGGAAGCCTCGCCTGAGAAGCCGGCAACGCAGTCTGCTACGCCCAGTGTTGAGCGGCCTGCTTGGCTAGAAAATTTCTTGGACACGCCCGATCGCAATGACGTTCTGGTGCCAGCAGGAATTTTCGGTATTTTAGCCGTGGTGAGTTTGGCTGGCCCTTCGCTCGCATTAGCACTTGGCGTGGGTGTTTCCATTTATTTCATCAACCGCAAGGAATACCGCTTTTGGCGATCGCTGCTCTTGACCGTTGTGGGTCTAGTTGTGGGCTTGACGCTCGGTATTTTGATTGGTCAAGCGTTGGGGCCGCAGGCGGCGGCGATGTCCGGCGCTAGCCCTGACCTCGTTACCCAGCGAGTCGCCGCCATTATCAGCATGATCGTCCTGTGGATGGTAACCAGCTTTCTGCGATAACTGGAACCCCCTCAGCGGTAGTCTGCTAACACTCCATAGTAATGCCGCTTAGCCGTCGCTAAGCGGCATTGTGCTGTATGGGAGGATTTTTAGCCTTAATGGCAATGACGACTCAATCAAGTCCCAAAACACGCCACATCCGAACGTCGCCCTGGCACTCACATCCCGCCGTGGCTAGCCCTGGCTATACCCGATTTTTCCGCAATGATTTGTATAAAGTGGTTGCATTTCTAGAATGGGGTGTTAAAGTATCGGCAAATTGGTCTGTTATGGGCTGGTTCTGTGGGTGTTCGGCAACTGTAGCGTTGTGGCAACCGCCACGTGAATGCAGACCTAGTCAGATTCATGCGTAAAAGATCATCAGGTGCGCAGCTCGCGAGTACAGTCTTCTAAACGTTGTTGGGAATAAGGGTTAGTGGTGTGACGCAAGTTCAAAACTCCAATTCGGCATATGCCGCACAGCAAGCGGAGGTGACGCGCCTGCGCGAAGAATTGCAAATGCGTGATGAGCTGGTGCAGCAACTATCGCGCGAGCTGTTTCGCCTGGTGAAGGGCAATGCGGGGGTGGTGCCTGCCACGACCGAGGCTTCGGAGCAGCAGCAAGCCGAGGTCAAGGCACTGCGAGAGCAGTTGCAAAGTGTTGAAAAGCAAGTCACCTATTACCAAGGTCAGCTTGAAGAACGCAGCACTGAGACCGTGCAGCTGCGCCAAACCGTGCAAGAACTCACCGATCGCACCCGCATGCTAGAGCAAGTCGTGCAAGAGCTGCCCAAGGTGTATCGCCAGAAATTTGACGAGCGCATGGTGACGGTGCGCGACAAAATTAAGCAGCTGCAGGGCGAAAATCGCCGCTTGCAGGCCGAATTGCAGAGTGTGAGCTATCGCTTGGCGGTGCGTACTCGGCGATCGCAGCAGCTCGATTTGCCCAGCTTTACCGAAGGTGTGAGCCTTCCCGGTTTCACTAGCTAGCCCACGCCGGCCAAACTTAGCCCTTATACGACACCCACCAGTTCCTCAAAGAGTGGACTGGTGGGTGTTTTTGATCAAAACCGACCTTGACGAGGCAGCTGAACTGCGGCTGACTGGCAATTGTGGCCTCGGTTTGCGGGCTGCTCACTGGCGTTATTGTTGCTTGCAGCAGACATCATGGAGCCGCAATTAATGGCTGCAGCATTGAATTGCAGCAGTTTAGGGTCACTCAGGCGTGGCGGTCACATCGCCCATGTAAGCTAGCGCGGCGTAAACCAGCGTGGCGACTTCGGCCCGCGTGGCAATGTCTTGGGGGCGCAACCGATTTTCCGCGCCTGGTTGCGGACGGATGATGCCAGCCTGGATCGCGGCTCCGACCTGCGATCGCGCCCAATCCGGCACCGTTTCCCAATCTTGATATTGCTGCAATTGCGGCTGCGACTCCGCCGGGGCGGGCAGCGACAGCCCAGTAGCGAGGGTCACCAATACCTGGAGGCGCGATACCAACTCATCGGGGCGAAACTCGTCGCCGGGGTAGCCCTTCATGAATCCCATTTGGACGGCTTGGGCGATCGGTTCAGCGGCCCAGTAATCGGGGGAGAGATCCCCAAACGCTTGATCGATGTCGGTAGTCGGCACATCGAAGGCATTCGCGACTTGCGTGGCTAGCTCCGCCCGACTCAGCTGCCGATTTGGGGCAAAGGTGCCGTCAGGGAGACCATTGAGCACCCCGCGAGCGGTCAGGGCGTCGATATAGGGCTTGGCCCAGTAGTCCTCAGGCACATCGGCAAACATGAGGGGAGATCGCTCTGGTGCTAGCCGTCCCTCATGGCTGTTATCAGGAACTGCAGGCTCGGGAACGACCAAGGGCTCCGGGGATGTCTCCCCTAGAGGCTCCTGCTGATCAGCCGCGAGAGGCGGCAGTTCGGCCTCACTGATCAAACCCAAGTTGCTGCTGACAGGCCACCCCGTGGTGACCAACCATCCCGCCGCCCCCACAAAAGGACCTAAGACGACTAAAAAGGGCAGCCAACCAGGGCGGCGCTGACGGCGGCGGCGAGCCATGAGGGGGGAAGGTAATATAGGAAAAGGACGCACGTCTAAATCCTGAAATTGAAAGGGACAGAAAGGGACAGCTCAATATTTTTGGCCATCAATTTGAGAACCGCAACACTGACATTGCAACGACTTTGACCGCTGTGCAGATTTGACTACTCGGCAAACTTTGCCTAGCCGCTTGACTCTAGGGACAGCGCCAGTGAGAGATGAGGATGGCCCTCGGATTGAGTCAATTGAGTTACCAGCTTGGCAGACTGAGCTCGAATCACCATCGGTTTGGATTCCTCGGTATTGGTACGGAAAAATGTTGGTATCTGACTGACAAAAGTGGGGTTGATCGGTTAAAAGGATCTAATGTTCCCTGTTTCTAGATGTAAATTGCGAGTTGTGTCGAAAGCCCTATGAGCAAAGTTTCTTTAGTTGGTGCGGCGGCACTCTTAAGTTTGGTCGGCATTGGTGCCATCATGACTCACCATTCCAGTGCCACTGCGCCCGCAATTCCCACTTCAACCAAGTCCGCCCTCGCCCCCAACCAGGCTAATCAATCGACGCTGGCCAACGCTTTACAGCCGCTTAGATCGGTTGCTAAGTCATTACTGTACCTGCCTCTGATGGAGCGAGCGATCGCCGCCAGCAACCCTGAAATTTTAGTCGAAGAATCAGTTTTTGCCGATGCCGAGGTCCGCTTGACGGGCATTGGCCCCATTCAAATTGGCATGACCCTCGAAGAAGCCACCGATGCCCTGGGGCTGCCTCTGGTTCCAATCGGCAGTAACCTTGGCGGCGATTGTGCTTACTACCAGCCCGATGCGGTGTCCCAAGCCCTGGGATTTATGGTGGTGGATAATCGCGTGATTCGGGTCGATGTCTGGCCGGGCAGCTCGCTGGCCACCGTGAGCGGTGCCAAAATCGGCTCAACCACGGAAGAGATTGCCACGTTCTATCCAGGCCAGATCGAGGCCATCCCAAACCCTTACACCAAGGGCGAATTTCTGACCTTGACGCCCCAGGATCCAGAATTGTCGCTCTTCCGGCTGGTGTTTGAAACCGACGCCGAGGGCAAGGTGGTGCAATATCGCGCTGGCCAATTTCCTGCTGTGACCTGGCCCGACGGCTGTGTTTAGACGCTAGATTGTGAGGGATGCGTCCCGACTCCTTGCCATGTCTAACCGTTTAGCCAATGCTCAGAGCCTCTATCTGCGCAAACATGCCGACAATCCGGTGGATTGGTGGCCCTGGTGCGAGGAAGCGTTAGCCACCGCTCGCCGCGAAGGCAAGCCGATTTTTCTGTCGATTGGGTACTCCAGTTGTCACTGGTGCACGGTGATGGAGGGAGAGGCGTTTTCGAATGCCACGATCGCGGCTTATCTGAACGAGAATTTTTTGCCCATTAAAGTCGATCGTGAAGAACGGCCCGACATTGACAGCATCTACATGCAGGCACTGCAAATGATGGTGGGGCAGGGGGGCTGGCCGCTCAACATTTTTCTGTCGCCGGATGATCTGGTGCCATTTTACGGAGGCACCTATTTTCCCCCAGAGTCGAAATATGGCCGCCCCGGATTTTTGCAAGTGCTGCACGCGCTCCGGCAGTATTTCGATACCGATCAAGAAAAGCTAGCGGCGGTGAAAGCGGAAATCCTCAAAAATCTACAGCAGTCCGCGGCCCTCCCTGCTGGTGATGATTTAAGTCAGGAGATGTTTGAACGGGGAGTGGGGCTGTGTGCCCAGGTCCTCATACCCACAGATAACGGCACGCGCTTTCCGATGATGCCCTATGCCCTGGCGGCCCTGCGGGGGGGACGATTCAACATGGTGGGCGAAACCCAGCCCGACACCTTAGAGGTGTGTCAACAGCGGGGACTGGATTTGGCCTTGGGCGGTATCTTTGACCATGTGGGCGGGGGCTTTCATCGCTACACCGTGGATCCAACATGGACGGTGCCCCACTTTGAAAAAATGCTGTACGACAACGGGCAGATTGTGGAATATCTGGCGGAGTTGTGGAGTTTGGGCCTGCACGAACCGGCGTTTGAGCGGGCGATCGCTCTGACCAAAACCTGGCTTCAGCGAGAAATGACCAGTCCGGCAGGGTACTTTTACGCCGCCCAAGATGCCGACAGCTTTGTCACTCCCGAGGATGCCGAACCGGAAGAAGGCGCATTCTACGTCTGGTCTTACGCGGCACTGCGGCAGACCCTGCCGGCAGACGAACTCAATGCCCTGGGCGAAGACTTTACGATGAGCTTGGCCGGCAACTGTGAAGGCAACAATGTGCTGCAACGGCGGCAACCAGGGCCTCTCTTAAAGCCGACTGAGGCGGCGTTGGCAACTCTGTTCCAGAGCCGCTATGGCAAATCGAGCGCCACGCTGACCACTTTTCCCCCAGCGCGCGACAATCAGGCTGCCAAAACCCAGCCTTGGGCCGGGCGTATTCCCGCCGTCACCGATACCAAAATGATTGTCGCCTGGAACAGTCTGATGATTTCGGGGTTGGCGCGGGTGGCTGCCGTGTGGGGAGATCGCAT
Source organism: Halomicronema sp. CCY15110 (assembly GCF_016888165.1). Taxonomy (GTDB): domain Bacteria; phylum Cyanobacteriota; class Cyanobacteriia; order Phormidesmidales; family Phormidesmidaceae; genus Halomicronema. Next base: position 2,759 of record NZ_JACSWC010000137.1, on the reverse strand, counting down.
CGCCTACGATATGGCCACTCAGGCCGCCAACTTCATCCTGCAAAATCAGTGGGTCGCCGGTCGCCTACACCGCCTCAACTATGAGGGAGAACCCTCCGTACTGGCCCAGTCCGAAGATTATGCCCTATTCATCAAAGCGCTGCTGGATCTGCATCAAGCCGCCTGGCAGTGGCCCGATGCGGCCCCACCGGTGGACTGGTCACAAAAAGCGATCGCCGTCCAAACTGAATTCGATAATTGGCTGTGGAGTGATGACTTGGCGGGCTATTACAACACCGCGACCGATGCTAGCGACTCGCTGCTGGTGCGCGAACGGACTTACCAAGACAGTGCAGTGCCCGCTGCTAATGGCATCGCGATCGCCAATTTGGTGCAGCTGTCCCTGTTGACGGGCAATCTCACCTATCTGGATCGCGCTGAAAAAAGCCTGCATGCCTTTGGCGCAGTGATGGCTCAGATTCCCCGCGCTTGCCCCTCCCTATTCACCGCCCTGGACTGGTTCCGGCACGCCACATTAGTCAGAACGTCGGCGGCTAAAATTGCCGCTCTCGTTGCCCAATACACCCCAACTGCAGTTTTTCTGGCGGATGCTGACTTGCCCGCTAATGCGGTCGGCATGGTATGCGAGGGACTCTACTGCAAAGCGCCTGCCACCGATTGGGAAATGTTGCGATCGCAACTCGAGACCAGCCAACAGCGCCCCAGCTAAAGGCTCGGTGAACCAATAACCGCCCGGTTAAGGTCAGTGGATAGGTAGCTGAGTAGCTGAATGGCTGCCTGGATGAGTATTGGGACGGTCTCTGGGTCAGCGTTAGTGTTTTTAGGGATGCGCGGGCAATTAAAGTACCGACTCCAGACCCGCAACTGACCCAGCCAGCCAGCCACCCAAGTACTGCCGTTACCGGGATGTTATTTTCCCGCCGATCCCTTAATGCTGAACGGCTACCCAAACCCCACTCACAGTTGAGAGGTGGCCCTCAGCCATTGGCTGCAACTCGTCAGAGCCAGCCAAGCAACCGGGGCGGCAGAGGCCGATACCGTCGGGTTAGCATTGGGGTCTGTAGTGAGCTAGTCGCCCTGCGATGGAAGTACTGTCATGTTAAGTCGCTCAAGCCATCGGGACCGTTTATCGTTTGGCCTGATTGCTCACCGCAGAGTGGGCACGCACCGTCGGCGTTGGTTAAACTCGCTGGTGGTGATTCCCGTGTTCTGCTTGGGCGTCATGGGTACAAGCTGTAGTGCGATTGCTCAGCATGACTCCCCCCCGCGATCGCCAGCACCTGATATGAAACCTAGAACGATTGTCACCACAGACGGCGAAGTCGATGACCGCAGTTCGTTTGTGCGTTTTCTGCTCTACACGACGGACTTCGACGTGGAGGGCATCATTGCCACCAACTCAGTGTGGCAGCAAGATGGCCACGGCACGGGCTGGATCACAGACTTAATTAACCGATATGCTCAAGTCCGCCCCAACTTGTTGCAGCACGATCCACGGTACCCAGAAGCAGCCGACCTCCAAGCGATCGTTATGCTGGGTAACGAGGATCGGCAGAAACTGCACGAGGTCGGCCCAGAGAATGACACGCCGGGCTCGCAGCACATCATCGACGTCCTTTTAGATGACGACCCCCGCCCCGTATGGCTCCAAGCCTGGGGCGGCACCAATACGATCGCGCAGGCGTTCTGGCGACTGCGGGAATCTTACAGTGCCACCGAGTTGGAGCAAGCGATCGCGAAAGCTCGCATCTACGCCATTTCCGATCAGGACGAAACAATCTGGTGGATCCGGGACGAATTTCCTGACGTACCGCTAGTCCTGAACTATCAGTTCACAGCTATCAACTACAGCCATCAGGGACATCCGTACTCTGACGACCCGATGTTTAGCCCCGAGTGGATGCGCAAAAACGTCAAAACAGGACACGGCCCCCTAGGGGCGGCGTATCCTCAGGACTACTTTAGTGAGGGCGATTCTCCGGCCTTTTTTCATCTCATTGATACGGGGTTACGTAGCACTGAAAATCTCGCCTATGGGGGCTGGGGTGGTCGATTCATACCCTCAGCGCCAGAGCAGCCTCACTTTTGGCGCGACGCCCAGGATGACGGCGATTCGTTGAAGCCGCTCTGGCGCTGGCTGCCGGCCATCCAAAACGACTTTGCCGCCCGGATGGACTGGTCAGTGGGTGACTATTCAGAGGTGAACCATCCTCCAGCACCGGTCATTGCCGGAGCGACCGATCGCACGGTACGCAGCGGTGAGGTGGTGCAGTTGGATGCCACCGCGACCAGCGACCCAGATGGAGACAATTTGACCTATCGTTGGTGGCTTTATTCAGAAGTTGGTAGTTACGCCGACTCCGTTGCCCTACAAAATGCTAACCGCCCACAAGCGAGCTTGACTGCCCCTGCGGTAGAGGAGCCCAAAACCTTGCATGTAGTGCTTGAGGTCAAGGATCAGGGGGAGCCCGCATTGACCCGGTACAGCCGAGTAATCGTGACGGTTCTGCCCTAATGACCAGCCTTCATCCACCCATGCCCATCGGCTACACAGCCCCCATAAACCCACGGCTCATACAAATCATTTTGATGTCCGGCTCCGTCCACATTTGCCGAGTCAGCCTTCTCACCCCCGCGCACCCACAACCAGCCCACAGCGCCCCAGCTGAGTCTAAGTAGGTGGACACAATTATTTCGCAGACGGGTTTCGACTCCGCTCAACCCTCAACCTCTGACCTGGACAGCAATATCGCTGATTG
>NZ_JACSWC010000136.1 GCF_016888165.1 Halomicronema sp. CCY15110 | reverse complement strand
ACTTCGCTCAACCTACCAGTATCGAGAGTTGAGCGGAGTCGAAACTCGGCTCATGGGGATCTTTTTTGCGCGCAAGTTCCTTACCGAGGCGAATTAGCGGAATCGGCCCAAATGCGCTTCTGCTTGGACGATCGCGCTGGCCGGAGATCGGTCAACAAGTCGTCGCCATTAATCGCTTGATCGAGGGCTTCGGCCCGCAAATTGTTAATCAGGCTGAGGGGCATTAAGGGCGATCGCACCACCGAACTTTCAATAAACTGGGCGGTCAGCGCCGAGTCATAACGACTATCTTGCCGCAGGTGGCGCAACATAAAGACCAGAGACAGGGTTTGCAAATAGTCTTTCGCTAATTCTGGACTGGTGCCCAACAGTCCCTCTGGCACTGCAATCAGCGGTTCATTCGTCGGATCCCAGTCAATCACCGAAAAATGCGTGGTGTCGCTAGCCAATACCAAGTAACGCGAGGGGGTTTGCAGCCAGGTAAAGGGTTCAATTTGTTCTGGCAGGGCCGGCGCGACGGTGTCATCGGTGGCGCTGAATATCATCGTCGGCACGCTGATGTTGCTAAATCCAGACGGTCCAAAAATGTCCCGACCCACCGGATTCACGGCCAGCACCGCCCGCACGCGATCGTCCCTAAACCTTTGAAACTCGTCCATTACTCCAAACGCTTGGCACTGGAGTAATAACGACGGGTTCAGATAGTCGGGCTGCGGCTCGCACGCCTGCGACAACGAATCGGGACTGTAGGTCGCCCCACCCAGGGCCAAAGCGGTGTAACCCCCAAAGGAGTGACCAATGACCCCTACATTGTCGGTATTGAGGCGATCGCGGAAGTCAGGCCGGGTCGTCGCGAACTGAGTCAACTCATCGAGCAGTTCAGACACGTCGATCGGCCGGTTGGCAAACTCGCGATCGTCGATCAGCTCTGGGGAGAGACCGGCCAATAGCTGGGCAATCTGTTGACTGTTGCTGCCGGGATGGTCTAAAGACGCGACCGCAAACCCACGCTCGGCCAAAAAGTTCGCCAAATAGTCATAACTGGTACGTCCATCGCCCAAGCCGTGGGAGATGACCACCACGGGAATTTCCTCCGGCCAGGGTTGCCCCGATAGGCGCGGCTGCGGCAAAAATAGTGTGGCTTCGACTTGTCGGGCGGGCAGCCGAATCAGTTCTTGGGTGACATCAAAACGGGGCAACTCGAACAGCAGTTGCTGAGTCGCAAGGATGCTCTCTGGCGAAGCTTGCTGGGCCGATTCCGCCGCCAGGGCATGGACTAGGGTAAACGCCCGCTCGGCATGATCCAAAGTTACGAACACCGATTCAGCGACGGATAGGCCTTGGGCCAAGTCAATTCGAATGCCAGGGGTCGGATACTTTTTCAGAAAATTGAGGATCGATAATCCTGCTGTGTCATCGGCTGCCGCGAGGATCACCCCCGCCCGAATCGCGGAAAAGCCTGATTGACGCGCCGGAGTCTGGATGATGCCCCCCAGGAGTTCGAGTAAGGTCTTGCCCTGAGCGGTGTAGAGAAACTGCGACAAATCGACGTGGCTCAATTCGGCTCGCTTAGTCAAAATATCTCGCAAGGCGACCAGATCGGACTCAGTTAATTCTGCATAGCGAGCATAGGTGACCAGTTGCGGACTCAAGTCTTGACCCTGGGCAAACGCTTCTAAATCGGCGATCGGAATGCGGCGTTCGAGGGCACCGTAGCTGACGATAATGGTTTCCGCGCTGTGAGCCGGTAACGCTGTGGCCCATACCCCCAGTCCGGCAAGGGCGATCGCACGGCTAACTCGTGTGCCCACCCCCACGCCAAGTTTTCTCCACCAATCGCCTACATCCACCATAGCTGTGCCAGATCGACGGTTTAAGTCTGCCCCCTCAGCGGTGCCATGCTTCGCCAGTTTGCCCAGGCACCCAGGCACTCTTTTCACCTTTACACGTCTCTCGGAACTGTTTCCTGAAGTAATTCGTCTAAAAATCCTTCACAAGCATCCATCAGCAAATCAATCACATAGCGAAAGCCCTCCGCGCCGCCGTAATAGGGGTCAGGCACTTCGGTATCGGTATGGTGCTGGCAAAAATCGCAAATCTTTTTCACTTTATGGGCGTATTGGCCTTGGGCATCTAGCCGGAGGATGTCGCGATAGTTGTCATCATCCATCGCCAAAATCCAGTCAAACGTTGTAAAGTCAGCCACTTGCAACTGCCGAGCCTGCCCCACTAACTCAATGCCTTGTTGTCGGGCAGCTTGGGCCATCCGTCGATCAGGGGGACTGCCAATGTGATAGCTAGAGGTACCCGCAGAATCGCAGCTCACGCGGTGGGTGAGGCTACGAGACTGGAGCAAATGGTTCATGATGTTTTCTGCGGAGGGCGATCGACAAATATTCCCCAAGCAGACAAACAGCAGGCGGGTGGTCATAACTCTTCTCGCGAATCGAAATTGCCATGGCTGGGCGGAATCAGATCAGCCAAACGATGCCACGCCCTCCAACGCGCACCAGATGAGGTCCTTAGGCATTGAGCGGATTAGAGGGCCGTTGTATCTATCGTGGAGTTAGCCCAAGTTAGGCAGATTCAGGCCACCAGTCAATGATTCCATCCGTTCCCGCATGGTGTCAGTCGACTTTTGATAAGCATCTGTCATCGCCGCACTGACCAAATCGGCCAAGACCTCCGCGCCCTCATTCAAGGCGTCGGGGGCAATTTCGACCCGGCGGGGCTCTTGGTTGCCGCTGACAAAGACTTTCACTAAACCATCACCCGCTTGCCCCTCGATTTCCATCTGTTCGAGGTCTTCTTGCAGTTGTTTCGCGCCTTCTTGAATCTGCTGCGCTTTTTTGACTGCGTCAGCCAACTCCTTCATTTTGCCAATGCCTGGAATGCCAAATCCTTGTCCTTGAGCCATATTGAGTCTTCTCTCCTTTGACTGAGTGCAGTTTCAAATTCTTCGATTCTACTCTACTGTGCTTTATCGCATTCAGCCCGTGAGGAAAACCGCATCCATACCGATTAACCGCTTGAATTAAGCGATCCGGCAGACAACGGGTGATGCGAAAAGCGGCGTCTGCATCGAGCCGGCAGTTTAGGAATTAGCGGGAAAATACCACCCCGGTTGAGGGTAGTGGATGAGTGGATGGATGGGACTTTTATTGGCGGCACCTCCCTTAGACGATGGAGGAGGGCCGATCGCTGCTGTGGTGAGTCTCATCAGTCGGCAAGTGGGGCGGCGGGGGAGCATTGCCCCACAAAAAGCTAAGGGGATCGCTCATATTTTCAGCAAAGCCCAGAATGCCGCGATCGCGATATTCGTATAACAGGTCGCCCGCTTGATTAAACAAGAAGGTACCGCCGCGCTGAGTCATGTACTGGGCATCGGGCACATAGGTAGACCAGTGGTTCAACACTTCCGTCATGTTGCGCAGCCGTAACGTGGCCAACTCAAATGGACGTTGGAAGCCGCTGCCTCCCGCCCAACGAAAAAACGAACCTTTCATCGTGGGTAAGGGCGTGTCGTCAACTGTTTCCTCATCGCCAATGAGTTGGGGGGCGGTGCGATCGCCCGTGTAGCCCCGCAACACTTCGCGCAAGGTGCCCGGACTCGCAATGCCCGCACACATCAACATCAAATTCACCCAGGCGGCTTGATGAGGACGCAAGATCGGCCAGTCAATGGTCAGACCTGAATAGAGTTGGAGGTCGCGATGCAAAGTCGCCGTCGGATCGACCCACAGACAGTCCGCCGGAAACTGGGTGAACTCGGCAAATTTTTGCCCCGAGGTGCGATCGCCAATACCCACAGCGCGGACGGCAATCTTTTCGGCCTGCAACCGTTCCCAGTCGCGCCTTAGCCACCAGGCATATTCCAGGCTGTCAAAATCGCCCAGTTGAGGCCAAATCAGCACGAGGGTACGTTTCGCCCAGCCGTCATCCGACAGCACTGGGGTATGGGTGCCGTCACTCACGCGCTCGCGGGTCGTCGCTTGCAAAATGTCGTAAACCGTCATCAGACTCTGCGGGAAAAAACTACAAGTGGCAGGGGCGATCGCTTTGCCCTTTGGTTGGCCATTTGGCAAGACGTTCAGTCACCTACAGTTCAGTCTGACACAATCGTCGGGGGCCTTTCTAGCTGCACCTACCCGCTCACCCACCGTCAGGTTTACGCGCCACGAAGTAATAGTTTTGGCAAATGAACGGCAGCAACCGCCCCAGGAGCTGATCTAGTTGGTTGTATAGAGTGCCCGCGATCGGCCCCCAGCGCGGGTGACGAGCCAGCCCGGTTTGCCAGATATTACGGGGCAGCAGAGCATAGCGCCCCCAGCGTTGCAGTTGCAACGGCGTTGCTCCCACCAGAGCATGGATGTCTTGGGTATCAAACAAATAAGGATGGGAAAACCGCTCGGTCCGTCGCGCTAAAAATTCGATCCAGCTATGGCGGTTGGGAAAGTGGTAACAAATGAAATGCCCGCCGGGCTTCAAAATGCGGTGAATTTCCTTCAGGCTCGCCAACTCATCGCCCCCCGTTTCCCGCACATGCTCTAAAACACCGACGGAAACAACGACATCGAAAGTGGCGTCCGCAAACGGGAGAGCGATCGGTTGCTCCGGACTCCCAGTCTGATAACGATACTCCGACTGACTGAACGCCTGACAAAACAGCGGCCCGTCACTAAAGCCGAAACCATTAGCGGCATAGCCCGATCGCACTAAATAATAAGAAAAATGCCCGGAACCAGTGCCCCAGTCCAGCACGTATGCCCCCGGCGGGGCATACTGCGCCATCAGCTCATACAGCTTGAGATATTGATAGGCGCTAATGTAAGTCGCGAATTGCAGCGATTGATGACTTTGTCCAGAGCGGGCAACCAGCTCGTGCAGAATTTGGGGTGGACTAACTGGCGGCATTAGGAACGGTGAGAGTTAACAGATGAACAGTCGTGGCGCTGAGACGGGAAAGCCAAGCGATCCCTGTCGCTAAGTTTGCCACAGTATCGGGCCATACTCGCTGATCGAACTCGACCTGACGCCCCGCATTTACCGTGCCCCCAGCCGGTTGACGCCAGACATCGGGAGCAGCCTTTACCCATCCCTCAAAAGTACCGGATCCTCGCTTGAATTGATCCTACCGACTCCCCTATTTACCTACCCATCATTGCCGGGATCGGACTTTTCCCGCCGATCTCTTCTGCCACCTTCTAAGGGCGATCGCGCCACTCACTCGACTCCGAGGGCGACAATGGCGGTATCGAGAGCGCCGTGGTGATCCGAGGCAACCGATGTTTAAAACCACACAAAATCTCCCAGGAAATCGTGTGGGTGAGCGTGGCCCAGTGGTCGGCCCCAATTTCCTGCTCCCCGTCTTGCCCCAATAAAGTCACCACACTCCCCTCTTGCAGATGCGGAATATGGGTGACATCAATCATCAACTGATCCATCGTGATGCTGCCGATTTGACGCGCGCGTTGCCCCTGCACCAACACCTCAATCCGATTCGACAAGGCGCGGGGCACGCCATCGGCATAGCCAATGCCCACCACGGCGATCTGCATGGGGCGCTCTGCCACAAAGGTATGACCATAGCTGACCCCGGTGCCGGGCTGAATTTCTTTGAGGTGGGTGATCCGGGCCTTAACTTGCATCACCGGACGCAGAGCCAACTGCGATCGCAGATGCTCAGCTGGATACAACCCATAAAGGGCCAGGCCAACCCGCACCATGTCATAGTGCAGAGTTGGATCAGTCATGGTCGCAGCAGAGTTGGCGAGATGCCGTTTTGGCAAGGTGACATTTTGCGCCGCCACTTGCGCTAAAACAGCTTCATAACGCTGATGCTGCTGACGCATCACGGTCGGGTTGGGATCGTCAGCCGTGGCCAGGTGCGAATAAACACTGTGGATTTGTAATCGCGGTAGTCGCTGCACAAATTGCACAAACTCCGCCGCCTGCTGCCAGGGAAATCCCAACCGTGACATGCCTGTATCAATTTTGAGATGGACTGGCAAGACTTCAGAACTGCCTGTTGCCAGGGCTGCTGAAAAAACGAGGGCTTGCTTGGGTGACACGAGGGTGGGTTGCAATCGCCAACGCGCGATCGCGGCCACCTCTTCAGGACTGTTGATCGCCCCCATAATCATGATGGGCGCAGTGATGCCTGCTTCTCGCAGTTCCACCCCTTCGGGCACTGTCGCCACACCGAGCCAGCCGGCCCCTGCCGCCAACGCGGCATCGGCGATCGCGATCGCCCCATGTCCATAAGCGTCGGCTTTGACCACCGCCATCAACGTCGTGCTTGGCCCAATGTGCTGAGTCAATTGCTGCACGTTATGTTGAAGTGCCTGCAAATCAATCTCTACCCAGGCTCGACATTGCCGAATGGTCGCCAGGGCAGGCGTTTTGTCCCAACTCAACATGACATCACTCCTTTGACCGCACCATAAGTTGAGCCAATTGTGCATCAAGTTGGCCTCAGCACCAACTGTGATCAGATCGCGGCTCAAGAACTAGGCAGCTTCGTCCGGCTTACCGACTGGGCTGAGATCAGAGGGTGGCAGATTGGGAGAGGGACTCATGAGTCTCGATTTTTACACCCGCGATCGCGCCACCGAACGAGATCATTTCCCCGGGAGAAATAAACTTCACCGTCACCACGCTCCGACTGAAACTTATAAATCGATTGTGTAAATCAACATTCACGCAAGCAGCCACTCACCAGAATTCGTTCCATTCGAAAATTGCTCTACTCGCAAAATAAACTCATGCCAAACCTTGCGATCGCTGACGATCTTGATTCCCATACGCGTCCGAGGCATCCCGAGCCACAGACCCATACGGACAGGCACTTTCCAGACTTAGCGGCAAACGCTTAGCCCACCATGGCCGCACAACAAAAAACTTTGGCTAACGAATAATTGGCGTCATTTCCACGTTATTCCAATGGACGCACTTGATATTTGTTTACATAATCTCAAGTGGTCAGTCACATTGCTTTTTGTCATCAATGCGGGGCACTACGCTGAGCATCCTTAGCAGAGATTGTGATGTGGATGTTTTTCTGGCAATTTCCGTAAGATTCCCTTCGCAAAAGTTAATGAAGTTGCTTATACTAAGGCCATGCATTGGATGAGTAGAAATGCTCACCTTGAATTCCCCGGTTGGTTCGCCTAGTCATCGCGATTTTCAACAGTCTTGAGAATCCTCTGCTGACTCTCCTCCGACCTTTACTGCTTAGGTAAGGCCGCTGCGAAAATGAGACGATGCATTGCTCAGATGTATCCATCAGCCTTGAGCTAGACAACTCCTAGACCGGCGTTCTATGTGCACTTGTTCAGTAGAACTCACGTGAATGTCATGATTAGCGAGCAGTTTCCGTGGTTAACCACGATTGTCCTTTTTCCGTTTCTGGCAAGTTTGCCAATTCCCTTCCTCCCCGGTAATGACAATAAAGTCGTCAGAAGCTACGCCTTAGCCGCAGGGCTGGCCGAGTTCGCCCTCATCCTCTTTACATTTGGCAGTTACTACTCTCTACAAGATGCTGGCCTGCAATTGGTTGAGACTTACCAGTGGGTACCGCAAATCGGTTTGAACTGGACGGTTGCCGCCGATGGCCTTTCGATGCCCCTCGTAATTTTGAGCGGTCTCGTCACCACCCTAGCCATCCTTGCCTCGTGGAATATTTCGACTAGACCCCGCCTCTATTATTTCTTGCTGTTGTTGATGTACAGCGCGCAGGTTGGGGTTTTTCTCTGCCAAGATATCTTGCTGTTCTTCCTCATGTGGGAGATCGAGTTAGTGCCCGTTTACTTGCTCATCTCCATCTGGGGTGGCGAAAAGCGTCGTTACGCAGCAACGAAGTTTATCCTCTATACGGCGATCGGCTCCATCTTTATTTTGGTTTCGGCGCTGGCCATGGCCTTCTATGGGGATACGGTCAGCTTTAACTTCACTGATCTCGCCCTCAAAGACTACTCTCTGCCCTTCCAATTATTTGCTTATGCGGGTTTGATTGTGGCCTTCGGTGTCAAGTTGCCGATTTTTCCTTTCCATACTTGGTTGCCCGATGCTCACAGTGAGGCACCCGCAGCGGTTTCCATGATTCTCGCAGGCGTCCTGCTGAAGATGGCTGGATATGGCATCTTGCGTATGAACATTGATATGTTGCCTGATGCGCATGTTTTCGCCGCTCCCTTCTTAGCGATTCTGGGCGTCGTGAATATTGTCTATGCTTCGCTGAATGCGTTCGGTCAAGATAATTTGAAGCGTCGCATGGCCTATTCCTCTATCGCTCACATGGGTTTCGTACTCATCGGGTTTGCCGCCTTCACCACAGTGGGCATCAGCGGCGCAGTTTTACAGATGATTTCTCACGGTCTGATTGCGGCGGTGATGTTCTTCCTCTCTGGTGTGACTTACGAGCGTACGCACACGCTTGACATGAACGAGTTAGGCGGAATGGCCCGGAAGATGCCTGCCGCGTTTGCTTTCTTTACGGCAGCAGCGATGGCTTCCCTGGCATTGCCTGGCATGAGTGGTTTTGTGAGCGAGATTGCGGTGTTCCTTGGTATGGCCACTAGCGATGCTTATACTTTGACCTTCAAGGTCGGCATTATTGTGCTCGCGGCGATTGGTGTGGTGCTCTCGCCGATTTACCTGCTCACGATGTTGCGTCGTATCTTCTACGGCAACACGGGTGAGGTCATCGAGAAAACCCCACTTATGCTGGACATTCGTCCCCGTGAGTCTTTCATCGCGGCTTGTTTACTGGTACCCGTCATTGGGATTGGCTTATATCCCAAGGTGGCAACTCAGACTTACGATGCGAAGACGGTCGCTGTGCTAGACCGGGTGCAAGACACCATGGTATTGATTGCGGATCAGCCTAGTCAGCCCATGTTTAGTGCGATCGCATCGCCTGAGCGCACTGCCTCTTTGGTGGCACCGACAATTATCGAATAACTTCGATACGGCTAATGGCTAATTCACTAAATCTAATGCAGATGCGGCGTGGCAATGCTACGCCGCTTTTTGTTGTCAGCCTGATGGGAAAGCGATCGCTCCAGCCTGCGCTGCCATCAGGCGTCGCAAAACGATGGCATCACATTTCGCTGCATCAGGCTGACAGCGTTTCTCCTGCCCAGTGTAGAGAGAGGAGATCTCGCTTGCCAATAAAATACCTACAGACCGAGTTTCGACTCCGCTCAACTCCCTAAGCTAAAAGGTTGATGAGAGTCATCGTTGAGCTGCAGATCCCTTACATAGCTTTGGGGGCTTTGCCGTAAGCCTGCCAGGCCAAATCAATTAACCCCGTCATGATTGCCACAGCCAATACAGGATTGCCCTTTTGGCCATTAATGCTGATGTGAGGCACCATAGTGTCTTGGAGGCGGTCTTTCAACACATCGACATCGAGGAAGCCTGCTGGAGTCGCAATAATTAATGCCGGTCGAACTAGATTGTTTTCAACCAAATCGACCAGAGATTCCAGGGCGGTTTGGGATTCGCCCACAATAAAAATCCCTTCGGGATAGCGCTGGGCTAGAGTCTCGATGCCCCAAGCCGTTTTGCTTTTACCCTTTTGCGGACGGGTGAGGGCATCCATGCTGCAATAGACCGGATTCACAAACGTTTCTTGAATCGGGGGAGCAATGCCGACCTGCACCATGGGGACGTCGACCACGATCGTCGTTCGGGCAGCCAAGGCCGCTGCACCTGAGGTCAGAGCATGTTCTGAGAAGTGAATCAGCGAGGCAAATTCAAAGTCGGCGGTGGCATAGATCACACGACGTACGAGCTCATATTCTGACGGAGTGAACATGTGATCACCGATTTCGCGATCGATCACTCTTAAACTTTGGGCGTCACTCACATGCCATTCCATCGCTTACTCCCAGCGTTGTGCTGCCAGCTTGTGCCTTTAGTATACGGGCTCGCGAAAAGGCGTAATCGCTTTAGATGTAAGTCTTGTCAGAGGCTCGCCGAAGATTAGGAGTGAGCCCGCACAGATCAGGTCAAAAGTGGGTTTGTAACCAATGCTCTAGATCTGCCAGCACGACCTTGGGAATTTCCCAGGGAAAGAGGTGCGCGGTTTGGGGATATTGCTTGAAGCTGCTGTGGGGCAGGTGTTGAGCAGTTTCTTGGCTAGCGCGAGCGGTAATATGGCGATCGCACTCGCCACACAATACTAAAGACGGCACCGCAATCTTTTCCAACTCGGGAAGACGGTCATAGCCCGCTCGTAAGGCTTGATTCAGCGCTTGCTGGGCATGCCGAGAAGTTTGCAAAAAAGCTGGAAACGCTTCATCGGCCAGTCGTTGATAAGCCTGGGGGGTATGTTGCTGAATTAGATAGCGGTAGAGCGATCGCTGACCAAAGGTGTCAATGTTCCACTGCCAACCGGGAACGGCTTTGTTAATTAGCGAGGCGATCGCCGTTAGCGCGTTATCTTGCCAACTGATGGGGGGATGATTGCCCCGAGGGCGCGCGGCAGTGCCCAACAGCATGAGTCCGGCGACTCGCTGAGGTTGCTGGAGCGCCAGTTCCATCGCCAAAATGCCGCCCAGAGACCATCCTAAAACTAAACATTGCTGAATATCAAAGCGATCGAGCAGGTCGTTCAAGTCCGCTAAATGATCGGTCATCGTGAACGGTGTCGCCATGCGGCTATGGCCGTAGCCCCGCAAGTCTGGCGAGATCGTCGTGTAGCGCTGGGACAGTTTTTCGGTGAACACCCGCATACAAGCGGCATTCCCCGGATGACCGTGTAGACACAGCAGCGGATATCCGTGCCCTCTCACATCAGCGTTGAGTTGCATCGCGATCGTTTTCAATGAAGAGGGTCACAGTCAAAGCTTTCACAGCGTCACTGTTACAAGCAGCATCAACTTAAATGCCAGGCGTTTAGAGTCAGTTCGCACAGCTTAAAAACCTCTCCGGCACCGCAATGGCTGCGATTAGCACTCATGATACTGGAGAGGTTTTCTGCGGGGGAGATCGCCCCCACAACGACTGGCCGGGCAAAGCAATATCACTACGACTTTTTCTCAAAATCTAATGAGGCCGAGTTAATGCAGTAACGCTTACCCGTCGGGGCGGGGCCATCGTTAAAGACGTGGCCCAGGTGGGCTTCGCAGTTAGCGCAGTGGACTTCCGTCCGCACCATAAAAAAGGTGCGATCCGTCTCAGTTTCGACGTTCTCGGTATTGGCCACCTCCCAAAAGCTCGGCCAGCCAGTGCCGGAGTCGAACTTCTCGTCAGAACGAAATAGCTCAGTGCCACAGCAAATGCACTTGTAAGTACCGGGTTCTTTGTTGTCGTGATAAACCCCAGTAAAGGCTCGTTCGGTGCCCTTTTCGCGGGTGACTTTATACTGCTCAGGTGTGAGTTGCGATTTCCACTCTTGCTTAGATTTTTGGACTTTTTGAACCATGGCGATATGCGTTAATCCCCAGATATATCAACGGTTAGACTGGTAGCCGGTGTGGCTACTGCGCAGCCATTACACTTTCATCGTAACGTAACCGATTGGGAATCTCTGCGGTGGGTGGCCTCCTGAATATTCGGGTGATCACTACCCTTTTGAAATTACGATGCACCGATGAGCAGCCAAATTCCCGCGATCGCAATCACCACTCCACCCACTGCGCGGCCAGTCACGCGATCGCCCAAACTGGCGGCAATGGGCAGCACAAACAGTGGACTGGTCGCCAACAGGGCCTGGGCAATGCCAGCAGGGGTAAATTTGAAGGCAATTTGTTGTAACCAAATGGCTAGATAGGTGCCCAAAAAAGCGGCTACTCCGAGCAGAGGCAAGAGTTGTCGCGATCGCAAGGGCCGTAGTTGCTGACGAATCGCGCCCCGACTGCTGACCAAAATCACCAGCACGATCGCGCCTGCTGTAATCCGCAACAAACCACTCCACAGGGGATCAACCGTGGTGTTGGCCAAGGCCCCGCGAGACATCACCGCTCCGCTGGCTTGCCCGAGTTGTGCCAAAACACTCCAGATCAGCCCCGCCTTGAGATTAAGAGAATGCTGCTCCGCCGTGGGCACCCGTTCCGAAATGACCCAGGCAATGCCGCCGACGGTTAACAAAATGCCACCCCACGCGATCGCGCCCAACCTCTCTTGCAAAAAAATCAGCGCCATTAAGGCCGTGAGCGGTGGCGCAAGCGTTTCCATCAGCAGGGCTCGCCGGGCCCCAAAATGATTAATCGATTTGAAATAGGCCGTATCGCCTAAGCCAATGCCGACGACGCCACTCAGCATCAGCCAAAAAATCGCGACAGGCGGCAACTGGGGCTGCAAATTTTGCTGAACGATGAGCGTCAAGATAATCAGGGCGATCGCAATCCCCCCTTTCGCCAAATTCAACACCAGTGGACTGAGAGACTTGCCCAATTGGCCAAAAATCACCGTCGATAGTGCCCACAAAAACGCCGCAGTCAACCCTGCGACTTCACCCCTCAACATACGGCTAGCATCCCATTTACTCTGCCGCTATGGTCACATATTTCTACCGTCGCCCATAAAACGAGACTTCGACATCGGCGTACCAGCCTGGCCCCATATTTTCGTACAAAAAGACGCGCTCAACCTGGTAATAAACCCCATCGTGAAATAAACAATCTCCGACTCGTGGGATGATGGGGTAAGTCGCAAACCATAAGGCGTCTTTTACGGGCGCTTTAGGGTTAGTGTTGCGGGCGGCGAGGTAGAAGATTTGGACCTTATAAATGCCCCCCGCGATGGAGCCCGCCGCTGGGGGCAGTGCGGGCATAGCCGAGGAGGTTTTTTTGCCACGCTTAGCGCGCGAGCGGCGTTTGGGCTTCTCAGACTGATCAGAGTTTTCTGCATTGTTTGGAAGCGCTTGGTCTTGTTCGTCGTCCACGATGATTTAGCCAGTCAAGTTGAGATCGCTTGTGGCAATCATAAAAAATCTTGTCCACTTTGCAATGGGGAGTTGAGCCATATCCAGCGAGTGAACGCTACATTTTGTGTACAAATACAAAAGCACATATCTATTTAGTGTCTTAGTGCTAGTCTTTACGCAGCTACTGCTCCAGCCCAAAATGGTTCAGTGTTGACAGTAGTGATTGACCGAGTTTTTCTGATTGGCAATCAGCGCCATCCCAAGACAGAGTAATAATCCTCTCTGATCTGGCGATGTTTGGTCGCAATTTCTTCAGGTGCACGGTGACGTTGTGGGGCACTTGTTCAACTCACCGCGGCTGATTATTTTGTGAGTCATTCGCCTTGGAGTTGAAGCTCATACAAGCGAACCAACGGGTTTGCGGCCAACGCCAAGATGATCGCTTCGTTGCCAGTTCGTTGTCCTAATTAATGGTAAATCCATGACTTATCAAACCCAGCTACGGCCCTGGTGTATCGTGCGTCAGTTACCCGAAGCCAAAATCGCAGTCGTGGAACGATTTCGGCGGTATCAGGATGCTGATGCCTTGTTGCAGCTAATGCGTCGACAAACACCGAACACCCAGCTGACTGTCATGTTTGAAGCACCTGCGGCACTTGCGCCCAAGCCCGCCCACTAGAAATCGGTAGGAAATTTACAGCGGGGCTATCACGATTTCAACCAGCCGCCTATCGCATCCGCTGCAGACTCGTAATCACCCCGGCACCGATGGTGAGCAGTAATAGCAGCCAGAGGACAATGCCCGGAATGAACGATAGGATCGTGAAGCCTCGCAACACCCACACCAGTAGGGTCGCTCCTAAGAAAGACAGAAAAATTCGACTGGGCAAGGAAAGACGTCGCATATTACCAGTTTGATTACCGAGCAGAGCGAATGCCGCCTAAGATACCGATCCCTAGAGACAGGAGCAACATTGCCCAGGTAACGTATTCGGGGATCTGCTGTATCCAGCCTAAGCCACGCAGCACGACTAGAATTGCCCCTAAGACCAGCATGACGCCGACGATATTCAGCACAATCATGATGGCAAGGTTATTGGAATTGCCGCGCATAGTTGCTGACTCATGAACTGCAAGGCGACCCTATTGTGCCATGGGGAGTCCCCAGTCGCTGCAAACCTGGCTCGATTGGTCGGATTGATGACGGGTATTAAGTTTGGCCCATAGAAGCAGGATGTAAGGCTGTTGCTGTTTATTGCCGATAGCGACGTTCGAGCGCAGCACTATTTTGTACCGACTGGCAAATCCAGTCCAGCCGCAGGGGGTGTTCTTCGCGATCGCTGAGTAGACCCAGGCAATCCCTAAAGACTTGAGCCGCTGCATCATGGTGTACAGGCAAACGGCGGCACCCACAGAGCATTCAAGCTTTCGGCAAAGCCCACCATGGGGATTTTGAGCTGATAATCGCCCGCTGTGGACCCCATCCCGCTCGCTGCCAAAGATAGCAGCTAGTTTTTGATCCTAAGAAATGGCTTCGGGCAGCACAGCGTTGAGGTGAGGATTCGTCGCCACAATGAGATACCCCTGTGATCGCAATTTTTCACAACCGGCCAGCGTCCAGCCGTCTGTCGCTTTTCATTGTGTTTCCTTGCTTTCCATGAACCTCTACAGGTTGATAGATGGCAAGGTGGACAAGCTTAGGGTATCTTTAAAGCACACTTCACCATACTGAGTTTTTGGAGGAAATCGCTATCGTTAAAAGAAGATTTAGCAATCGCCGTGTACGTCCCGAACAGCCCAATATCAATCACAACATTAAAGCGCTACAGGTGCGGCTAATTGATCACGAGAATGAAAATCGTGGGGTTATGGATACTCGTGACGCAGTCAGCATCGCTGAAGAAGTGGGGCTTGACCTAGTCGTGGTATCAGAAGGTAAGGAAACACCTGTCGCTAAAATTCTCGATTACGGCAAGCACCAATATCAGCAGAAGAAACGGCAAAAGCAGAGCTCTAAACCGACGATGAAAGAGGTTAAGCTGCGCCCTAATGTTGACGATTCTGACTACGGTATCCGGATCGAGCGAGCTATTGGCTGGCTTGATAAGGGCAATCACGTCAAGTTTCAAATTCGTTTGCGAGGTCGAGAGCACCAGCACCGCGATCGCGCCCGTGAGCTGCTAGAACGCATTGTTCAAGATCTCAAGGACGTTGCTAAGGTGCAGAGTCTTGACACCCGCGCATTAATTGTTCAGCTAGTGCCCGAATCCTAAGGCTGAGCATTGTGAAATGTGTTGACGGGGCGGCAATAATTTGCGGCTCCGTTTTTTGGCGCTCATGCCCAAAGGAAACGTTACGCCAGCGTTAGCAAACCTCCTGCACAACCAGGATTAATTGCGCCATTGTGATTTATTTGTTGCAACTCGATGCAATATGACATGTTTTCGCGGCAAACATTACGCTTTCGCGATAAAGATGAACAAACACTGCAAACGCTGCAAGTGATTTCACCTATGCAGTAACCTGAATTCAGGTTCGAAATCTAAAGCAAACATTAAGAGATTTATTCTATGAATCCTCATCTATTGCGCCAGTTTTGGACTTTGGTTGAGCAGTCGCAAGGGCATCGCATCTTGAGCCTCGACGACAACAGCTTAGTTCACTGGCTCATTGACCAAGTCTCTGGCGAGCGATCGCTAGACTCTATGGAGGCCGACACCCTTAACTGCTACATCCGTAGCCGCATTCCCCTGATTCGCGACATCGCCCAGAGCTAAGTGTTAAAGCTGTCATGCCCATGCCCACTGGCCGACCTTCTGAAGTAACGCCCTGATATTTCCTGATATTTAAAGGCGAGGCGGCCCCGTCACCATTACGAAAATTAGCGTCACGGCATTCCTATCAAAACTGATTATTAAGACCTGCTGACCAATGTTAAGGGCACAACATAATAGTCAACCTGATAGTCAACCTGCAAAATTGTCTGATGCCGATACTGCTGACATGACCAGGGCTTTATTGACGCGGCAATCGGTTCTTCTCAGGGTAGACACTACCGCGATTGGCAATAAGTTGGAGAGCCTGAAAATCGACTTTAAAGCGATTGCGATCGCTATGCAGACTCTTGTGAACTGCTTTGACTCGGGGGCAATGGTAAGGAACGAAGCCTACACTCATTGCATAACCAGCCTCCCAGCCCGAACTCGGACACCATACCGCTCCGAAAGCAGCCGCGATTTTGACCTGTCTAAATGCTTGGCAATCTCATCATGGGCTCTCACTATAGTCGGGTTTTTTCCAGTCGCCGATGCCCTCACTCCTCACAAAGTGACCTAAGATACAAAAATATTTCTTCATGCGTTGGAATGTTATGCCATGTTGAACTGATCTTCCAACGCAAAGATAGACTGCTTATTCCCAAGTGGTCTAGATGAATACGTGATTACGATAAGTTAGTGAGGTGTGACCCAATGAAAAAGTGGGGTTTTCTCGGCCTAGCACTGGCCCTTTCCTTAACAACGGCCTGTGCTACTCCGACGACTGATGATGCTGCCAGCGGTGGTGATGCTACCGCTGATGGTGAAGAGACCACAACGACGGCTGGTGATAGCCGTCTAGCAGCTGTCCTAGAGCGAGGTCAGCTCGTTTGTGGTGTTGATGGCGGTATCCCTGGCTTCAGCTTTGTTGATGAAAGCGGTACCTACTCTGGCCTAGACGTGGATGTGTGCCGCGCTGTGGCTGCAGCCTTGTTCGATGATCCCGATGCCGTAGAGTATCGCCGTCTTGACTCGACTGAGCGCTTTACGGCGCTATCTGGTGGTGAGGTCGATATGCTGTCCCGTAACACCACCTGGACCCTGAGTCGAGATACGCAAGTCGGCATGGAATTTGGCCCAACCACCTTTTACGATGGCCAAGGCATGATGGTGCGCGAAGCTAGTGGAATTACCTCCTTGGAAGATTTTGCTGGCAGAGCGGTTTGCGTTGAAACAGGAACGACAACTGAGTTGAACCTGACTGACCAGATGCGTAAGTTAGGCGTTGATTTTGAGCCCGTTGTCTTCCAAGACGCAGATGCTGCATACGCTGCTTATGACGAGGGTCGGTGCGAAGGGATGACTTCTGATAAATCTCAGTTGGTTGCCCGTCGTAGTACCCTGCCTACCCCCGATGAGCACGTGCTGCTAGAGGTCACCATGTCGAAGGAGCCTCTGGGGCCTTTGACTGTGAACAATGACTCTGCTTGGTTTGACGTGGTGAAGTGGGTGACTTTTGGCCTCATCCAGGCGGAAGAATTTGGTATCACCTCTGAAAACATCGGTGAGTTTACCGGGAGCGAGGATCCCAATATCGCTCGCTTCCTGGGTGAGGAAGGCACTCTAGGTGAAGACATGGGGATTCCTAATGACTTCATGGCTCGCGCTATTACCCATGTTGGTAACTATGGCGAAGTTTTTGAGCGTAATCTAGGGGCTGATTCACAGTTCAATCTAGAGCGCGGTCAAAATGCGCTATGGACAGAGGGTGGCTTACTGTACGCGCCTCCTTTCCGCTAGATCGAGTCGCTGTGTGATGATGTTGGCTGGATAACCAGCATCTAAACGGCGTCATGTTTCAGTTCTCTTAAGTCCTCATTTAGGTGGTAATTGCCACTTAGATGAGGATTTTTTCTGGCTTGGCTGCTTTCTAATCTTTGTTGAGTTCCCGTGATCGCAGATAACAGCCTGTACAGGTGCCTGCTGTAGAAGAAGGAGTCCAGCGTCCTGGTCTATCAGCGCTCTGGCTGTGGGCTAGGGTATCAGAGCAGGATTGACTAAAAAGCCTTTATCTTCCATTTACGGAAGATAAAGGCCACAGTGATTTAGAGATATTTAGAGCTGAACTGACGGAGTTAGGCGTCAGTAGCTTCGTCGCGCTCGATGTACAGGAACAAGAAGGCCATTGCTGCCGCAGGAAAGACGATGCCAACCAGAGGCACCAAGATTGTGGGTAAAAAAGAAGCTGCCATAAATTATATATTCCTATCACTCAATACAGCGTCAAAAGCTTGCCAGGGCGATGTTGCGCTAACAAACTCACAAATTAGCCTACTGTGAATTGGTCAGAAATGCAGCATTTCTGACCAATCATTGCTGCATTTCTTAACGATTACGATCGCGGCATTCCTTGCCAAACAGTCGTCTTTTGATATCGTCAACGCATCGATCCTCAAAGAGAGAGACTACTGTCTGACTCGTTGGGATTGACGGGCAAAATTTCACGGACGAGGCTGGTTTTATAGCTTTCTTGCTGGGTCGCGAGATCGATCGCGATCGCTTCAAATTGGGCTTCCAGACTGCCAAGGGGGACTTGGAGCTGCAAAAAAGCAGTTTGGTCGCCTTCCGGAGTGGGAGACCAGTTCATCAACCAACGGGGGCGATCAACTAGAGTGCGACTTTGAATATCCGTTACCCAAACTTTGACCGCGAGCCGACGGGGATAGCGAGGCAGTCGGACAGTAATCGGTAAAGGTGCACCAGCGACGAGTTCACCTTGGGGAAAGATCCATTCGGGGACGGGCACATCGCCTAGTTCTTGGCGATTGGGTTCGCCGGGCTGTAACACCTCTATGAGGGGCTCGCTGTCAGTTGCGACGACATCAAGGTCTTCTGTAGTCAGTTCATCGTCGGAGTCATAAACGACGACTTCGTAGTTGATCGGTTCGTCAGAGGGAGCAGCGATCGCGTCATTAACCGAGGGTGAACTGATTTCCAACTGGGTCGTATCTGTGACGCCAGCCGCATCGAGTTGCGCTTTTCGTTCCGCTGCTGCTTTTTGGGCCTCTTCCGCCAAAGCACTCAACCGATGCCAAAAACGCCCTTGCAGATCTGGCTCAAAGGTGGCTTGAGAAGGCTTGGCCGTAATGTTAGTATCAGCCGCTTGAGGAATTGCCGCTGCCCCAGCATCCGTAGCGTCTGAAGTAAACGATGACTGCGAGGAATTGCCCATCGTGGGCAACTGCGGTGAGGCCTCAGCCGGTTCACTCATGTCAGGGATCGGCGCTGTCGGTGAGGCTGCGGCTTTGGAGGCCGAACCGATGGGAGGTAAGGTGAGCGGCTTGGGGCCAACCTCGGCGGTCGTTGCGGCTGAGTGGTCAGAGGCGCTGGGCGTTGGGCGATCGCGCTCGGCTTGGTTAGACAAGCGCGGTAAAGTTGGTGCGCCCACCGTTTTTTTATCAATGGGCCGATAAATGACCGGGGGCAGCGTCAGTCCATTCGACGGCAGATAAATCTGCCGAAACGGTACCGAACGCGGCGATAAAGGATTGATGATGCGCTGTGGATTGGGCTCTGAGGGAGTAGGCCCAACCGTGTCGCCCGCTGCCGTGACATCTTCGAAACGATTGGTTGTCGTACTTTCAGCTTGGTTAGCCACTACCTCTAGCAGGGCATCCAGGTTGAGGGTTACGGTAAACCCCTGAATCGCCAGCACCTGCGGCGGATCAGAGGCCGTCCACAGACTGAGCTCTCCTACCAGCAGCCGCGTGTTGCTAACGCTGGGCAGCGGTACCGTGACCTCAAAGCGGCTGGGTAACGCCGCGATCGAAAGCGCCTGGGCAGACTGATGAACCACGGCTCCCGTTTCTGGATTGCGGAGCTGTATCCACAGGGTTCCTTCCCCAGCCAAGCCTTCGACTTGGGAAAAGGTCATGACCTGCCCCTGCAAGACCAGGGGCTCAGCCGTGTGAGCCACCAGAGCCTGATGTTGCAACTGCAAGCGCAGAGGAAGATCTTCGAGTGGCGTCTGAATCGTGAAGGGATCGGTGGGAGTCGAGTCACTCCTCATCCAGGTGGTGGCAGCGGTAGGCAAGGTAGGTTGATCAGTGGGGTGCGAGCCTGCCGTCGTCACCGGGGGATTGGCGAGTTGCTCGGCTAGGGATGCTTCATCGAGTTCCGTTTCCCAATATTCCACCCCCGATTCGATCGCGAGGACCTCTAGCTGCACGCCAAATTCCCACGGGGCATCAGCCGACTCTGAAGCGGCGGTACAGGTGACTGTCCAGTGTCCCGGGGTCAGATGGGTAAATGGAATCACCACCATCAAACCATCTTCGTTAGTCGTGCCTGTGCGCTTGAGCGTCTTGCGCTGGGGGGGCATCTGCGCCGTGAGCAAACGACTCAGGCAAATGTTGGCGTTGGCCTGGCAATAACTGCTGTGAGCAATGATGCGATATCGCCCTTCGGAAATTTCAACGTGGGCCGTCTCCAACGGGAGCCAGTCGCGATCGCCCTCTTTTTGTAGCAAAAACTCCCAGTACGCCATAGCCCGTCCTGCGCTAGCAAGTGCGAAGTTTACGCAGTATAGCGGTCATCCTATCGACTTATATCGAATCCGGCAAATGGTTTGTGAAATTAGGTCGCTTGTTGGGCTTGGCGCACTTTTTGCACGAGTTCATCGGCGGCTTGCGTCAAAGCTGCTTGACTGATTTCTGATTGCTCTCCTGACGTCAGCCACTTGAGCTGCACCGTGCCCTGTTCCGCTTCGGCTTCGCCCAAAATGACGCAGAGCACCGCACCGCTGCGATCAGCCCGCTTGAATTGTTTGCCAAAGGCCGAACCGCTCAAATCCATCTCCACAGCCAATCCTACCTGGCGGAGGGCTTGCGCTACCTGTAGCGCTTTGCCTGCTGTCGCTGCGCCCCGCGAAACGACATACACATCCATGGCGGTGCTGGGTTCTACCGCTAATTGTTTGAGCAGTAGCGTGAGCCGTTCGAGCCCGATCGCCCAACCGATCGCTGGCGTATCCGCGCCTCCCAGTTGCGAGATGAGCCCGTCGTAGCGACCGCCGCCGCACACCGTTGCCTGCGCCCCTAAATCAGCGGATTGAATTTCAAACGCGGTGTGGGTGTAGTAATCCAATCCCCGCACCAGGCGCGGATTGAGAGTGTAGACAATCCCCAGATCCGTGAGATATTGCTGCACTTGGTCAAAGTGCTGTTGCGAGTCCGGACTCAAAAAATCCAGCAGACTAGGAGCCGTCTGGACAATTTCCTGAGTTTTCGCGTCTTTACTATCGAGAATGCGCAAGGGATTAGTCGCCAAGCGCTTTTGTGAATCGTCATCCAAGTCCGCTTTGTGCGGCGTCAAAAAATCGACGAGGGCATCTCGATAGCGCTGGCGATCGTCACCATTGCCCACCGAGTTGAGATCCATCGTGAGGGATTTGAGTCCCAAGGTTTGCAACAGGGTGGTCGCGATCGCAATCACTTCCACATCCGCGCGGGGATCACGACTGCCCAACAATTCCACATCGAGCTGATGAAATTGCCGCTGTCGCCCCGCCTGCGGCCGCTCGTAGCGAAACGCTGGGCCCACATGCCAGAGGCGCAAGACGCTACCCTGGGCGGTGAGCTTGTGCTCGTTGACTGCCCGCACTAAGCCCGCTGTAATTTCTGGGCGCAAAGTCAGGGAGCGCCCCCCCCGATCAGCAAAGGTGTACATTTCCTTACCGACGACGTCGGTCGCCTCGCCAATGCCCCGTTCAAATAACTGGGTTTGTTCAAACATCGGCGGACGAATTTCGCGATAGGCTGCCCGCTGCAATAGCTCGCGAGCCGTCGTTTCGACCCACTGCCAGAGGGGCGTTTCATCTGGCAAAATGTCACGGGTGCCCCGTAGTGCTTTGTGAGGTTTACCAGATTTAACTTGTGCGGAAACCTTCTCACTCTTCTCTCGATCAAGCTTCTTTGACTTCGACTCATTAGGAAGCCTGTCTGTTTCTCTCTCCTGACGATTCTCCCTTTTGAATGTAGATAAAGCAGCGCGAATCCAGTCTCTGAGCTTATTTACAATCATTAAAATTCTATCCCTCGCACAAACTGGCTTTATTTAGGGCAAAAGCAAAATATTTGCTAAGTAGACCTGCACAGATGAATTGCAATTCCTGTATCGTCTGCTTAGATCCATCGGGTCGGCAGCAAGAGACATTAGCACATGCTAGATTTCTGAGCTACTTACTCAACGTTTCCCACTGGCCGTAGCGATCGCCGTAGTAGGTCAAAACCGCTTCTACCTGGGGCTGGCACTGGTCGGCGGCATCGGCGGCATAGCGAATCCACACCCCACCAACCTGACTCTGCAAGTAGTCAAATTCTTTCGAGGTCTGCGGCAACAAACCCGTATTTACGCCCTCAATTTGCCGTAAATGCGCCGCCACCTCACGATATACCGCTAGTGGCAACTGCGGACTATGCAGACGATACTCCACCTGTTCCGGTGCCGAAACCTCAGTCGGTGGAGTGGGGCGAACCATCTTGGCTGATGTGCGGTTTTGCTCTATCGAATCTGCCATACGCTCAAGAAACCGATTTCTGCTGATCCACATTGGGCAGCGTACAGCAATTCACATCATTGATACAGACCTTGCCCCACTGAAGTGCCCATCGCACCAGGGCGACGCGATTTCCGGTGGCGGTTTTGGTCAAAATATTGCTGATGTGATTATCGACCGTGCGCTTGCTGATTTCCAACTCCTCAGAAATTTCTTGGTTGGTGAGTCCTGCGGCGACGAGTTCCACAATCTGGAGTTCGCGTTCTGAAAGCGTGCTTTGAAGTTGGGGATCGGGAGTGCCACTGCCTGCCATGGGTATCAATAAGTCTTATATGTATATATGCTTATCAGTTTACTGCGATTAGCTAGCTTACGCTGACCTGAATTTAGTTGCCCACCCCAATTTGATCCCCAGATGATCGCCACGCTCTCCCCCGGCAGGTCAACAAACTTGGCGGGCTAATGCCTCTCGATTTGTCGTTAGCGGCTACCGGGCTTTACCGCGCCGCACAAAAAGTTCATACCGACTGAACGCCTAACGCTATCAGACTGGAGAGCACCCCCGTTTCGGACAAGCACATGTAACTTCATGCGAGGAAATAGTTCCTCACAAGGAGTAAGAAAAACTCATGAAACATAGAAAAAACTTATATCCAAAACCCTCGAACATTGGCTGACTTTATCGCTAGGCTGTACATAAGTTTGACCGATAGAAATCAACCCACAATCGCTATGACTTACACAAAAACAGCTCCTGCAATTACGACTACAACTCCAAAAGCGATCCCAGTTCCTTCTTTAGCAACCCGTTTGCAAGCGGCGTTAGAACATGCCCGTCGGCTTACTGAGATGCGCGGCACGGCGGATATTGAAGTGGCGATCGCTTGGGAAACGGTGGAAGAGTTGCAAGTCGCCTGGTATCGCCACCAGCAAAACTCACCGACATATTTTGAGCAATATTGTGTCGCTCATCCGGATGCCCCAGAATGTCGCATTTACGAAGACTGATGTAACTGTCCTGACTACACGTCCTGACTCAACCCATCTCAGCGGTTCAACCCGGCCTCAATCAACACAATGAGCTAGCGGAAACTCCGGTTTCCGCTTTTTTGTGCGCATTTTGCTCTCATGATCGGGATCAAACTTGTGAGCAGCGATCGCTCTCACACATCTGGTAAGCCGACTCATACAGGTCATCGCGCCCACCAAAGAGGGTGTAGCGATGATCGCGAATAAATCGATAAAAGCCATCGCCAGCGGTCTTGGCACCGGGGAGCGATCGATATGCCTGCACAAACAAGTTTCCTAGCGGCAGCAAGCGACCAATCTCTTCAGCGGCATCGCTCCCCTGCCAACGGATTTCAGGTTGTTGAGGATTCAGTAAAATCATGCCCGCTTCGCAGTCCTCGGCAGTAATATGCCATTGGCTCAGCGTGCCTTCATCTTGCATGGGCACATAGTGAAACTGGTGCCCCTGGTCGAGTTGCTCAAGCAAGCGCACCAGCGTCACACACAAGTTACAGGTTCCGTCATAAATTACTGCGTACATAAATCATCCGAATCGAGATCGCGCCTATTCAACCTAAACGATCTACCGTCAGCGATGCCGCTGCATCAACTGTGCTCACTCGCTCGACAGATTAGCTGCCCCAAAGCTCTATCGGTCAAGTACTTAAACCGTTTACGGGCACTGCGGTCATCGCATCAAGCGTGTGTAGCTACGAGCCGTGAACAAATGACTACACCGTAGAATAATCTGAATGGTAAATCTGTTCCCCCTCAGCCACTAATTGCGTCTGCCAAGGACTAAAGGGGAAATCCGAATGCGATCGCACTAAACGACTTGCTCGACTTCGGCAATTTCAGGAATGAACTCGCGCAAGCGGCGCTCGATCCCCATGCGTAGGGTCATGGTTGAACTTGGGCAGGAGCCGCAAGCCCCTTGTAACCGCAAGCGCACAGTGGGGCCATCAATCTCAACGAGTTCAACGTTGCCCCCATCGGCCATCAGATAAGGACGCAGTTCATCTAATACTGTTTCCACGTTGTCTGAAGTCAAGGCCAAAGTTTGCATAGTTCTCCTTCACAAATTAAATAACTAATAAACTCTATTTTAAGGAGGTGGTGGCAGGTTGCGGAGATCTCACCCCTGACAATCCTCAATGCCTTAACTAGCCACGCCCCTCGCAGGCATGAGCAACGACTCTAACGTGAGCAAAACTTCTTGACTATGAATTGCCGGTCGCACGCCCAAAAAGCGTTCCCGCAAAATGCCGTCCGGGTCGATGAGGTAAGTGTGACGCAGCGATCGCCCGGTCAGCCAAGAGCCATACGCCTGGCTCACCTCACCACGCACATCCGATAGCAGCGGAAACTCAATGCCTTCAGCGGCACAAAAACTTTCGTGAGAACTGACATCATCGCCACTCACGCCCACAATTTCCGCATTCAGCGCCCGAAAATCGGCTCGACTTTCTTGAAAACGCCGGGCCTCTAATGTGCAACCCGACGTCCCGTCTTGTGGATAGAAATACAGCACCACCCAGCGACCACGATAATCCTCCAAAGCAATTTCCCCCTGCCCAGAGTTAGTCGGCAACGTAAACGCAGGAGCTGGCTCGCCAATGATCGGCTGTGGCCCACCTAGCGCCCAGGCTGGCGGGGCTGTCACACTCCAGCTCATGGCCATAGCGACCAGTATGATGACCCCTGCCAGCCAACGACGGCGCGAAATAAACATGTCAAACTGCCCTAAACACTTAACAAAAGTTTAGGATCTAAGGGCGATTCTTGCAGGCTAAGTTTCCGAGTCTGGTGATTCTTCCCATGTCTCGGTAGCCGAGAAAGGAGTTGCTGAGTTGCGCGGCTTGAACACCTGCTGGCCGAGTTGTTGGCACTGTTCAGCGGTCATCAAGGTCACCCAGCGCCCTGATTGCGGGTCACGATAAGTCCAGAATGGATTATCTCTCGGTTCAGAAGAAGGCGGTTGCTGTGGCATCGTCTCTGGATCAGACTGTAGGCTCGCTACAAGCAGCTCCGACGGCTGCTAGTTAACTTTTAGAATTCCCGATATCGCTCTTCGGCATCTCCGATAAATTGCTGAATTTCATAAACTGCTGAATTTCAACCCATGCCCTCTATGACTCCGTCCGATTCCCGCACGACCCCCGACTGGTTGGCCCATTTGCCCAATACGCTGACTGGCTTGCAAGTGGTTGATGACCGCTGGCAAAAATATCGTCAAGGTAATTTGGCGGTGCCAGACGTCATTCACCAGACTGAGACTCAGCTACCCACCGTGGAGTGGGATGTGGTCATCAGCGGTGGCACCTTAGGTATTTTGCTGGGGGCGACTCTGGTGCAACAGGGCTGGCGGGTCGCCGTATTAGAAAAAGGTGCTCTGCGGGGGCGTGACCAGGAGTGGAATATCTCGCGACCCGAACTCCAAACGTTAGTGGAGTTAGATTTGCTGTCCGAGGCAGAACTGGAAAGGGCGATCGCGACCGAGTACAACCCCGCCCGTATCCAATTTGGCGACAGTGACCCGGTTTGGGTGCGCGACGTGCTCAACATCGGGGTTGATCCGGTTTATCTGCTAGAGACACTGAAGCAGAAATTTTTAGCGGCGGGTGGCACTCTGATCGAGCAAACTGCGTTTCGGAATGCCTCGGTGCATCCCAATGGCGTGATCATCAGTGCCGGAGAGCAAAAATTTCAGACCCGCTTGTTGATTGATGCGATGGGCCATTTTTCGCCTTTGGTACAGCAGGCGCGGCAGGGCAGCCAACCCGACGGCATTTGCCTGGTGGTGGGCACCTGTGCCAATGGCTACCCCGAGAATGAGACGGGGGACTTGATCGTTTCTTTTACGCCTGTACGTCGTCAATGCCAATATTTTTGGGAAGCATTCCCAGCTCGGGATGGTCGTACGACTTACTTGTTCACTTATGTGGATAGCCATCCCGACCGGCTCAGTCTCACCGATCTGTTTGACGACTATTGGCAACTCTTGCCGGACTACCAGCAAGTTGAGCTCAGTCAACTCGACATTAAGCGGGCGGTGTTTGGCTTTTTTCCCTGTTATCGTGACAGCCCACTGCAGTATCCCTGGGGGCGGGTGCTACCCGTGGGGGATAGTAGTGGCAGTCAGTCACCCTTGAGTTTCGGCGGGTTTGGGGCCATGATTCGGCACCTGCCACGCCTCACCAGCGGCATTGACGAAGCGTTGAGCACAAATTGCTTAAGTGCGGATGATTTAGGCTGGCTGCAGCCTTATCAGCCCAACTTGTCTGTAACCTGGCTGTTTCAAGAATCGATGCGGGTGGGCATGCAGCAATCGCTGCCGCCCGACCAAATTAATCACATTCTCGGCACGATTTTTGGTGACATGGCCGCCCTGGGCGACGCTACCCTCAAACCGTTTTTGCAAGATGTGGTGCAGTTTCCGGCCCTGGCTAAAACGCTCTTACGCACCTCCGTCAAGCATCCGGGGCTGGTTGCTCAAATTTTGCCTCAGGTGGGAGTGGGGGCGATCGCTCGCTGGTTGCCCCATTACCTTGCCCTGGCCGGATATTCGCTGCTACGCCCAGCGGTTCAAACGATGCAACCGCTTACCACTACGCTTTCTGAAAAGCAGCAATACCAGTACCATCGTTGGTTAGATGCTTTGCAATACGGTACCGGCAGCGACTATAGGGGAAGTCCATGAGCTCATCGTTGGCCCGCGATCGCTTTACAACAGAAGTGCAGCGCCCGGATGAAGCCATCAATCTAGCCCTGGCGGCCCTCTATATTGCCCAAGAAGAGTATCCTGAACTCGATTGCCGGGCCTATCTCCAGCGGTTAGACGAGATGGCCGACGAATTGCGCGATCGCCTGCCCGCCGAAGCCTATCCCCTTAAAATCATCCGCGCCATCAATGACTATCTATTCGCAGCCCAGGGCTTTGTGGGCAATACCCAGGATTACTACAATCCCCAAAACAGCTTTCTCAACCACGTGCTGGATCGCCGCACGGGCATTCCCATCACCCTGTCACTCGTTTATTTGGAACTCGCCAACCGCATTGACTTTCCCATGGCTGGAGTCGGTATGCCCGGTCACTTTTTAGTTCGCCCGACATTAGCGGAGATGGCGATTTTTGTCGACGCCTTTCATCAAGGTGAAGTCATGTTCGAAGAGGATTGCCGCGATCGCATCAAAACCATGTACGGAGCAGAAGCGCGGATGCTCCCCCATCACCTCGAACCGATTGGCAAAAAGCCGTTCCTCGCGCGCATCCTCACCAACCTGAAAGTGATCTACTTACAGCGGCAGGATATTACTCAGGCGTTAGCCGCGATCGACCGCATCTTGCTGTTATTACCCAATGCTTTGATGGAACGCCGCGATCGGGGCCTTATCTACTATCGCGAAGGTAAATTATCCGAAGCGAAAGCCGATCTCAAATACTATCTGTTGAATCATCCAGATGCGTCCGATAGTTTTGAGATTCAGCAGGTATTGAGCCAAATCAATATCGCGTTGAGTGAATAAACGGTTGTCACACCTCCGTCAAAGCTCCTCAGGTCAAGACTTCAGCCTCGTGCCGCAATTTGCCAAGGAACTCCACAATTGCGAAGAATTGACTGGGGGCCGCTGACGCCTCCTCCAATCCGTCAGTTCTGAGTTGACATCGTCCAAGGGGAATTTTCGTCGCCATCTTGTGGGAATCTCTTGCCCAGCCCGCCACCTTGCCAGAATTTCCCAACCGCCGCAGATAGCTACAAGGCTGATCCTGTATCGCTTCAAGATGTTTTCATTGACACACGT
Organism: Halomicronema sp. CCY15110; assembly: GCF_016888165.1. GTDB lineage: Bacteria > Cyanobacteriota > Cyanobacteriia > Phormidesmidales > Phormidesmidaceae > Halomicronema. The sequence goes on along the minus strand of NZ_JACSWC010000136.1, from coordinate 7,970 downwards.
AGTTTTTCTTCAGTATGATTAGAGCTTGTGACCTCATTAGAAAATCACACCATTCAACTTAATTTGACGACCCAATGCCAACAATTCAGCAGTTAGTTCGCCTAGAACGAGCCAAGTTACAAGAGAAGACCAAATCCCCTGCGCTCAAGAGCTGTCCGCAGCGGCGCGGTGTGTGTACCCGTGTTTACACAACCACTCCTAAGAAGCCCAACTCAGCGCTTCGCAAGGTGGCGCGGGTTCGTTTGACCTCTGGCTTCGAAGTGACTGCTTACATTCCTGGTATCGGTCACAACCTCCAAGAGCACTCCGTCGTGATGATTCGTGGCGGTCGTGTCAAAGATTTGCCCGGTGTTCGCTATCACATTATTCGCGGCACTTTGGATACGGCTGGCGTGAAAGATCGTAGACAGGGCCGTTCCAAATACGGTGCTAAGAGACCTAAAGGTTAAGTAAGAGTTACCGCTCAGCTTTTGACGTAGCGGTTTGAAAGTCTTTCGGGTCTGGGGAGTGTCCGTGTCAACTAGCCCCCCATCCAAACTGTTTTCCGCCCATTTGCCATCTCAGCTTAAGGAAAGTTATGTCTCGTCGTACGTCTGCACAAAAACGGGTCGTTCCACCCGATTCAGTCTATAACAGTCGCTTGGTCAGCATGATGATTCGCCGCATCATGCTCGATGGTAAGAAATCAGTGGCGAATGGCATTGTCTACAATGCTTTCACGATTATTTCAGAGCGTACTGGCAGTGATCCTCTAGAGGTATTTGAAGAGGCTGTTCGTAACGTGACGCCCCTGGTCGAAGTCAAGGCTCGACGGGTCGGTGGTGCCACCTATCAGGTACCGATGGAAGTCCGTCAAGACCGGGGAACGGCCCTCGCCTTGCGATGGATCACCCAGTTTTCGCGCGCTCGTGGTGGTAAAACAATGGCCATGAAATTAGCGAACGAGCTGATGGATGCGGCAAACGAGACTGGTAGCGCCGTTCGCAAACGTGAAGAAACCCACCGCATGGCTGAAGCCAACAAAGCCTTTGCTCACTATCGTTATTAAAGGCTGAACCTTTGTAGTTCGCGTCGGACGCTTGATGTTTGAAGCGATCGCCTGAACATCAGACTGTCTGAATGGCTTAAGGAGAACGTCGTGGCACGCACTCATCCCCTCGAAAAAGTTAGAAATATCGGGATTGCCGCTCACATTGATGCCGGCAAAACGACGACAACTGAGCGGATTCTGTTCTACTCCGGTGTGGTACACAAAATCGGAGAAGTTCATGATGGCACTGCGGTCACGGATTGGATGGCGCAGGAGCGTGAGCGCGGCATCACGATTACGGCGGCAGCCATTAGTACTAATTGGCGCGACCATCAGATCAACATCATCGATACCCCCGGACACGTTGATTTCACCATCGAGGTGGAGCGTTCCATGCGGGTTTTGGACGGTGTGATTGCGGTTTTCTGTTCCGTGGGGGGAGTGCAGCCTCAGTCAGAAACCGTCTGGCGGCAAGCCAACCGTTATCACGTGCCGCGCATTGCCTTTGTCAACAAAATGGATCGCACTGGGGCGAACTTTTTCCGAGTTCATCAGCAAATTCGCGATCGCCTCAAAGCCAATGCGGTGCCGATTCAGATTCCCATTGGTGCGGAAGATGGTTTCACCGGGGTCGTAGATTTAGTAAAAATGCGGGCTCGCATTTACAACGACGATCTGGGCGTGGATATGGTCGATACTGACATTCCAGCCGAAATGCTTGAAGTGGCCGAAAAATATCGCACTGAACTGCTTGAAGCGATCGCCGAAACCGACGACACCCTGATGGAGAAGTATCTGGAAGGGGAAGCACTGAGCGATGCCGAAATTGCTCTCGGCATTCGCCACTCAGTGTTGACTGGGGCGATCGTGCCGATGCTATGTGGGTCAGCCTTTAAGAATAAAGGCGTCCAGTTGCTGCTGGATGCCGTGGTGGATTACTTACCCGCACCGACAGAGGTTCCTCCCATTCAGGGCATGTTGCCTGATGGCGGTGAAGTGGCGCGGCCAGCCGACGACAATGAGCCCTTCGCCGCTCTTGCCTTCAAAATCATGTCCGATCCCTATGGTCGTTTAACATTTATCCGCGTCTACTCGGGTGTTTTAGAAAAGGGTAGCTACGTTCTGAATGCGACTAAAGACAAGAAAGAGCGGGTCTCTCGCTTGATTGTCATGAAAGCGGACGATCGCATTGAAGTGGATGAGCTGCGCGCTGGAGACCTCGGCGCTGTCTTAGGGCTGAAAGACACCTTCACCGGAGACACAGTTTGTGATCCTAAAGCGCCTGTGATTTTGGAATCCCTCTACATTCCAGAGCCGGTTATTTCGGTGGCGGTTGAGCCCAAGACCCAGCAGGATATGGACAAGCTCTCGAAAGCATTGCAATCGCTATCAGACGAAGATCCCACATTTAAAGTCAGCACTGACCCAGAAACCAACCAAACAGTGATTGCTGGGATGGGAGAGCTGCACCTGGATATTCTGGTTGATCGAATGCTCCGAGAATTTAAGGTCGGGGCCAATATCGGCAACCCTCAGGTGGCATATCGTGAAACCATTCGGAAATCGACCCAAGTTGAAGGTAAGTTCATTCGTCAAAGTGGCGGCAAAGGTCAATATGGCCACGTCGTCATTGAGATCGAACCAGCTGAAATGGGCAGTGGTTTTGAATTCGTTTCTAAGATCGTCGGTGGAACGATTCCGAAAGAGTTTATCGCCCCCGCCGAGCAGGGTATGAAAGAGGCTTGCGAATCTGGTATTCTAGCCGGGTATCCTGTAATCGATTTAAAGGCTACACTAATAGACGGCTCTTATCACGACGTTGATTCCTCAGAGGTAGCTTTCAAGATTGCAGGGTCGATGGCTATGCGTGAGGGCGTCTTAAAAGCTTCTCCTGTACTCCTTGAGCCTACGATGAAAGTTGAGGTAGAAGTCCCTGAAGATTTCTTAGGGGACGTTATTGGTGACCTTAACGCTCGTCGAGGTCACATTGAGGGTATGGGATCTGAAGAAGGCATCACCAAGGTAACTGCAAAAGTTCCCTTGGCCGAGATGTTTGGTTATGCCACCGATATTCGGTCTAAGACCCAAGGTCGTGGCATCTTTTCGATGGAGTTTAGCCACTATGAAGAGGTACCTCGGACTGTGGCAGAAGCCATCATCGCTAAAAACAATGGGAACGCGTAGGTTTAGTTTAGGGACACGTAACGTAAATGGCACGAGAGAAGTTTGAAAGAAACAAACCTCACGTCAACATTGGCACGATCGGTCATGTTGACCACGGTAAAACCACGTTGACTGCAGCAATCACTATGGCGCTTGCTGCAGCAGGTGGTGTTAATAAAGCTCGTAAATACGAGGATATCGACGCTGCGCCTGAAGAAAAGGCTCGCGGCATCACTATCAATACTGCTCACGTTGAGTATGAGACTGATAATCGGCACTATGCTCACGTCGATTGTCCGGGACACGCTGATTATGTGAAAAACATGATCACGGGTGCGGCTCAGATGGATGGCGCTATTTTGGTCTGCTCCGCTGCTGATGGCCCCATGCCTCAGACTCGGGAGCACATTCTGTTGGCTCGTCAGGTTGGCGTACCGGCGCTTGTCGTGTTCTTGAATAAGCAAGACCAAGTTGACGACGAAGAACTGCTGGAGTTGGTCGAGTTGGAAGTTCGTGAACTTCTGAGCGACTATGAGTTCCCGGGCGATGACATCCCCATCACCACTGGGTCGGCCCTCAAGGCAGTTGAGGCTTTGACCGCAAATGCCGCGATCGCCAAGGGCGATGATGAGTGGGTTGACAAGATTCTCGCTCTGATGGATACCGTCGATGACTATATCCCCACCCCTGAGCGCGATGTTGATAAGCCCTTCTTGATGGCCGTTGAAGACGTCTTCTCGATTACAGGTCGGGGTACTGTTGCCACTGGCCGGATCGAGCGCGGTGTCGTCAAGGTCGGAGAAACCATCGAAATCGTTGGTATTCGCGATACTCGTAGCACTACTGTGACTGGCGTTGAGATGTTCCAGAAGACTCTGGATCAAGGCCAAGCGGGTGACAACGTGGGCGTTCTGCTTCGCGGTGTCCAAAAAGATGACATCGAGCGGGGCATGGTGCTGGTGAAGCCAGGAACCATTACGCCTCACACAGAATTTGAAGGTGAAGTATACATCTTGAAGAAGGAAGAAGGCGGTCGTCACACACCTTTCTTTGCTGGATACAAGCCTCAGTTCTACATTCGGACAACTGACGTAACGGGTGAAATTTCTGCATACACTGCTGATGATGGCAGCACTGTGGAAATGGTCATGCCTGGTGACCGTATCAAGATGACTGTGAAGCTCATCAACCCCATTGCGATTGAGCAAGGCATGCGCTTTGCCATTCGTGAAGGTGGCCGTACGGTCGGAGCGGGCGTTGTGTCTAAGATCGTTGCGTAAGCACTTTCGTTGACCCTTTGAGAGGAGAGTTCTTATCAATAGAACTCTCCTCTTGTAGTCTCTTTCACTATCGTTGGCTCTGCAACGCCAACGCGAACCTTGAAAATTTACCGTAGACAACTTGCATGGCAACTATTCAGCAGCAAAAAATTCGAATTCGTTTAAAGGCTTTTGATCGTCGTTTGCTCGATACTTCTTGCGAGAAGATTGTGGATACTGCTAACCGCACTAACGCAACTGCGATCGGGCCGATCCCCTTACCGACCAAGCGTAAAATTTACTGTGTACTGCGATCTCCCCACGTCAATAAGGACTCGAGAGAGCATTTCGAAACTCGAACTCATCGCCGCATTATTGATATCTATCAGCCCTCTTCCAAAACTATCGACGCCCTCATGAAGCTGGATTTACCGGCTGGGGTTGACATTGAGGTAAAACTCTAAATGAGTGACTGACTCATCGAGAAGGGTCAAGGTCACAGTTGGAAGAAGTCGGTTTTAGCCACATGTTAAAAAATGATGCGATAGAATACTAATGTTTAGTTGGTTAAAGAAAATTCGTTAGCCACTACTGTTATCGCAATCACGGCAAGACAAGATAAATGCCTGCTTCTTCATTGGCTGTCAGAGAAATTCCACTGTTCCCTTTACCTGAACTCGTACTATTTCCAGGGGCTCATTTGCCCCTCCACATTTTTGAGTTTCGCTACAGAATCATGATGAACACAATACTCCAGGGTGATCGAAGCTTTGGAGTATTAATGTTTGACCCAGAAACGAAATCGCCTGCCCGCATTGGGTGTGCAGCTGAAGTCTTGCATTCTCAAAAGTTACCCGATGACCGCATGAAAATGCTCAGCATCGGCAAACAGAGATTTCGAGTATTGGACTACGTGCGTGAGAAGCCTTATCTCGTGGGTCTGGTCGAGTGGATTGATGACCAACCGACCGAGCAAGATTTATCCACTTTAGTGGATGAAGTTGACCAGCTTTTAAGGGATGTCGTTCATCTGTCTGCTAAGTTGACCAGTCGGGAAGTTGAGTTGCCCAACAACATTCCTTCCATGCCCCAGGAACTGTCTTATTGGATTGCCAGCAACTTATACGATGCGGCGGACGAACAACAGGCATTATTGGAAATGCTTGATACTGAAAACCGCTTAGAGCGAGAAGCGGAAATTCTGACCACGACCCGCAATCATCTAGCGGCGCGTACCGCCCTCAAAGACGTCTGGGAATAGCGGATTAATGCCTCACCTCCCCAACAAACAGGTTTTATCGGTTGCACAACGGCCAGCGAATAAAACCTGTTGCGGCATGGCAATACTCATCAACTGGGTCCTAATTCACCTCGTTGGGCTTAAACGGTCTGGTTGACGGCTGTTGGGGAATCATCACTCGCGGCAGGATGAAAGTACTCATAAATCTGCTGGGCCATATGGGGGCCAATACCAGGAACTTGCTCTAGCTGCTCTGCGGAAGCTTCGCGAATGTAGTCAATGGAGCGGAACGCTGCCAGCAGCTCTTTTTGTCGGTGTTGCCCCAACCCAGGGATGTCGGATAGGCGCGATCGCCGCATCCGGTCTGTCCGTTTTTTGCGATGAAAGCTGACGGCAAATCGGTGAGCTTCGTCCCGCAGGCGGCGTAATAGTTGTACACCGGGTTGCTCAGCCTCCGTACTCAGTGGCAAGGACTCACCCGGCAAAAAGATTTCCTCTCGCTTTTTGGCCAAGCTCACCACATTGAGATCTTGCAAAAGGTTCATCTCCCGGAGCACTTCAACCACTGCCGAGAGTTGCCCTTTCCCCCCATCAATCATGACTAAATCGGGCCAGTCAGGATTTCCCACTCGCGGCTTCTGGGGATCAGTCGCGTAACGACGAAAGCGCCGCTGAATCACTTCGGCCATGCTGGCAAAGTCGTCGGAGCGGCCAGAGCGCACCTCAGGATTCTTGATTTTGTAGTGGCGGTAGTGCTGCTTGGCGGGCATACCGTCCACAAAAACTACTTGCGAGGCAACTGCATCGGAGCCCTGGATATGGGAAATATCGTAGCCTTCGATGCGTTTGGGTTGATCGGGCAAGTCGAGGATTTCGGCTAAGTCTTGCATAGCCTGGGCGTTGCGATCGGCCACTTTTTGGGTGCGCACCAGTTCATACTGGGCGTTGCGCTCGACCATTTCCACCAATTCGGCTTTAGTCTGGCGCTGGGGCACCTCGATCGCGACCTTCCGGCTCCGGCGCTCAGTCAGGTATTCCGCCAAGATGTCGGCTTCAGGCAACTCATGCTGCACCAAAATTTCCGCCGGGATCTCGATCGCTTCCACCATGGAATAGTGTTCTTCCAACACCCGCTGGAGAATTTCTCCCGGTGTTCCCGCTTGGGCATCGGCGTTGAATCCGAGCCGTCCGACCAAACGACCGGCGCGAATTTGGAACAGTTGAATGCAGGCAAACTGATCGTCGCTGGAGAGCGCGATCGCATCTCGCGACACCGTATCATCTGGCAGCGCTACTTTTTGATGGGCCGTTAACCGTTCTAATCCTTGCAACTGATCGCGAATCTGCGCGGCCTGCTCAAACCGTAGCTCCTCAGCGGCCTTTTCCATTTGCCGGGTCAGGATATTCTCTAATTCGTTGGTGCGCCCTTGGAATACCATCGCCACCCGCTGCACCGTCTTGTGGTAATCCTCTGAGGAGATCAGCTCTTGGCAGACACCGGGACAGCGGCCAATGTCGTAATTTAGGCAGGGACGATCTTTGAACAGCGGCTGGGGACGCTGGCGTAGGGGAAAGGTACGCTTGGCAATGCTGAGGGTGCGCCGCAAGAGCCCGGCATCGACATAGGGGCCGTAGTAGCGATCTTTCAGATTTTTGCGTCGCTTGCGGGTGACGAAGATGCGCGGATAGTTTTCCGACCAGGTGATGCAGAGGTACGGATACTTTTTGTCATCCTTCAGCAGCACATTGAAGTGGGGTTGGTGCTGCTTGATCAGGTTCGCTTCGAGCGCCAAGGCTTCGGCTTCGGTATCGGTGATGATGAACTCGATATCGGCAATTTGCATCACCATGATGGCGGTGCGCGGCATGTGGCGATGGGTGTCGCGAAAGTACGATCGCACCCGATTTCGCAGCTTTTTGGATTTGCCGATATATAAGATCTGATCCCGCGCGTCTTTCATAAAGTAGACGCCGGGCTCGGTGGGCAACTCCTTGAGCAGAGTTTCCAGCCGTTCGGAATCTTTGACCAGGGTTAGACGCTCTTCAGAATACACGGGCAGATGTGAGGGCGAATGTATGTGCTAATAGCATAGCGAGAATAGCAAAAACGCTTCGATAGGGGAATGGGCTGTTGAGAATTGACCTATCGGCCAGGGAAGGAGCAAAGTGGTTGGGTTGACATCTCTAGGAGAGAGCGATCGCTAAGGGACTTGCGCGCAAAAAAGATCCCCATGAGCCGAGTTTCGACTCCGCTCAACTCTCGATACTGGTAGGTTGA
>NZ_JACSWC010000135.1 GCF_016888165.1 Halomicronema sp. CCY15110 | reverse complement strand
CGATACAGGCCGTTAAAGCAGGTTTTGTTGAGATAGATCAGTCGGGCAGCGCGATGGATGGACGATCGCACCTGGTGGTTCGCCCGTACCGCGTAGTAGTAGTCGCGGCAGTGGCGCTGTTGGTGCTGCCGCAAAATCGCGATAACGGCCTCCACATCATCGCGGACGCAGCAATAGACGTTAATCAGTTCGGGATTGAGGTCGCTGATGGTGGCTTGCTCACAGCGATCGCGCAGATGAAAGAAGACGGCTCCACCACCTAAAAACGGCTCATAGTAGCGGCAAATCCTATCTGGAAAGAACGGTTGATATTGGTCGATCAGTCGCCCCATGCCGCCCGCCCACTTCAGGAAGGAGCGAGGCAGCATGGGGGGCAGCGATCTTCGTAGCCATCTAATGAAAATCCTCGTGATTTCATGATTACAAGACCCCCCACCCCGTTCGCAAAGTGTTAGGGAACAAGCTAGCACCCATTCCCTTTAATTTATTCCCTAACAGTCTGGAGACTCAAAAGCCCTCGAAGAGACTCAACTGCACGGGCTTAGGGGGAGGAATGAAGCGGCCCTCGCGCTTCACGTACACCTGGCGAAAGTCGAGCGGATCCGAGATCGCCTCATCTTCGGGTTGAAGCATCGGCGTAAACTGACGCGACTGCCCACGGAGCGGACAGCATCTCCAGTGTCCGTTTTTGCCCACCAGCCGCCAGCCCTTTGACCTGGCCCAGCGACTCACGGCATCAATGAGCGCTAACTCCTGATCTTCGAGCATCACAAATTGCTCATCTGAGTGAGCCTCCTGCATCGCCTGATTCAGATTCCGCAGCAGACTACGCTCAATGATTTGGATGTGCTCCACAAACGGGAGGAATCCAGACCAATCAGGCAGTTCCGCAAAGACCTCTTCAGGCTTGAGCAGCGCATCATAACGCGCCATTGGACGCTGACGACTCCGCCGCTGCCTGCGCTGGGCGACGGACACCCGCAGGCGATCGCCCTCGAAATCTTCAACCACCCCGTTCACCCAGGTCTGAATGAGGCGCTGTCCTGGCAATTCATCAGGACGGCCCAGCACCCAGACGGCTTGCCCTGCACAGAATCCGGCATGGCTCTCCAACCGAGTCGGATACGGAATTTGCATGAGGGAGCGCACCCGACTGATCAATCTTTTGCCGGACAGCGTAGGTCTGCTTCGCATACTGCACCCAATCCAGACACGGGAAGACTTACCGCCTTTGCCGCAGATGCCAATCTTCCCAGGCCCTGAAGACCCCGAAAAGATGCCAATCTCGAAAGCGATCGCCGCCTTCAAGACTTCATCACTCGCGCCAAAGCGTTGCAACCGATGCCAGCGCCCCTTAGCGCCTTCAAAGTGATGCAAGAGATCCTTCAGGCGCTTATCGGCCTCTTGCTCCGAGATAGGTTGCGCGACTTGTGCCGTCATAGGTCGCCCTCCCACTCTGATTGCAGGTCAGCCGCGATTTCAGGCGGATAGCAATTCACGTAAACCCCTTCCAGTTCGCTCAGCTTTATCTCCAGAGCCTTGACCAGTTCAGGGTGGGCCGCCGCGACGATGTTTTTGTACTGAGCGGCATAGCCTACTCCGAAGATTTGCAGGGGGGCTAATTGAGCAGAGCCAGCTAGGACAGACTCGACCTGGGCGACTCTGCCGGGCTCGTTCTCGTCAACGTAGATATCAAGTCGGCATTCGGAGGGGATAGCCATGAACAATCCTCAATGTGGGTACAACAAAAAGGCGATCGCCATTCTTAGTCGGTGGTTAAAATTTGCTAGTAGCGATCCACTCACCGCAGCGATCGCACAGGAAGTGGCTCAAGCCGGGAATCTGAATCGAACCTTCGCAGCGATCGCCCGACTCGGTGCGATGACTCTTTTTCTTTTCTTTTGCCTTGCGTGGTCGAACGTCGGCCTGTGGCTTGGGAGGGGCCGTGAACTTCACAGCAGGCGTGACAGGTGCTCCAGGCGCGAACAAGTCCGGCTGCACGGTGTCAGGCTGTTTCACGCTGACCTCCTCGCCACTGGAGGTCGCGCTGCCGGGTGGCGCTGCTCAGCGAGCGATACCCCAGATAAGGCATCCCCCAACGCCGCCATCCCCGATGCAGGCGTAGGCGATCGCGCCGCCCTGAATGCCCCTAACTGCTGGCGAATCTCAGCACGGGCAGCTTTTGCCTCTGGCGTATTCGGGTCATAGACCGTGGTATCGGGCTGAAATTCTTCCAAGTCGGCCCGACGCTCACTCGTGGCCCTTGCCAGTTCGATGATGCGATCAAGGGGCGGGAAGCGAGGCTCACGCCGCATACATAACCGCACACCACGCTCAAACTGAGCATTGCTCAGGTGCTGAAATTCGCTGTAGTAGCACTCGCCCAGATCATCGCTAATGACCCGCCCGTAGTGCTCGCCCAGCAAATCAAGCCATTTTCCGAAAAATTCTAAATCAAGCATTTTGCGCCTCCTGTTGCGCTTGTTTTCTTCGCATCCGTTCCACAAACGACTGTCGGTCGATGCCGTACTTTTTGCGGCGAACAGGTATCTCGCCCACCCCGGCGCGATCGCGCTTCCGTTTCAGCGCCAGCCAGCAATAGGGCGTGGGATGGTCGGAGTCCGCCGCCTTGCCCGTGAAGAACCGGATGCCATCGGGCGGTGATGTCGGTTGCTGCCCTGCCTGCACCTGGGCCAGCTTGCTCTCGACGTAGTAGCTCAGTCCTTCTTCGACTTCGGCGGGAGTCATCTGGTGCTCTCCGGCCCACTCGCTAATCAGCCACGCATAGCCGCGCCGGAACGCTTGCGGGTCGCAGTAGTGCCCCCGCAGTTGGTTGATGAACGGTGCCCATTGCTCTCTCATGCGATCGCACCGCGCCTCAAACTCCGGGTCCAGCTCCAGCCGCCGCTCATAAGCGTCCGCTGCCTGCTTGGTCTTGCCCGTAGGCTTGCGCTTCTTGCGCTGAGACGCGCCGCGCCCAGAATTTTTGCCCTCTCCCGAACCTTCAGGCTCTCCAACCGGATTGTCGTGATGTGGTTTTGGGGAGTCCGGTATGGGCAAGCGGTCTTCTGGCTGTTCGGCTTGCTCGATTGGAATAACTTTTTGGGCAGCCGGGGGAGACAAAGTTCCCCCTTGGGGGGCTAGGGGGGGATCTGTAGTCTCTGAAGTAATCTCGGAAGTAATCTTAGGATCGAGGTCATTTGGCCTTTTGAAAGCGGCATTTTGACCTTCTGAAAGCGGCAAATCGGCCTTTTGCAAAAGGTCTTTTGGCCCATTGCAATCGTCTATTTGGCCGATTGCCGCCGCTGAAGGGGTTTGAGGCAATCGGTCATCTGGCCTTTTGGCATCGGCAAATTGACCGTTTGCCGCCTCAGTGAGATTGCCAGGGATGCAAATGGGTCTTTTGCCCTTGAATACCTCGAAGTGAGCTTGATAGATTTCATTCCATTGGTTTGCTAACTCCTGCGCTCTCTCTGGAATGAATAACAGGTGCCTGGTTCTGTCCTGTGGAATATAGGGGTTCCGCGTTGGCTGAATAACGCCCATATTTACCAGCCGTTTCATGGCCTTACGGATCGTCTTTCTGGTAACTCCAACGAACAGCGCGGCTTCTAACTCCGGCTCAGAGTGATGCTGGATCAGCAGCCGTTTATCGGGCTTGTCTGATTTGAGCAGTTCATCAAGCTTGTGAGAATGCCAATACTCGAAAAAGGACATGAGCTTAGCAGCGACGACATCTCCATTCAGGCTGTCTACCTGCCATTGATGAACGATCAACAGTGGGGCGTTCTGAGGGTGTTGGATGCATCCGGTCTTCATGGCTAATCTCCAGGGAAAATTCAGGGCTTGGCGTTATCGGCAAAGGCAGGGGTTAAAGTTGATTGATTGAGCGATCGCCCCCTAAAAGAGAGCGATCGCTAGTGGTCATGCCAAGCGGCGGCGATCGAGGGGAGCAATCGAGAACCCCCGATCGCTCAAAAACTTGTGGCAATCCCGGCCACCAGAAAACAGGCGCGACGGCCAGGGCGCTCCATTGGCCCAGATGTTGGCCCTGCTGATGAGCAACTTGGCAGGATATTGAACGCCGTCGTGTTCCACAGCCCACCGCAGCGGTCGATGCTTGGGCGCGTATTGCCACCAGTAGGTGATCGCTTTGAGCAAATGAGGGCGATCGAT
>NZ_JACSWC010000134.1 GCF_016888165.1 Halomicronema sp. CCY15110 | reverse complement strand
TCGCTCAACCTACCAGTATCGAGAGTTGAGCGGCGTCGAAACTCGGTTCATGGGGATCTTTTTTGCGCGCAAGTCCCTAAGCACACAAAAACGGGATGCAGCGACGCTACATCCCGTTTTTCGGTCTGAAGTTGAGGCCATAAAGGCGGGTGGGGGATTTTACTCTTCGTCGTCTTCATCCTCATCATCAGTGGGATAGACGAAACCTTTGGAACGACCAGTGAGCACCGACTTGCCTTGCGACAGGGCTCTTTGAGCTTGCAGCGCTGCTGTGTGCTTCCAATGCGCCTTGCGCTGATCCCGCTTACCCTTCGAGGTTTTCTTTTTGGGAACCGCCATAACTGCTAAAAATTTGACAACCTTTCAACTATACACCCTTTCTTCCAGCAAACAGCAATCCATTTTCGAGGAGAGAGACGAGGAGAGATTCGAGGAGAGAGAGGGGCGTAATTGCCGTCCGCACCTTGGGCAGATTTTCAGTACAGTAGTGATAGGTGATGCAAAGGCCGGATGCGACTTTTTGTTACAAAACGGCTTGTTTTGGAACGCTACGTCGCAAATTGTTACCAAGGTGAGAGTACGACATCGCTATGCTTCAAGATGCAAGATCGATTCGGTACTATCAGCGCATTACGGATGCTTTGGTAGACCATTGGAATCGGGGTTATCGCACCGACGAATTGCGCCTTTTCTCTCAGGGGTATATTTCTGCTCTGCGTCATGCCGATGCCCTGGAACCCTATCTCATTAATCGGCTCGAAGAAGAAGCCATGCGCTTTTTGTTGGATCCGTCCAACTTTTATGAGCCCGAACCAGAATTCGATCGCGACTATTATTAGGGCTGCGTCCAACCTATTGGTTGCGTGAACCAGCCACCCAGGGGACGGTTCCCTGCGGTCAAGGTCATGGTCAAGGTCATACTGTATCCGCTAAGTCAGTCGGGAACCGTCCCCTAAATACCGACCAATATTTTGGGTCGCGTGAAGCTTTAAAGCCCCAATCCAGTCCCCGAAGGGATGATTTTCTGTGATCAAGGCTATCTGGTATCGGCCCAGCCAATTGGGCACCGATTCCTAGAGGGCGTCGCGCACCAGCCACCCCACCACATCCACTGGCGCGGGCAGCATTTCTCCTCGAAAGTCGAGTAATTGCACGAGCAAGAGATAACCGATCGCTAGCAGCAGCGAGAGTGCCCCAGTAATAATTGCGACAATTTTGGAACGAGTCATGGTAGTTCGATTTCCGATACCCTACAATACGGCTCTTTGAAGTGCGATCGCGGCCTCATGTTCACCAGGTCGCGCCTGCCTAGTCCCAGCCTGACATAAAACGGTACTGCCATGACCGCTTCCGCTCCCAGCTTTGCTGACCCCCCGGTGGCCCCCACCGCCGCCATGGTCGAGACGTATCAGCTCACCAAGACCTATCGCACTGGGTTTTGGCTCAATCAATCGGTGACGCCGCTGCAACAGTGCGACCTGGCGGTGCAACCGGGGGAAACCTTTGGTCTGCTGGGGCCAAACGGCGCGGGCAAAACCACGTTGCTCAAATTGCTGTTGGGCATTGTGCGCCCCACCAGCGGACGCGGGACGCTACTGGGTCAGCCTCTGGGCGATCGCGCCGTCAAACATCGCATCGGCTATCTGCCGGAGAACCCCTACTTCTATGATTATCTGACCGGGCATGAGCTGTTAGCCTATACCGCTGGCCTGTTTGGCTTATCGGCAACTCAGCGACGGCAGCGCATCGCCGAGCTATTGGAGATGGTGGGTCTGGATGCGAAGGCGATCGCGAAAAAGCCCCTCAAACAATATTCCAAGGGCATGTTGCAGCGGGTGGGGTTGGCCCAAGCCCTGATCAACGACCCCGAGGTGGTGTTTTTAGATGAGCCGATGTCGGGCCTTGACCCGATGGGGCGCTTTCGGGTGCGGGAGGTAATTTTGGCCCTCAAGGCCAGGGGCAAGACCATCTTTTTTAACAGTCATGTGTTGTCCGATGTCGAGACGATCTGCGATCGCGTGGCGTTGCTCGACCAGGGCGAGCTGCTGTGTGCGGGCACCCTCGATGAGCTGCTGGGGCAGTCGAGCCAGTATCAAGTCTCGGGGCGCGGCGGCAACCTCGACATCCTGCAACAGTGGGTGCCTCAACTGCAATTTCAGCAGGGGTTGTGGCACGGCACCCTGAATGGGGCTCCCCATGATTTCATGTCGAGTCTGCGGGGCATGGGCGGCACTTTGGTCACGATGCGACTGGCGCGCCCGACGTTAGAAGACTTTTTTATCGATCGCATTAACCAGCGCCGCGAATCTTAGGGACTTGCGGGCAACAAAGCTCCCCCTGAACCGAGTTGCGACTCCGCTCCACTCTCGATACTGGTAGGTTGAACGCAGTCGAAACCGGCTTGATCGGGTTATTAATATAGTTGCCGCCCCTGAGCTGCGCGGATCTACGGATATTGCGTAAAAACACTGAGTTTCATCTTGTATTTTGATGTAACAAATGTTTTGACGGCTACTGATCGATTTGTTAGAAAGGGTGGGTACCTTCTGTTTAACGCCGCCCTTACAAAAGGTGGCATTTTGTAAAAGATTCGCTAAAATTCTTCAGGGTTTCAGGACGGCGGGTTGTGATTGCTAGAAAGCAGCCTCGCTATCATCTACAGGACTTCACACGCTGAGTCATTACAGGATAGGTTTGACGCTGGTTAGCTAGTATGGGAGCTGCCAGCGATTTTCGCAGTGAATGTTCTATTGATTTATCTCGGACTTGCTAATTGGGTGAGCCAACATGATGCCTAATCGTCACACATCCCCTCAATCCAGTCGTTTTCAGCGGTGGCTGAAGCCATTTATGCAGGGCGTTTTTCGATCGCTCTGGTGGTTTAGTGGACGGCGACGCCGCGCGACGGCCCGAGCGGGGTTTGTCTTTCCGACGACGCTGTTGCTCATCTTGATGGTGTTGCTCACGGCGAGCGCCCTGACGTTTCGCACCTTTTCGCGTAGCAGTCAGGTGATTAGCCAGCGCGAACAGCAGGTCATCTATAACGCGGCGACCCCGGCAATTGACCGGGCCAAGGCCAAGCTCGAATTTTTATTCACCCAAGATCCACGTCTGATCGGCGTACCCTCTAGCGACTACCTCGCCAACATGATGTTGCCTGATGCTGACCGCATCCCTGACACGGTGGGTGAAGACCTTGACTTATTAGATAGCCTCCCCGATCCCTATACACTACCGGGTGAAAAGCGACTCAACATTAACGGCACAGATAGCGATGGAGTTGCTCGTTTGGATAATGCCTGGGCCTTTGCTGCCGATGTGAATGGTGATGGCGAGATTGAGGAAGATGCCAACGGCGAGCCTACCGAGTGGGCAGCCTACTCAATTTTGGTGGATCATGAAGCCACTAACCCCGAAACGGGGAATGAAGTGAATTTGCAGGCGAAGGCGGATGACGAAAAAGCTGGTGCCCTCGTCACGCGCACCGGTCCCCTCGCGACTACACAGGCGATCGGGTCTTGTGGGGGTGCCGCCGTGGTCGAAGAAGGCTGGCAATCGGTTGACACCGTTGCTAGCTCCGACATTCAGAAAAACTTTCAAATTACGGCGTTTGTCTCGAATAATCGCGGCAACAATGTGGGGCAAACCTTTGAGAGCTTAGAGTTTCAGCAATCGCGGATTGCCTCGACGGTCAACAAGTGGGGCGCATGGTTCCGCTATGACCTCGACATTTTTCCGGGGGAAGATTTTAAGTGGAATGGGGCGATGCACACGGATGGCAGCCTCATCGTCGCCGATCAGATCGATTCTTACATGGTGACTTCCCACAATTCGTGTATATATAGCGAACTGGCTTCGGAAATCACCCTGGGCGCAGTCGAGTATGACGATGGCAGCACCTTCGAAGGACAGGCCATCAAAGGCCGCACCAAGGAAAATGACTACGGTGGCGCTAATGTTGAGTTTCACCTGTTTGCCGGCGATCGCACACCGCCCACTGCGGGCAGGAATTTAACCAACGCTAACGACTCGGTGGATGGCGGCAGTCCGTCGGAAGTGGCGATGAACCCCATCGCGCTATTTTTGCGGGATCGCTCTGAGCATATTAATCAAGCTGGTTGGAATCGTGATGCCGATTGGGAAGGTAGCGACATGGCGGCCCGGATTCGGAATGCGCCGGAAGATCGCCCCTTTGTCGATGACTTTTATCGGGCGGATAATCGGTGGGGGCCAAAACCTCGCTATGACCTCAGTAAGCCTCGGCTGAGTCTGGATAACAACACCACCGCTGTCACCACAGACGATCGCACTGTGGGTCAAGAAATTGACAACGGTGACGGTGACGAAGACTACGAAGAAACTCAACTCATTGCGGATGAAACCGGGCTCGACGGTTATTGGGAGCGGCAGGCCATTAAAGGTGGTTTGCGCGTAGTGGTCGGCGAGCGCCTGGAGTTGGGTAACGTCAATGGATGGGGCCAACTTCCTGCGGTTCCACCCGTGGGAGCGGGTTCTTTGAATGCGATTCCCGCACCTCCTGGCGACCCGCTGTATCCGCCTACTCAGAGCAAAACGGATCTGACTACCTTCACGGCTGATGAAGTGGGTAACCATGAATATCGGCAGCGGCGGACGCTGCGAGATAACCTGGCGGCAGTGCAGGGCATGGTGGTTTACCACTACGAAGGCCCTGGCGATATGGCCTCTGATGGTACATTTCCGGCGGCTTGTATGGCCCTCACCGCTCACCCCGGTACCCAACAGAGCATCATCAATAGCCGCACCTTTGATAACTACGATAATCTCGGGACGCTGAAGACAGATTTTTTCAGAGGTGAGGGCACGAATGGCTGGGAATTTAAGTATCATCCCGACTTTGATACTCCCAGTGAATTTAGCGATGAAGTCATTGGAACCGCACCTTTAGGCAAAGCACTGCGAAATCTCGCTTATTTCGCCGGTGATCCCCGAGGCGGTGCACCGTCCTTCCCGCCCGTTCAAGATGCCTTCGTGCATCCTTATCCTTTTCAGTCAATGTGGGGCGATTTTTCTGCCCTGCGGCGCATTATCGATGACGGCGGCTTAGCCTCGGCGGCTAGCTTTATTGCCCTCAGCCCAGCCGACAAGTCCACTGTTCACAGTGCGGCCTGCACCTTGGGTCTCCTGGCTTACAACGTCGATAGAGATATTGCTGAGATTGAGACGATTCTGGCTAATCCCCCCAGTTCCATGCAGAACGTTTCTGGGCAACTTGGGCAAAGCATCGGTCAGATCGCCACCTGTTTAAATGGCAGTGACCCTAACAACACTGGGGGCGGTGGTAACCCCTGCGGCGGTACAGGCAGCTTTGGTCTCGTCAATTTCTTGAAGGCCAGAGGTGATTTAAATGCCTCTGGAAGTACGATCTGGGTAGATCAAGACACTGACACCGTGATCACGGATGGCAACTTATGCCCGGCAAATGGTGGCAATGCTGATAAAAACGGCTTCCAGGCCAAATGTGACACCGCCGAATATTTTGCCGAATGGACACTGGATGACTGGCTGGCGCTCGTTGAAGAACCGGGCGTTATCCCCAGCCTTGCGGCTGGCGATGTAGACGCCATCTTGAACTTTAGTAGTCAAGTCAACTACTACACCTCTTTAATCAGAGACCGTGACCTTGGCTTTAGAGAAGGGCAAGGGCCTAACTCAGTCGCTTATGATCCTGGTGCTGGTTCGTTCGTCAACTACGACTATTCAACGGGGTTGACTGAACCAGTTGGGGGTTTCCTCAACGGTAATAACGATCTCGTATTCAAAGTCGGATGCGACCCGAACATCTTCCAAGCTCTGGCCGCTGGCGGTGGCGGTGGTGCAGATAACAACGTTGCTGCGGGTTTGATCGCCTGCTCAGAAATCGATGAATATCCGATCAAGTTTCCATCGCTTTATTACCTATTTCCTTTAGTCGATCACGATCACGACGGTGCCGACTACCATCAACAACCCACCGCCGAAGAGTATGTCAACGATCCTTATATCACTCGTACTGACGTCAATGGCGCTGGTAGTGGTGTCAACTATGCAGTTGTGCGCTCAGCGGCGACTGATGATCCCATTAAAGGGCTGGCTGACATTGCCGCTGTTCCCCGCGCTGCTAACCCTGCTGATGCGGGCAATGGCTGGGTATTGCCCGCTGCCGCCAATGCTTCTGGATTGACAGCTCCTAATAATGCTGGTCAGGTCTTCCGCATCCAAGTTCCGGCGGGTACGGGTATTGATGTGCCCTTCCTCGACAAAGGCATCTTCAATGGCCGCGAACAAATGGCCGTGCGGGTGCTCGACATCGATATTGAGGCCATCACCCAAAACCAAGTAGGTACGGGCGACTATTGGCTACCCTCCAAGCCCGATAACCCCGCTATAGATACCGACTTTGCGACCGAGGGTATCTTCTATGCCTTCCGCGAAGACGCTGTGCGTGAAGATGAAATCGTGCGCCCCGCTGGGGCCGGGACTAACTGCGCAGACCTGGATGGCACTAATTTCCGCGTCGTTACGCAGGCTGGCTGTCGCATGAACGCCATGCCAGGGCTAGAGCAAGACCCGCCCCTGCAAGACAACAACGTCAGCATTAAGCCCGTCGATTTTGCCCCTGATCCCGACCGTCGGCCCCACGGCTTCCGCTTCCGCACAGCCAGCGGTGCTGCGGCTGACTTTAGTGGCGGTGACCCTGCCACCGGTCGGCAAAACGGCATGACCTTCGTGTCAGACAATACCGCCTACATTCAGGGTGATTTCAACCTGCACAGTTCTGACGGCACAACGGCCAATTTACTCGAAGAGTTTACCGACACTTTAGATGGCGTCTATAACTTCGCCGAGTTCTACACCAACCGGACCGCCGACGAGTTAGATCTAGACAACTTTGCTAACCTGACCAACGATCACTGGCGACCCGTCGAGATTTTGACCGATGGCCTCACGGTATTGTCGGCTGACTTCCCTGATGGGGCGATCTCAGATGCCTTCTTGCTAGCCAACTCTCGTACCTCATCTTTCGCGTCCTTCAACCGTCCTTTGCGTGAGACTGCTAAATGGCTAAACCAAGTTCCTGGCGATAACACAACGCCTATCTGGATCGACCGTAACGGCACGTACTACCTGGACAATAGTGCTGGTGCTGGTATTGGGAAGTGGCAGCGCTATTTCCAAGCGTTTGCTGCCGATAATGCTTACATCAGCATGGGCGAAGAGAACGAGCGCAATGCCAATCAACCACAAGCGGTTGACACTTACGTGAACGCCACCTTTGTCGGCAGCATTGTGCCCGAACGCACCAACGAGTCCTACGGGGGGTTACACAACTATCCTCGCTTCTTAGAGCGCTGGTCCGATCGGGATCTGTTTATTAGTGGAGCCTTCATTCAGCTCAACTTCTCGACCTCGGCCACTGGCCCCTATGACCAACAAGCTTGGGAACCGGGCACCGCTCCCACCACCGCTGAGTGGTTCTATCACTACCAGCCGCCCGATCGCCGCTGGGGCTTTGATGTCGGCCTCTTATATGTGCCCCCGGCTCCGGCCGCCCGCCGCTTTGCCCAGTTAGGGCGATCGCGCAGCGAATACTATCGCGAACTCTCCGCCGATGACCCCTACATCAGCAACCTCCGTTGCGCCGTCGATGAGGATGGTGACGCCATCTTCCCCGACTTCTGTAACTAGCGCCCCCGCTATCGTTTCACTCCTGTTGGAAGGTGATTTCCATGACTAGCTCAGCTCACAATCCCAGTGCTCCCCCGGTGCGGGCCTTACCCGCCACCGGGCCAAACGAAGCGGGCCTCACCCTCATCGAATGCGTTATGGCGATCGTGGTGGTGGGGGTGGTCGGGGCAGTGATTGCCCCCATGATGGCGATTTCCGTCGCCACGCGAGTGCAAAGCCAAAAGGCCGAGCAGTCCCTCGCCCTCGCCCAAAGCGAGATCGATCGCGTCCGCATCATGTTCGAGCAGGGCGATCTGGCTAATTTGCCCACAGTGGTCACGGCCACTGAAGACCGCGCTCCCGAAGTCGATGGCCCCACAGGTCTCACCGATACCGCCACAACGTTGCGAGTCGTTGACGTTAATAACGATGGCGACGATGATTTTGTTGTCCAAAGCTATCTTGTGTCCAGAGTCGGTGCTGCCAATACCTTTGAAATGGGAGTGCGGGTCTACGATTTCGACGCGGTTGATACTGCCACGGGCGCTCTATCCACCGAGGAGGCCATGTTAGGCATGACCCAGGGAGGCCGCGCCCAAAACACTCAGGGCGATCGTTCAGAGCGGCCCAAAGCGGTGCTTTACACCAGCTTAGGTTCCACCGAAGGTGCCGACTCGTTGTGTAACTGGATCGATTACACCGACAACAGCCAGCTTGACTCTAATACTGCTGTCGCTGATCGCCCCGCTAGCTGTAATTAATGCCTGCTGCTTCCACTGCCTGATTTTTCGTCACCGCTCTTAGGGGTATTCACCATGCCTGCCAACCTCATCCACCACCTTTATCGTCGCTCGCGTCAGGCCCAACACCTGACCCAACGCGGGTTTACCCTGCTAGAGCTGTTAGTCGCGATCTTGATTGGCGGCATCATTACCAGCGGGTTGCTCTTCCTCGTCATTGAGATGCTCCAGGTCAACAACCGCGAAGAGCGTCTCACCCAAGCCCAGCAAGACATGCGCCGCGCCCTCGATTACATCGCCAGCGATGTCGGCGAAGCCGTATTTGTCTACAGCGACTTTACGACTGCCTACAATTTGTTGGGCCAGCTCGACGATGAGCCAGCAGGAGCAACTCCGGTATTGGCATTTTGGCGCTTAGACCCGCTATCGGATCAAGAGATCACTGACTTGAATAATTGCGATAATCAGCCTCCAGCGAATACCGACGAATGTGAAGCTTTGCTAGTTCGGCAAAATACATACACGTTAGTCGTCTATTTCCATCAAACTAACGATAACGTCGGCATCTGGGAAGGCCAGTCTCGCATTATTCGCTATGAGCTGCCCGCCTACGACGAAATCAGCAACAACACCCTCACGCGCAACCGGGGCTACGCCGACCCAACGGTGTTTATTCCTGGCTTGGCGACTAACACCTTCAATACCTTTGCTACTTGGCGAAAAGCCACTGGCGAAACCACTGACGGCAACACCGCAGTGCTTACCGATTTCGTCAACGTTGTTGATAACGGTAATGCTAGTACTCCCTGCCCCGATACCACCTTCGCTCGCACGCCAGCAGCGGGTACTGGTTTCAACAGTTTTTATACCTGCGTAGCTCAGCCTGACGCTGGTGTGGCTAACAGCCAAAACCTCAACAAGAGCTTGATTGTTTATTTGCAGGGGAATGCGGCTCAACTGGGCCGGAACCAAGTGGTGGGCCTGACCGAGAGCAGTAGCTTACCCACGCTAGAATCCCAGGTGCTCATTCGCGGGGTGATTCAAAACGCACCGTAATCGTCGTTTTTTTGAATGAACTGTTGTTTAATGCCGCCAATCGTTGAGTGAATCCCATGGTTTTTCCTGAATCGTCTAAGCAGCCTGATGCCACCGCTGGCTTCACCCTGATCGAAGTCTTGGTTGTGGTCATTATTATTGGGATCTTAGCCGCGATCTCGACCCCCAGTTGGCTGGCCTATGCCACCCGTCAGCGCGTCCGCGCCGTCGAAACCGACCTGGTGCAAGTGCTGAGACAGGCCCAACAGGAAGCGATCTCGCAGCGCACCCGGATCACCGTAGAAATTAGGGAAGAAGTGCCACCCGATGAGCCCGATCTTCCCACTGTCATTACCGATGGTGTTAAAGAAAGGCTCGGCCCGAATGAACTTCGGGACGGCATGATCACCTTAGCCGCTAGCTCGCCCTTGGCCGCAGCCACCCCTGACGACGTGAATTCCATCACCTTTGACTACCAAGGCATGGTGCGTTTAGATCCCGATGGGGTTCCCCAAGCTTTACCCTTTGTCGTGCAAATCAACCCGGCCAACAACGACAACATCCAGGCTTGCGTCGTGGTGACGACGATATTAGGTGGCACCATGTCCTTTGAAGACGCCACCTGCGCCAACGATGCCGCCGCCTGGGAAAATGCTTTTTAAGCAGGCCGTTGTGCATGAATAGACCCCCGGTTTTTGTCAAAAACCGGGGGTCTGAGGGTTTTGGGCCGATCGCTCCTAAAGACCCAGTTCGGTGAGGCGATCGCTAAAGTCAGCCCAGGGAATATCCCGTTCCAGATACTGCGGATTGTCTGGGTTGTAGGGGCCTTGCAGGCGATCGACAGTCTCAATGACCGCGTCCTCGGCCAAAACGGGCACTTCCGGATCCGCCGCCGTCGGATTCACCAGCGAGCTGGAAAAGCCGCGAAACACAACCACAAAATCCTCCTCGCCATTGACTTGAGCATTGAGCATCAACACCTCTTGAGGAAAGCGAAAGGTGTATTGTTCGAGTCGTTGGATCGGGAGCATGGTAGTCATTACGCGATCGCCCTGAACTTAATTAACGTCAGTTCGGGTTAAGCCCAAACCGGTTACGTTCCCCTCTTGGGAGGGGCGAATGGGGTGGGTAAGCCGCTGACCGACCCACCCCGTTCTGCTTAGTTAATCGCGGAGCGGCCCTGACGCCCCAGTCGCACAAACACAAAGTAGCCCAGCACCAGCAAATAAATCAGCAGGCCCACGATGCCGAAGAACGCGAGAAAACCATTGGTGTAGCCGCCATGGAGCATTTCTTTGTACAGCAGGGGGGGCTGTAGCCACGTCTGGCAAGCGGCCCCGGCAAACTGACCGCGTGAAAATGCACAGGGGATGTACAGCGCCAAAAACACCGCCCCGGCAGCGCTGTAGAGGCTGACCGCCCAGCGCCAGGCCACAAACACAAATCGCAGCACTGAGTTAGGTTGTTCACGAATCTCTTCGTTGAGATCTTCCCAAAACCACAGGCTGAGCGGAATCAAGATACGCGCCATCAGCCCGGTCAGAAAGCTAAACGTCAAGCCGCCAATCATTAGATACACCGTGATCATCAGCAGACTCGCCACACGCCAGTAGATGGTCAACAATCGCTGGATACTTTCGTTTTTTTGCACAAACGCCCAAATCAGCAAAATCAGGGGCAAAAAAACCGTGAAGAGTACCGCAATCCGATAGTCTGCCCAGACGAATTTCTCTAACGACCACATGGCAGCGGGTTCAGTAGCAGCAAGCAGGGGGGGCAGAGTCAGCATTGATGGCGGGGAATGACAGCTCTAATAGGGTATCACTGTGGCTGGGTGTGAGGGTGGCTGGGTGTGAGGGTGGTTGGGTGTGAGGGTGGTTGGGTGTGAGGGATTGCTTGAGTAGAGCGATCGCCCCTCTCTACAATGAATGACATCCCCGTTGACCGCGTTCTCTATTCCTCATTGGTTATGACTACGGCTCCCGTCACTCGACCGACCTCAAAAACCTTCAAAAAACTCCAGGCGTGGCTGCGATCGCAGGTGGGTAAAGCCATTGAAGACTACGGCATGATTCAAGACGGGGACAAAGTGATGGTGTGCCTGTCCGGTGGCAAAGACTCTTACACCCTGTTGGACATGCTGATGAGTTTGCAGCGCCGCGCCCCCGTGCAGTTTGAGCTGCTGGCGGTGAATCTGGATCAAAAGCAGCCGAATTTTCCCGCCCACGTACTGCCGGAGTATTTGAGCCAACTAGGGGTGCCGTTCCGCGTTGTGGAGCAAGACACCTACAGCGTGGTGCAGCGGGTAATTCCGGCAGGCAAGACCATGTGTGGCCTCTGTTCGCGGCTGCGGCGGGGGGTGTTGTATCGGGTCGCAGCGGAGGAAGGGGTGACGAAAATTGCCCTGGGTCATCATCGCGACGACCTGGTGGAAACGTTTTTCCTCAACCTCTTCCACGGGGGACGCATGAAGGCGATGCCGCCCAAGCTGCTGACGGACGATCGCCGCCACATTGTCATTCGTCCCCTCGCCTACTGTCCAGAAAAAGACATCGCTCGGTATGCCCGCCAGCGGCAGTTTCCCATCATTCCCTGCACTCTCTGCGGCTCCCAAGACAATTTACAACGGGTGCAGATCAAGCAAATGCTGACCCAGTGGGAACGGGAATCGCCGGGGCGGGTGGACTCGATTTTTCGTAGCTTGCAGCACGTTTCCGAGAGTCAGTTGGCCGACCCGCAGCTCTTTGACTTTCAGGGCTTGGAGGCATTGCGATCGCCCCAGACCGCCCCCGCAGAGCCCCCCGAAACCGATGCTGCGCCCCTGCCGTGGGAACTGTGAAGCTTTTGGCGTGGCGATTGCCCCCCCACGGCTGAACACGTAACCCCGTTGCCCCAAAAATCTAACCTTGTTAGGGGACTAACCGGTCAGGGAACTGTTAGGGGACGGTTCCCTCGGACTATTCCTGACTGTCTCGGTTGATCCGACAGGGAACCGTCCCCTCGCCCGTCACCCCTTGCCCCCCGCCCCTCGCCCGTCACCCCTTGCCCCCCGCCCCTCGCCCGTCACCCCTCGCCCGTCACCCCTCAGCGGCCATTGTCCTGCGGATGCTGCTGGGGCGGTATGCACCAACTTAGAAATACCTGCCCCGATCGCCAGTTCCAGAAACCAACGGGGCCGATATAGTGTCCCTAAGTCTCCATTGCTGACTTCGGTGCCCTGCCATGAACCCGCTCAAAATTGTTTCCCTACTGCCCAGCGCGACAGAAATTGTGCACTGCCTCGGCCTGACGGAGTATCAGGTCGGGCGTAGCCATGAGTGCGATTTTCCAGCGGCGGTGACCGCGCTGCCCACCTGCACTGCGCCCAAATTCAATCCCGAGGGCACCAGTGGCGAAATCCACGATCGCGTGACCCAGCTACTGCAATCGGCGCTGAGTGTTTACCAAATCAAGACCGATGTGTTGCAAGCGCTGCAACCGACCCACATTCTGACCCAGGCCCAGTGTGAAGTCTGTGCCGTCAGTCTGCCAGAGGTGGAAGCGGCGGTAGCTGCCCTCACCGGCCTATCGCCCCAAATTTTGTCACTGCAACCGAATCGTCTGGAAGAGGTGTGGGGTGATATTCGTCAGGTGGCGATCGCGCTGTTGGGGGATGCTGGAGCGGCCAGGGCGGAGGCGGCGATCGCGGCCCTCCAAGCCCGCGTTGACCGCTGCCAGCAGCAGGTGGCAACGGTCTCTCACCGCCCCACGGTAGTGTGCATCGAGTGGCCCGATCCGCTGATGTCGGCGGGCAACTGGGTGCCGGAATTGGTGTCCCTGGCGGGGGGACGGGCGCTGCTGGCCCAAGTCGGTCAACATTCCCCGTGGATTACCTGGAATGATCTCGTTAAGACTGACCCCGAAGTGATCATTTTGATGCCCTGTGGTTACGACATGGCGACGACGATCCGCGAGAGTCGGGGGTTACGCGATCATCCCTATTGGTCTATGCTCCGGGCCGTCAAGACGGGGCGCGTGTATGTCACCGACGGCAATCAATATTTCAACCGTCCGGGGCCGCGCTTGGTGGATTCTTTGGAAATCTTGGTGGAAATTTTGCATCCCCAGCGGGAACTGGCGCGATATGAGGGGCTGGGCTGGCGATCGCTCCACGACTGCCTGACGGTAGCCTCGGCAGAATGAACCCTTGCCCTCAATGCTCGTGACCCAGTTGACAGTCGCGATCGCATGAAATGAAATGAAAGCAAAGTTTTGGAACCTTCCGAGCACTCTGTGCGTAGATTGGAGGGAAATCAGAACAGGGTGCTACATCAGGATTATTGCCGCTGGGAAGGTTAGGAGAAACCCCGAAATTGTCATGCGAACGTGATGGCACGGTTCTGGCAACTTTGCCTGATGGTCACTTCCCCGAAATCCCGTCATTGCATGTGTATTGACATTACAGAGTCCTCCATGAGTAGTCGCCCCCTATGATTAAGCTTAAAAATCTGCAACTAGGTCAAAAATTTACGCTCTTGCTCACGTTAGTCTTCTTAGGCGGCGTGCTGGCCAGTGGTGTGGCCCTCTCTTCGGTGCTCAATCGCGGCACCCAAGGCCAACTCACCACCAACGCCCTCATGCTAATGGAAACCATGAACGCCATTCGCGGTTACACCAGCGAGCAGGTGCAACCCGAAATTGCGGATCGGCTGGACGAAGAATTTCTCCCCGAAAGTGTGCCCGCTTATTCCGCCCGCGAGGTCTTTGAAACCTTTCGCCTGAACCCGAACTACAGTGACTTTTTTTACAAAGAAGCAACTCTCAACCCCACTAACTTGAGGGACAAGGCTGATGCCTTTGAGACCGAACTCGTCAACAGTTTTCGGGCCAATCCCAACAGTGCTTCAGAAGTCAGTGGCTTTCGCAGTACCCCAGCGGGAGATCTCTACTACATTGCTCGCCCCATCAAAATTACTCAGCAAAGCTGTCTGGAATGCCACAGTACCCCAGCGGCGGCCCCGGCCAGCATGATTGAGCGCTATGGCTCCGAAAATGGCTTCGGTTGGGAATTGGATGAAATCGTTGGGGCACAAATGATTTCCGTCCCCGCCGAACGAGTCGTGCAGGCCGCCAGACAGTCTTTAGTGCTGATTTTAGGAATCTTTATCGTGGCGTTTGCGGTGGCGATCGTCCTGGTCAACCTATGGCTCAAGCGCTTCGTGGTTAAACCGCTGAACCGCATGGCAATGGTGGCCGAGGCCGTCAGCATGGGCGATACCGAGGCCGAATTCACGCAGGACTCGCAAGACGAAGTGGGCAAACTGGCCGAAGCGTTTAACCGCATGCGCTTGAGTTTGCAAATGGCGATGAAACGGTTAGAGCGCTATCGCGAGGGGCGACGCAGTGGTTCTTCGTCTAACGACTTATCCCAGTAACTGCTGTTGAAATTCCTGCGCCTTTTTGGGATCAGGAATTTCAGTTGCCAACTGCGCGACAAAATCGGGCCGTTGGAGGTGAGCATAATCGGCCAGCGCATCCTCAATCAGCATCGCCGCCATCGGGCCGACACAGCGGGTTAGCGCCTGTTGGCATTGGTGGATAAAGTCTGGACTCAAGCCTGCTCCAGTCTCATCATTGGTTGACGGCTCACCACTGATGCTAGGACTGGAGGGGAACCCTGAAGCGCGGCTGTGGCCCTGGCTGATGGAGCGGGCTGCACTCGTGGCTCCCTGCGATCGCGTCAGCCCCGAGCGACTCACCTGACTAGTAGGATTGGCCGCTGCACTCGATAAATGAATACTGCTGACAAACTGCTCTGCCTGTTTGCCATCAGACAGTTGTGACGCCAAAATTTCCACCAATTCGTGGGGACTGGCATCCGGATATTGATCGATCGCGTCTTCAATAATGAGGGTCGCCATCGGGCCGATGCAGCGGGTCAACTCCTCTCGACAGCGAGAGACAAACGCCTCATTTTGCAGCAACGAAGTCGAACGAATGTGCATCGGTGCATTAAATTCCGGGGCCGCTTGGGGATCCGGCGACAGATCAATGCGCGTCATAGTGAGCATCGACTGCGGCAGGGGGGAACTGACTTCTTCGACCCCGAGCAGCGGCGTGAGGGCTTCGAGCACCGCCAACGCCGACTGAAACCGCTCCTGCGGCTGACGATGGATCAGCTGGCGCAGCAACATCGCAAACGAGGAGCTGATCGCCACCTGCTGTTCCCATTGCCAATCGAGGGTATGGCGATTCATCAATTCGCGCGGATAGCGTCCGGTGAGCATGACGATCGCGGTCACCCCCAACGCATACAGATCACTACACGGAAAGCATTGGCCTAGTTGAATCTGCTCCGGCGGGGAATAGCCAAATTTGCCCACCACCGTGGCCGTGCGCGGTGCATCCTCGTCTTGCTCGTCTTCGCCCGACAAAATCTCATTCATGGCATCGTTGACCAGCCCAAAGTCGATGAGAATGGGCAGGTCGCGTTCGCGGCAATACATGACATTGTCCGGAGAGATATCGCGATGCACGATATTTAAGCCATGGAGATACTCCAGCACTTGCAGCATATGAATCAGCCAGCGCTTAATCTCAGGTTCAGTGAAGGTCTGGCCGTTGCGCTTACGCTCTTTGAGCAGGTGCGAATAGGTGACGCCGTCGATGTACTCCTGCACGATAAACAGGCGTTGCTCTTGGGTAAAGCCCGCCAGAAACTTGGGCACCTGAGGATGGTTGATTTGATACAGCGTTTTGGCTTCGCGCTTGAAGAGATCCAGGGCTTTTTGCAGCGATCGCTTCGACGCATTGCGGGGAAAAAACTCCTTCAGGACACACGCTTCCCCAAATCGCTGGGAATCTTCGACCAAATATGAGCGGCCAAACCCCCCTTGGCCCAGTACCCGCTGAATCACATAGCGACCTCCCACCTTACTGCCCGGCCCCAGCTTGGCTCGGGACGAACCCGCATGATCAGGCTCTCGCCGGGTCGCCTCTGAGGAGATCACCGACTCTTGGTAGGTCGCGGTGGCATCATCGGTCGCCGCTTTGCCATGAGGGTCAATATGGTAAGCCGGTTGTGGTTCCTGAATATTTTTAAGTTGCAGCGGGCCAGCGTAGGTCGCGTTCAGCTCCACTCGCGATTTCACCACATCGTAAGCAATCTGTGAGATGCAGATGCCCCCTGGGTGAGCTTCGGTTTGCAACCGGGCCGCAATGTTGACCCCATTGCCCATCACATCGCCATCTTTAAAGAAGACATCCCCCAGGTGCACGCCAATGCGATGTTCGAGGCGCTGCTCTGGGGGAATGGCCTGGTAGGCATCGGCCAGTTGATGCTGCATTTCTAAACTACAGTGCACCGCCTGCACCGCACTCGAAAAACACATCAGCAGCCCATCGCCCGTAGACTTAATCATCCGTCCTTCGAACTGTTGACACAAGGATTCCATTAGCCCCAAGTCACGATGAATCAGGCTGAGGGTATTCTCCTCATCAATCGACATGCGGGCACTAAAGCCCACCGCATCGGTCAACACGATCGCTGCGAGGGTTCGCTGTCCTTGGGAGTTGTCAGGTATCGGATAATTCATACCATTGGGAAAAATATGCCACCTATCGTCAGGGCCTTTACTCAAAAGGCTCTGCTACTAATCAGATGCTTCAACCCTGAGCTGCCGATTTACCTACAAATTGTGTAGGACAGTCAAAAAACTGGGCCTGCGTACCCGTTACGCCGATCGTCGTCAATCCGTAACTGCCACAGTTATTGATCAATTTACGACTACCGTAACGTAAGCCGCTGTGATTGATGTCAGTATGGAGCCAGTTTCATGGAATTTTACGGGTGTCCTCAGCGAAATTCTGATCACATGACAAGCCCGTGATGTCGCTGCCAGATCGATTTTGGCATTGAGTTCAGATGGCCCGTCATTTTCTTCTGCCAGCCGATGTCCCAGCAGCGATCGTTGCTTGACGCCCAGCTGAGCAACCCGCCGTTTTTAGCAACCCGCCGTTTGCGGCGTGGTCACAGATGCTCGTTTTCCGGCGATAGCTTTTCTTGGGGGAGCGGCCTTTATGGAGCCGCCTCTTCCGCCGCTGACCCTTCGCCCGGCATCGTCAAGACCGCTGGTTGCTCTCGTACACGATCTTCCAGGGGGCGCACTTTGTCCACGAGCTGAATGAGTTGGTCAAAAGTCGGAGGTGCGGCGTTGGCGATATAGCCGGCATCGGAGGCGACGCTGGCCGGGGCCGCCTGCATGGCGTCCTCAATGAGTCGCTGCTGGTTGCGATCGATCGCGGGACTGAGCAACACCGCGCCGTTGTTGATCGTGCGGCTCTCATGCAGCACCCGCAAAGTATTGGCGTCAAACTCATTGCGATATTGTTGATAGTCTTCTTCTGAAAGCGCGCCAGCCGCCACGTCGCCCTGAGCAAGCCACTCTAGAACCGTCTTGGGCGTCGGCGCAAAGCGAATTTCGGCAAAGGTCAACCCATACAAGTCGTATAGCGGTAGGTAGTAGCCGGTGGCCGACCCCGGCTCACCTAATGCAATCACTTCATTCGCCAAATCAGACAAAGACTCAGCGGTGCTATCAGCGGGGACGACCACCACCGATCGCTGTTTTGGGCTGCCCTGCAACGGAAACAGGGGAATGTATTGCGCATCCTCGACGGCGATCGCGGCCAACCCTGCCGGAGCAAAAGCCAAATCCCACGCTTGGGCCTGAATCTGCTCCACTGCCCGCAGTTCGTTAAACACGGGTTCTAGCTCGATCTGAGCCCCCAAAGCTTCGCTCAGATAGTTTTTGAGCGGCGTGTAGGCATCGACCGAGGCTGCCGCCCCCGTATCGTAGCTAACGAGACCGATGACCAAACGGCTGGGGCCGCCGGAGGGAGCGGATCGCTGATTACACCCCGTCAGGTTGAACAGGAGCGCCAAGCAAACTCCAATGAGTCCCCAGCCGACCAATTGCCGCCGTTTCATAAGCTTATTTGTCAGCCTAACTGAACGACTTCATTGTGCCGGGTTGAGGCGCAATAACCCGCTAAGTCAATAAATTTTTTCATGCTGGTGGGTCGCCTGACTTGTCGGCATCCAAGGGGCAGCGCGACCAGGCGGCGCTATAGCAAGACTTCTTCGAGTTTGTGTTGCTCCCAAAGCTGTTGGTAAAGGCCGGGTTGGCGGACGAGTTCGCCCCAGCCAACTTTCGTGAGACACGTAAGCGATCGCTCCCAGATTGCCCAACCACGATACCGCCCCCTTCATAAAGTTGTATAAACGACAACTATAAAAAGCATGATGGTTTGACGAACTTGGGAGAGCTCCCGGGTATCTTGGCAGCATATCCCCTATAAGCTACGCGCAATCAGAGCAGGGCACAGAAGCGGCAATCGCTGAAATGTGTGTTCGACCCAGCGAGGCAACAGAGGCTTGCCGTATCAGTTTTGCCCCCAGAAGATAAGGGGCTATCACCTGGGTGAAGCAACAGCTAGTGGTGGGGGCAGCACCAACGCAACGACAGGGGTGTTATGAGTGACTACCAAGATGTGTTCATTTCTTATGGGCGAGTAGACAGCAGAGACTTTGCCGCCAAGTTGAGCGATCGCCTCACGGCGGCAGGCTTGCAAACCTGGTTCGACTTTAACGACATTCCGTTTGGCGTCGATTATCAAAAGCAGATTGACGGCGGCATTGAGCAGTCCGACAATTTCGTCTTCATCATTGCGCCCCATTCCATCAACTCGGCCTATTGCAGCCTTGAGGTGGAGTTGGCTGTCAAATATCGCAAGCGCATCATTCCGCTGCTGCACGTCGAGGCAATCAGCTATGCAACCTGGCAGCAGCGCCATCCCGATGGTACCGAGACCGAGTGGCAAGCATATTGTGCAGCGGGTAAGCATTCCAGCTTTACCAACATGCCCCCCGAACTGAGCAAAATCAACTGGATTTACCTGCGCGACGGCGTTGATGACTACGCCGCTGGGTGCCGCAATTTGCTGGAACTGATTGAACGAGATCGCGACTACGTTCACACCCACACTTGGTTGCTCGACCGGGCACTCATCTGGGAGCGGCACCAAAAGCAAACTCAGTATCTGCTGATTGGGCGTGATCGCGAACAAGCCGAGTCCTGGCTGCACCAACCGTTCAGCGATCGCCAGCCCCCCTGTGAACCGACGGATTTGCACTGCGAATATATTGTCGAGAGCCTCAAAAACGCCCAAAACTTGATGACACGGGTGTTTTTGGCATACATTTCCAGCGACCAACTCCGAGCTGATGAACTGCGGCGGGTGCTGCAACGTCAGGGCATCACTGTCTGGCATGACGGGGCCGACATTCAGGCCAGTGCCGATGTCTCGCAAGCGGTGCGCACGGGCATCGAGCAGGCTGACAATATCGTGATGGTCGTCTCCCCAGAGTCGGTACAGTCTGCTCACTGTCAGGAGGCGACCGCCATCGCCCTAGAGCTGCATAAGCGCCTCATTCCTGTGATGGTCAACGCCGTTGCGCCCACCGACTTACCCGATCACCTGCAAGGGTGGCAAGCCATTGATCTGACTGCGCCCTCGGAGTCCGACTCGCACCAAGCCGGACTCGACCAACTGCTCAAAACCGTCGCCACCGATGCGACTTACCACAACGAACACAAGCAGCTTTTGGTCAAAGCGCTGAAATGGCAGCGGCAACAGCAAAATCCGGCGCACCTGCTGCGGGGCTATAACCTGCGCCATGCCGAAACCTGGCTGAAAGTGGCCCGCGATCGCCCCCAGAGTGCCCCCACACTGCTGCACATCCAATTCATCGAAACCAGCCTGCAACAGCCCCCCGTCGGCTCCCTGGATGTCTTCATTTCCTACTCGCGCACCGACAGCGACTTTGCCCGCAAGCTCAACGAAACCTTGCAGGAACAGGGCAAAACTACCTGGTTCGACCAGGAAAGCATCGCCTCGGGAAGCGACTTTCAGCAAGAAATCCATCGCGGCATCGAAGTCGCCAACCACTTCCTGTTTGTGCTGTCGCCAGAGTCGGTAAACTCGCCCTACTGCGACGACGAAGTCACCTACGCCGAGTCCTTGGGCAAGCGAGTGCTCACCGTCCTCTGCCGCGATGTCGATCCCAAAGACCTGCACCGAGTGTTACGCCCTGTCCAGTGGATCGACTTTCGCCCCGACGCTGCCGAGTTTGACGCCAGCTTCCGAGAATTGGTGCGGGTGCTGGAAAGCGATCGCGACCACCTGGCTGCCCACACCCAACTCTCTCTCAAAGCCCTGGAGTGGCAAACCAAGCAGCGCAACGACAGCCTCCTGCTGCGTGGTACCGAACTCGACACCGCCGCCATCTGGCTCACCGACGCCGAGCAAAAATCTCCTCCGCCTACCGCCCTGCAGCGGGAATATTTGCAAATCAGCCGCGCGACTTATCGGGCTGACCAGCGGCGACGGCAGATTTTACGAGGGGCATTGGCGATCGCGGGCGGCATCATCGTTGCCTCGTTGGGCTTTTCTTATCGCACGATACAGCAAGCACAAAGCGGCCTAGCCGAAACAATTCAAGCGCTGAATTTGGCGGGTGATCGCGTCTACGATTTGGACCCCAGCGATCCGGAAAACTTGATCAATAGCCTGAAATCTGCCAGCTATCTCGACCAGCTATGGGGGTTTCGGAGCGATACGTCAGCGCTGAATGCTCAAGTATTGGGGAATCTCATTCGCGATCACCATGCGATTCCCATTACCCACATTTTGACCGGCCACCAAGATGGCGTGCAAACCGTAGCGTTTAACCGCAACGGTGACCTGATCGCTACGGGGGATGCCGACGGGGAGCTGCGACTCTGGACCCCCGACGGGCAACCGGTGGCGCACTGGTATGCGACTAACTTTGCCATTTTGACCGATTTAGCCTTTAGTCCCGATGGGCAGTGGCTGGTCACTACCGCCTGGGATAAAACGGCCAAGATTTGGGCGATCACCCCCCTGTCTACAGCGACTCCGCCTAAACCGCAAGCCGTGTTGACTGGGCATGATGATGTGGTTTACAGCGTAGATGTGAGTCCCGATGGGCAGCAAATCGCCACCGCCAGCCTGGATGGCACGGCCAAACTGTGGAACCAGGAGGGCACGGAAGTGGCGACGCTCGACGATCACACCGATCAGGTGATTGATGTGACGTACAGTCCGCAGGGCGAATGGTTAGCCACG
This sequence comes from Halomicronema sp. CCY15110, assembly GCF_016888165.1. Taxonomy (GTDB): domain Bacteria; phylum Cyanobacteriota; class Cyanobacteriia; order Phormidesmidales; family Phormidesmidaceae; genus Halomicronema. Next base: position 11,739 of record NZ_JACSWC010000134.1, on the reverse strand, counting down.
GCGAGCAACGATGGCACGGCGCGGTTATGGGATGCCGAGGGGACTTCTCGTCAAGTGTTACCGAGTGTCGATGGCGGCACCGTGTTTGCCGTCGCCTTTCATCCCACCCAACCGCTGTTGGCCGCTGCCAACCAATCGGGCAGTGTGCAACTCTGGTATACCGATGGCAGTTTGCGCACGACTATTTCCATCAGTTCAGAGGATGCCGATGCCGATCTAGAACTGCGGGATGTGCGCTTTAGCAACACCGGCAATGTTCTGGCTGTCGCAAGTACAGATGGGCAGGTGCGCCTCTTTGACCTCGACGGCAATTTTCTGATGACTTATCAGGCGGACGATCACATCAATAAGCTGAGCTTTGCCCCCGACGATTCGTTTATTGCCGCCGCGAGTCGCGATCAGACGATTCGGCTGTGGTCAATCGAAAAGACGGTTTTTCGCGAAAGAAATGAAATGTACACCCTGGCCGTGCATCCGAGTGAAGACACTTTTGCGGTAGTTGGCGATCAAGGATTGGTGAGTATCTGGCATCGCTCAAGCCGCAAAGTGGAGATTCCCGGTTTTGCCGGCACTGTGCAGGCGGTAGACATCGCTGAAGATGGCACTATCGCGATCGCGGGGACAGCCGACTTCAACGAGTCAACGCTCAATCGGGCTCCTCGGGGCATAAAACTGCTAGATGCTGAGGGGCGACTGCTGCAGGAATTTTTTACAGACCCGGCGGGATTTATCTCTGACCTGAAGTTTAGCCCTGATGGACAGATCATCGCGACAGTGGATTTTGATGGCCAACTCATATTGTGGAACCGTGACGGTCAACCCCAAATGAACATTACCAGTACGCAGCCCATCACCCGCGTGAACTGGTTAGCGGACGGAACTCGTTTGCTAACCGCAGAAGAAGGTGGGCGCATCAAAATTGTGGATACCACAGGCGCGGTGAAAGCGGAGTGGGTCGCCCATGACGGCAATGTGCATAACGCTGTGGTCAGCCCGGATGGTCAATCTATAGCCACCGCTGGCCAAGAAGGTTTAGTGAAGATATGGTCGATGACGGGGGAGCGGCTACAAACCCTGCAAAATTTTGCTCCTGCTGTTCAGGGGAGCCATCGCGGCGTCTGGGGATTGGCCTTTAGCCCAGATGGTAAATATCTGGCTACCAGCAGTGCCGATAGCTACGTACGAATTTGGGATGCCACTGGCCACCTCGTCGCGATGTGGCATGGTCACACCGGGTCAGTCAATGACATCTACTTCAGTCGCGATGGCCAGTGGCTGCTCACCGTCGGCTCAGACCGCTACGGTCGGCAGTGGCCTTTTGATACCGATTTATCTACCCTGGTGCGACAAAGCTGCGATCGCACCCAAACCTATCACGACAGTTTGAACGCTAGTGCCGCCGTGGAGCGACTATGCCAGAAGGCGGCCCAATCACCATGAGTCAATTAGACGAAATCTGCAAACTTCAGGGGAAATTGCCATGAAAAGCATCGTTACTGGGTGGGTGCCTGATCATCCTGATCGCAATGACTTTACGCTGCAAAGCCTAGTGGAAGCAGGCGATTTCAGAATTATTGAAGCTTTAGAAAATCGCGAAAATGACATTATCGCTCTGCTCAACCACCTCATCGATCAGTCATCAGCGGATGACACCACCCGTCAGATCAGCGAAAAACTCAAACAGCACTACAACTCCATGGTCGTGCTGCAACCCGCTCAATTTGTCCCTGATGCCTCAAGTCCGGCCTCAACCCACACCATTAAAACCGTCCCCCACGATTATTTAAAGACTTTTTATCAACTTGCTTTTCCCCACAGTCGACAAACGCTAAATACACTGGTGAAAGCGCAACCGGCCCAGTTTCAGGCGGTGATTGATGTGGTTTATCCACTGATTGAAAGTGCGACGATTTTGGCCGCTCCTATCAATCGATTCAACTCCCGCAAAAAAAATATGGTGTTCCTCATTCACAATTTGTATCTGCCCCTCGCCCTCTCAGCGCTGCAACATCTTCAGCTCAATGATATCGCCGCCAGTGCATTGCCGTGGGCGCAAATTAGCCAGCGAGCCGATTTTCGAGAACGCTATCTCGCTTTTCGCACGTTTGCTTCAGTCACGAATGTCAGCGATGGTGGCGATGATGGCGTCGCAATGCAGAGGCTCTGTGATGAAATCTGGCAGACATTGCAGTTTTGCTACCAAGCAGTCGGGGATTTCGAGTGCCTCCAGTCTCCAGAGGGCGATCACACTCTACTACAGCAAGACATTCTGCAATTTATCAAAAACAGCCTATATTTCTTTGACGTAGCGATCACCCCACAGATCGATGACAAACTGAAGGAGTTATTTCGTCAGCCAAAATTGACCACACGTCCGCCGACACGATTAGCCAGTGGCGATGTTTTTCTTCTGGCTGGTCAGGCAATTGACCAGGAAGCAACTAACGAGAAGAATGTGGTCAAGTCCACCTCCCTTCAACCTCTAATCCATATCCCCATTTTGCGATCGCAGGCCGCTCCAAACACCAAAGATTCATGGTTGCGCTTACCTAGTTCGGTAGACCTGACGCCTTGGTGCTCCCCCATTGAAAATCAGGGCACGCTGCAAGCTTGCTCCAGCCATGCCGCGATCGCCCTCGTGGAATATTTTCACAAACGCAGCGCCCAGGGCTACTATGAAGCGTCTCGCCTCTTTCTCTACAAAGTAACCCGTGACTTGATGCAGGTTACGGGCAACGTCGGCACCTCCCTGCGTGAGACCATGAAAGCGATGGTGTTGTTTGGCACCCCTCCCGAAAAGTATTGGCCCTATGACGAAACCCGGCTGGATACCCACCCCGGCGGCTTCTGTTTTGCGTACGCCCAAAACTATCAGGCCCTCAAATATTTTCGCCTTGACCCGCTGAAAGAGACCAACAAGCTAGCGTTGTTGTTACAGATCAAAGCGTTGCTGGCAGCGGGTTTTCCCTGTGCGTTTGGGTTTAGCCTGTATCGCTCGGCCTATTTAGAATCCCTCAAAGATGGCGACCTGCCGCTACCTTGTGCCGACGACCTCAACGAAGGCGGTCATGCATTAGTGGCGGTAGGGTATGCGGATGATCATGTCGTGCTCAATGCGGACGGGGAACCATGCTGCCCCCCCGTGGAGATAGCTACAGATGCCACCCCTAACCCTGAGGACAAATACTTTGCCCAAGGCGCGTTTCTGATTCGCAACTGTTGGGGCAATGAGTGGGGCGACCATGGGTATGGCTGGTTGCCCTACGCCTACATCCAGCAGGGGCTCACTTCAGATTGGTGGTCGCTGGTCAAGGCTGAATGGCTCAACACGGCGCAGTTTGGTCTGGGCAGCGGTTCTCAGTTGGGAGATCGTCAGACTTCTACTGATGTGCAAACTAAACAGGTTGGTAATTCAGCCAATGGTTAACAGCATGCTGACTACCGCAATTTAATGGGCGTTCATCTTGTCTCGGCCAGTCCGGCGCGTTGCCTTACAGCAGCACTTCTTCGAGTTTGTGTTGCTCCCAAAGTTGTTGATAGAGGCCGGGTTGGCGGACGAGTTCGTCGTGGGTGCCGATTTGGGCGATGCGGCCTTGATCCACCACCATGATGCGATCGCTCAAGGCGGCGACGCCCATTTGGTGAGAGATAAAGAGCACCGTCTGATTTTGAGTTCCCGTTTTCAGGTTATTGAGAATGTCAGTGGCGGTTTGGTTATCGACGCTGGAGAGGGCATCGTCGAGGACGACCACGGGCGCTTCCACCATGAGGGCACGGGCGAGGGCTGATCGCTGTCGTTGGCCCCCGGAGAGCGTAATGCCCCGCTCCCCCACAATGGTTTCGTATTGTTTGGGGAAGTTGTCAATTTCGGGGGCGATTTGGGCGAGTTTGGCGGCGTGTCTCACTTCCGGTAATTCCGCCAGCGGTTCCCCATAGCGAATGTTGTTCTTGATGGTGGTGCTGAAGAGGAAGCTCTCTTGGGGCACGTAGGCGATCGCCTGCCGCAAGTCCGCCAGAGGAATGTCCGTAATATCCTGACCGTCGAGGAAGATTTGGCCGGGCGCAATATCCAGCAGGCGGGGCAGGGCATTGGCCAGGGTCGATTTGCCGGAGCCAATGGGGCCGACGATCGCCACCGTTTCTCCCGATTGAATGGTGAACGATACGCCGTTGAGCGCCGGAGTTTTGCTGTCGGGGTAGGCAAAATTCAGATTGCGGGCTTCCAGGCGTCCGCTGACCGTTTCGCTGGGTAAAGCCTGAACCGTAGGCGCATCGACAATCTTCGGTGTGCTGGTGAGAATCGCCTCGACGCGATCGATACTGACCTCGCCCCGCTGATAGGCCGTGATGGTGAAGCCCAGCAGCGCGGTGGGAAAGACCAACCGTTCCACGTACAGCACCATGGCGATAAAGTCACCGACGGACAGCGCCCCATCGGCGATCGCCCCGGCCCCCGTCGCCAAAATCAGCAGCAGACTAATGCTGGCCAGCCCCCCCAACAGCGGGAACAGGGTGTTGCGGGTGCGGGCGAGGGTCAGGTTGGCATCCAGCAGAGTATCGTTTAGTTCCGCAAAGGCGCGGCGCTCGTTCTCTTCCTGGGCGTAGATTTTGATCAGCGAAATGCCGCTCAGGTCTTCTTGAATCAGTTCGCTCAGGCGCGAGGTGGATTGCTGCACGCGGAGTTGTTGATTGCGCAGGCGATCGCTAAACAGCCGCACCAAAATCAACATCACTGGATACACCGCCAGCGCCACCACCGTCAGTCGCACATTTAGCGACAACATCACCGGCACCGTGAAGGCGTAGGCAAACAGGGTGTTCACCAAACTCAGCACGGCAAAGCCCAACAGGCGGCGAATGTTATCCACATCGCTAGTGGCGCGGCTAATTAATTCGCCAATGGTGTTGGTGGCAAAATAACTCGGCTCCATGCCCAGCAGGTGCTGAAAAATGCGCTGCTTGAGGTCAAACTCAACCTGTCGCCCCACCCCAAAAATCAGGATGCGCGACGCCATGCGCATGCCCCACATGATCGAAGCCAGCACCAGCACCACCACCGCATAATACGTGATGCGGTTAAAGCTAAAGGTGACCTGCAACTCGTCAATGCCATCGCGTATCAGCAAGGGAATCCGCACGCCGACCAGATTCACCAGCAGCAGCGCTAGGGTGCCCAGGGCGACCTGTCGCCAATGGGGTCGCAGATATTGTCCAAGCTTTCTCAGATGCCAGTTGCCCTGGGATGATTGTTGCGATCGCGCCATACTGCTGCCAAATATCCACCGTTCTCATCCTAGACGACGAGGCTGAAGTTCCAGGGGGCGATCGCTGCTCCAAAATCGTGCTGAGTGAGGCACCCAGGCGGTATTCTACGGAGCAGGAAGCATGATCGCCGGGTAGGTTGAACGTCGCACCATGATATTGAGTTGGCGCAAGGAAGCAGATTTGAGGCGGGTCGGGGCGATCGCGACGGCCTTTTTCCTGATCATCGCCGGACTGCTGCTGCATCGTTATTTCACCTATTACGCCTCCTACGATCAGGGCATCTTTAACCAGGTGTTTTGGAATAATGCCCACGGCAATTTCTTCCAGAGCACGCTGTCTTCCCAGTTATCGACCGATGTGATTCACGCGGGGGAATTGCCGAGGGTGGACTATCGCCGTCTGGGTCAGCATTTCACGCCTGCGCTGCTCTTGTGGTGGCCGATTTACCGGCTCTTGCCCTCGCCCGTGACGTTGTCCGTGTTGCAAGCGGCATTTGCCGCGATCGCCGGTCTGCTGCTCTATTTTCTAGCCCGCAAGCATTTGGAGCATCGCCTCTCACTCGCGATCATGGTGAGCTTTTATGGGGCGATCGCTGTCCTCAATCCCTACCTCGCCAACTTCCACGATTTAGGGCAGATTCCCCTCTTTATCTTTGGCCTGCTGCTAGCGATGGAATATCGCCGCTGGGCCATCTTTGGGCTGCTATGTTTGGCAATTTTGGCGGTGCGCGAAGATAGCGCCATTCCGCTGTTTGGCGTCGGGGCGTATCTGCTGGCGAGTCGCCGCCATCCGGCGATCGGGGCGGCGGTCTGCGCGCTGAGTGTCGGCTATTTTGTGCTGGTCACGAATGTCTTCATGCCGATCTTCTCCGACGACATTTCCAAACGGTTCATGATTGAGGAGTTCGGCCAATACCTCGATAGTGAAGAAGCGTCAACGCTTGAAGTGCTGTGGGCGATGGTGAGCCAACCCGGACTGCTGCTGCGCGAACTCGTCACCCCGCTGGATGGCACGTTGGAATACCTGGCCGGACACTGGCTGCCCCTAGCGTTCATTCCCGCGCTGTCGCCGACCGCTTGGATTATGGCTGGCCCGCCCCTGCTCAAAATGACTTTGACGGAAAGCAATTCTGGCCTCAACACCAGTATTCGCTACGCGCTGAATGTGGTGCCGGGCATGTTTTACGGGGCGATCATTTGGTGGCGCGGCCAGGGCTTTCGACGGTTTGGTCAGGGGCTGGAAAAGGTGACCCCGCGATCGCCCAGCCGTACCTTTCGCCGCGTTTGGCGCGTTTGCCTGATCATCTCGCTGGTGCTGGTACCGTTTACCAACCCCAGCCGGACGTTTTCCTTTGCCCTCCCTGACTCGTATCAGCCGCTGGTGTACGTGCCCTTGCCGCAACAGTGGCAGCGAGCGGGGGAAATCAATCAGCTATTGGCGCAAATTCCTGCCGAAGCCAGCGTCACGGCATCGACCTATCTCGTGCCCCACATATCTGGTCGGCGAGCGATTTTGCGCATGCCCCGCATTGAATATTTGAACGATGGGGGCACGGCAGAAACGGTGCAGTTCATCGCGGCAGATTTGGGGCGACTGCGGCGCTATCAGGTGGCCTTTGGGCGCGATCGCGATCGCTACAACACCTTCGTCCCCTTCATCAATGGTTTGCTGGATAGTGGTCAATACGGCCTTGTCGATGCCCGCGATGGTCTAGTATTGCTCCAACGGCATGTCCCCTCTGTCCCAGCAGCATTGACTGATTGGCAAACCTTCTTAAGTGCAGACGCGACCTAATACATTTGCATTAGACTTATCCTCCAGATCCCGCCGTCTCCCGGTATCGTAGAACTATGGGATATGAGCCACTCCACCACAAATATCGCCCGCAAACCTTCACCGAGTTGGTGGGGCAAGACGCGATCGCCCAAACCCTGAGTCACGCGCTAGAACAGCAGCGCATCGCCCCAGCTTATTTGTTCTGTGGGCCACGGGGCACGGGCAAAACTTCCAGTGCTCGCATCCTCGCCAAGTCTCTTAATTGCCTGACCCAAACCGAGCCCAATCCCCATCCTTGCGGCCAGTGTGAAGTGTGTCGGGGCATCAGCAACGGCTCCATTCTCGACATTGTGGAAATCGACGCCGCCAGCAACACCGGCGTTGACAACATTCGCGAGCTAATCGAACGCGCCCAGTTTGCCCCGGTGCAGTGCCGCTTCAAGGTCTATGTGATCGACGAGTGCCACATGCTCAGCACAGCGGCGTTCAATGCGCTGCTCAAGACCTTGGAAGAGCCGCCGGAACATGTCATTTTTGTGCTGGCGACAACCGATCCCCAGCGGGTGCTGCCGACGATTATTTCTCGCTGCCAGCGGTTCGACTTTCGCCGCATTCCCCTCGAAGCGATGGTGGGTCATTTGCAGGCGATCGCTCAAAAAGAAGCGATCGAGATTACCGAAGACGCGGTGCGTTTGGTCGCGCAAATTGCCCAGGGGGGACTGCGCGATGCCCAAAGCTTGCTGGATCAACTGAGTCTGCTGCCCCCCCCCATCAGCGCCGAAAAGGTCTGGGATCTCGTGGGCGCAGTCCCCGAACGCGACCTGCTGGAACTGGCGCAGGCGATCGCCACGGATGATGGCGTCACCACCCTCGACACGGTACGCCGCCTGATGGATCGGGGCCGCGAGCCGATGATTGTGCTGCAAAACCTGGCCGGCTTCTACCGCGACCTGATCATCGCCAAAACTGCTGGCGGTCGGGCCGACCTGGTGCCCGTAACGCCCCCAACGTGGGAAGCGATGAAAGAATTTAGCCAATCCCTTTCATTACCGCTGCTACTCACCGGGCAAAAGATCCTGCGCGAAGCCGAGACGCAACTCCGCAACACGACCCAGCCGCGCCTCTGGCTAGAGGTGACGCTGATGAATTTGCTGCCGTCGGCACAGGTGAGCGTAAGTCATGAAGCTGGGGCGATCGCTCCCCGGCCCATGCCTCGGGGAACCGCCCCAGCCGTTGCCGCTCCTCCGACTGCTGCTCCGACCGTGCCCCCACTGTCAGCGGCACCGCCCGCCGCCGCGACTGCGGCGGCTCCACCCCCCACTCCCACCGCTGCCCCGCCAGCTGCCAGCCCCCCCCCGCCGGCCACTGAGGTCACAACCCCAACTCTGGCTCCGGCTCCGGCTCCGACCAGCCCAGTCCCCCACTCACCATCGACTCCGCCATCGGCGGCTGCCCCAGCGGGCACCCCGGATCTGGTGACCTTGTGGGCGCAGGTGATTGCCCAAGTCAAGCCCATGGGCACCCGCGCCCTCCTGCAACAGCAAGGACATTTGATTAATTACGACGGCAAATCGGCTCGGGTGGGCATTCGGTCTGACAAGCTGCTGAAGATGGCCCAATCGAAGCTGCCCAATATTGAGGCGGCTTTTCAGCAGTTACTCAATCAGCCGGTCAAAGTTTCGCTAGAGGTGGCGGGTGCGCCGCCAGCCGAGAGCCCGCCGCCCATCACCGCGCCGTCGCCGCCCCCCGCCCAGAGCGATCACCCGTCGGCTGCCCCCCCGACTCCGCCGCCCGCCACTGCTCCAGAACCGACAGCGTCACCAGCGCCGCCCCATGCCATCACTCGACCAGAAGCGCCCGTGGCCCATCAGTGGCAGTCGGCGTCTGATGTCGATCGCGCCGTGAAAAGCTTCGCCGAATTTTTTAATGGACAAATTGTCGATTTGTCCGACGATGATGCCGATGAGACAACCTCGAAGCATAAAGGTGCCAAAGGCCACTCCAAACCGTCCTCCTCGCCGGGGCATGATGTCCCCTTTTGAGCCCCGACGCGGGGCGCTACGGTCGCCAGAAGTGATCCCAGTCGTCGATATTTCATCAGGCGGCCCGCTGTGCGTCTCCAGCCCCAAGGTCAATCCGGTTGGCTAGGGGCTGTCATTATTTATTTAGCCGTAAAATGCTTTTCCTGTCAGGGTGACAGCCCCTAGCTGGTTGAGCATGTGCGGGCGTGGGAATGTTGGTAGCGCAAGGCTTCTGGAATTAATTGATGACCCGCCTTAGATTTTCCTTAAGGGGGCGGCCCGCCCCCTGCTTATGGACAGTGATGAAAAATCAGCCAAAAGTTCTCCCATTCCAGCCCCACATGGCCCCCGGCGCATCGGCAAACTCAATATAGGTGCGGCTTTTGGGGACGCCGAGCGTCTCTTCAATTTTGGTGCAAAAGTCTTCGCTCATGGTTTTCGTTTTTGCCCCCATCGTGCCGACACTTTTGATCTCGACGTAGCATACGGGTTCAGTCGTGCCGGCAAAGGTCATCGCCACATCCCCCTCAAACGCCGTCATCACATAGGATTCGGGCTTGCCGAGATGAGCCGCGAGGCGGCTCGACAAATCCTTGAGCATGGCTTCGACGTGGGCTCTTTCTGGGGCCGGCAATGAGGTCTGTACCTTAATCAATGGCATAGTTTTCAACGCTTAGACAGTACAGTCTCTATGTAACCAGGGATGCCGAGAATGGCAAAGGGGCCACTATTGGCTGCCGGACAAATTCTGGCAAGGCGAGGGGTGTCGTCTCCAGTTTGGCGATCGCCCCCCAGTAAACGCAGTGTGGTGCTGATATCTTCGCTTCTGGGCGTCGGCATCGGCATTCATCTCCCACCTCCCTGCCACTGAGCAGATCGCGGGTAGTTCAAAAGTTTTAGCTCTCCTCGTTTCGTTACAGAAGTGGTAACAACGATAGCGACTGAATTCTTCTCATAGCAAGGGATTCAGCCATCAGTGCTGACAGTCGGCTTATTTTTGGCTTACTTTCCCTTGTATCAGGATGGGGTACCCTTTCAATTCTTTCAACTTTTCAACTATTGGCTTCAATCTATTGATATATGGACATTCAAGAGTTGAATACCCGTGCAGCTTTTTGCAACTATTGATCAGCTCGTGGACACTTACCTTCGTCCCATGAGCGATCGCCCTCTCGGCGACCAGTGCGGCCATTCTGCCGTGACAGAAATGGGGAGAGGTGAAGCGGGGGCAGGTGAAAAATAACGACTCTTCGATTCTGTCCAGGCGAGCGGTGGTGCGATAGTCACCCAGCCGGATACGGCAGTAGCCATCGCCGCCTTTTAGTTGCTTCAGGTTAGTGATTTCATCCAAGGTGTCAGCCGCTTCGATCGCCGCGATCGCCGCCCTCACTTTGCCGAGCAAGGCTTTATTGCGCCACTTCTGGAGGTCTTGTGCAACGGTTTTTCTAAATTTAACCTTCATTCTGGCTGTTCCAGAATGGCCAAGATGGCCTCTCGACTAACCGCCTCAGCATCCTTGCCTTCATCCATGGCTTTGATCAGGGCGATGGCTTCGAGGGCTTCAGCGATCAAGTCTTGCAAGAGGTCGCGCCGCTCTTCAAAGATTTCTAGGATGGCGGTCTTCATCAAGTCTTTGAGTTGGGTTTCGTTGAGGCTCAGGTCGGGTATGGGGGCGGGCTCCAAGGGGGGCAACGTTGGGATGGGGATATTTTAGCTAGGCGGCGGTTTGCAGGTCGGCGAGGTACCAGCGGGGGGTGCCGTCTTCGGTGTGGCAGGCGATGACGCCGAGGTCGGTAAGGGTGTCGAGGCAGTCTTGGATGGCTTTTTGCTTGCGGCTAGCGTTTTTGAATTGGGCTTTGACTTGGGCGACGGTCCATTCGCCGCCTTGGGTGCGCAGCAGGTCGCGGATGGCGGCGAGCTGGTCTTTGAAGGAGGTGGGGAATTTCTGTTGCTCGACGGGGGCAATGACAGTTTCTTCGGGGGCGGCGATGCCTTCAAGCGTGCCCTGTTGGGGCGCACGGCCGTGCGCCCGTACATCATCGGGGGCTTGGTATTCGGGGCGGAGCCAGCGGATGTGGCCGTTGCGTTCTTCTTCGGCGCGTTCGGCGTTGAGGGCGACGAGGTTTTCGAGGATTTGCTCGTCGGTGAGGGTGTGGGGCCAGCCGTAGGCATCGAGGACGGTGAGGTCTAGCTCGTCGTGGATTTGTTTGAGGGTGCTGACGAGGGCGCGATCGTTGTAGGCGCGGTCTTTGTCGGTGAAGGGCTCCCCAGCGCGGAGTTTGGTGAGCAGGTTGTACATGCCGGTGATGGTGATGTCGGGATGGGTGGCCTGCACTTGTTTGCGGTGGGCATCGAGCCGATCGCCTAGGTCGCAGATTTTCTGTTTTTGCTCTGGGGTGGGATCTGGGAAGGGGAAAGGATCGAAGCAAACTGAGTTGTTGTAACGAGGTCTATCTTCTAAAGTTCCTCCAGCGGAAAGAGACCATTTCACATGAACATGGCTAGAAAGAAGTCCTAGAAAATAAGCGTCTTCTACGGGAACTACAATGATTTGCTGGTCTGGAATCACTTCTGAATCTATAAACACAAATACTCTGTGCTTACTAGTACTCGACGGCATAAATAACCATAGCCATTATGAGGTCAAAGGCTTGCCCGAATAGTTCCATTTAAAGGG
>NZ_JACSWC010000133.1 GCF_016888165.1 Halomicronema sp. CCY15110 | reverse complement strand
GGGGGAGTTCAGTCATGACCAAAGCCTAACATCCTCTGCTAGCTCATCGCTTGAGTCAACCTGGTTGAGCAATTACAAATAAGGTATCGCCGTCGCATTTCTAGATTCTAAGGAACGTGGATTAAATAACCTGTACTTCTGGGACGGCGGTGTAGTTCCATTGTGGCAAGAGGTCATCAAAGACAATCGTCATCGTGGCTTTGAAGTCTTCAGCTATTTTTCGCCCCGTTTTGTAGGGCTTGTCGAGAATGGTCGTAAACACCTTCAGTCCAGTCCGAGTCGTGGTCCGTGCGACAAGGTATTGAACGGTCTGAACATGGTCAAAGATCATGCCTTGACACGCCCGTGAGACATGGGGAAACAAGCGGTGCTCAATGGGATTGTACTTGGAGGTATACGGGGGATAGTGAGCGATGCGAATCTCGGGGGGCGATCATCTATCCGCTCCTCGCGCTACCTCTCTAGCATAGGAGCCCAACCCGCAGTATTACACCTTATTCAGTCCACAATCCTTAGTATCTCCAGGCTTGGGAGGAAAGGATCGCCCTCGGACATGTAACGACCATCTTTTACACGGATTGAGATCTTCTCTAACTGCTGATTTGCTTCCTTAAATCGCTCTGCAAAGGCGATTTCGGTGTTTTGTTTTCTCCCCCGCGTCTCCCCCATTTCTCCCCCAAAATGAGCATAAATCACCTACAGACAGCGTAATCAAGCTGCGCTGAGTTGGGACGCAGAAAGCCAGGAAACTTTACCGGGTGGGGATTTGAACGGAGAGGGAGGGATTCGAACCCTCGGATAGTTTGACCCATCAACAGATTTCGAGTCTGCCGCATTCGACCACTCTGCCACCTCTCCAGGTGTATTTTACCCCCTGACGGAGAAATCGGGAGTAACTTTTTGGGGTGATGGGCGCACGACAAAAATGCAGAGAGTGTCTTATCCGCTCTCACCCAATTATGGGAGATTGCCGCGCCGCCGCTCCAAAGCGACATGTCCTTAGTAGACGACTCATCCAAGAGGCGCTGATACCGTTTTGTCGGCTACTTTGCTTCCATCCAGTTGGGGCCAGCGCTCGCTTCGACCACGAGGGGCACTTTGAGCGAGACGGCGGATTCCATCGTGTCGGTGATTTTTTGCTCCAGTTCTGTCCACTCTGCGGGCGGCACTTCAAACACGAGTTCGTCATGAACTTGGAGGAGCAGGCGGGTTTCATACCCTTTCAGCAGCTCATGCAGGCGAATCATGGCGACTTTGATGATGTCGGCACTAGAGCCCTGGATGGGGGCGTTAGCCGCCGCTCGGAGCGAGCCGGCATCGTAGCCGCTGATGCGTTTGAGGTTGTCCAGATCAATGTCGTTGGGGTCGGTGCCCAGCTGGTCGCGGAGTTGGCCACTGGTGAAATTGAAGTAGCGGCGGCGACCCATCAGAGTATGAACGTAGCCGTGGGCGATCGCTTCTCGCTGCATCTGTTGCAGGTATTTAAACACGTTGGGATAGCGATCGTAGTAGCGATCGATAAACGTCTTCGCCTCACTGCGATTGACATTGGCCTCGCGCGCAAACCGAGACGCCCCCATCCCGTAAATCACGCCAAAGTTGATGATCTTACCGAGTCGCCGTTCTTCTGGCGTGATGTCGTCTTTTTCAAACAGCAGCCGCGCCGTCAAAGCGTGGACATCATCGCCATTATTGTAGGCCTCCACCAGCACCGGCTCGTCGCTCAGGTGGGCCAAAATCCGCAGTTCGATCTGCGAATAGTCCGCCGCCACCAATTTCCAGCCCGCTTCCGGAATGAACGCCGAGCGAATCTTACGGCTAAAGGCGGTGCGGATGGGAATATTCTGCAAATTCGGATTCGAAGAGGAGAGGCGGCCCGTCGCCGTCACCGCCTGGTTAAAGTCGGTGTGAATGCGGTGGGTGTCGCGCCGCACCAATTCTGGCAGTGCATCCACATAGGTAGATTTGAGCTTGGACAGGGTGCGATTTTCGACAATCAGCTGCACGACAGGATGGTCATCTTGTAGCTTTTCCAAGGTCGCGGCATCGGTGGAATAACCGCCGGACTTGTTCTTGCGAGATTTGCGCTTGTCTAAGCCCAGTTTTTCAAAAAACAACGTGCTCAGCTGTTTTGGCGACCCCAGGTTGAACTCCTCCCCCGCCAGCTCATAGACTTGCTCTTCAATCTTTTTAAGATCGATCTCTAATTGCTTGGAGAACTTGCCCAGATATTCCGAGTCGATGCGGATGCCTTGGTGTTCCATCTCCGCTAGAACGGGTTCCAGGGGCAGTTCGACTGCGTTGAATAACTGCTCCAGCTCAGGATATTCAGCCAGTTCCGCTTTGAGCAGGGCGGTGAGGCGATAGGTGGTGTGAACATCGGCACCGCAGTAGTCGGCCACATCGGCGATGGGCAGATCGGCGATGGTTTTGCCCTTGGGCACTAAATCAGAGAAGCTCAAAGCGCTGAGGTTGAGATATTTCAGCGACAGGTCACTGAGGTTGTGGTTGGCGTCGGGATTGAGCACGTAGCTGGCGAGCATGGTGTCGAACATCACCCCAGCGAGATGCACCCCTTGGGCGCGCAGCACGAGGCGATCGTACTTGGCATTTTGCAACACCTTGGGAAACTCGGCCCCTTCGAGGATGGGACGCAGGGCTTCTAGCACGATCGCTTGATCGAGTTGGGCACCGTCTTTGTGACCGAGGGGAATGTAGGCCAGGTCAGTTTTGCGATCGCCCCAGCAGCAGCCAATGCCCACTAAGTCAGCATCGCGGGGCGTTAGGGACGTGGTTTCGGTGTCCCAAGCGACGGGATGGGCGGGGTCGGTCTGCTCCCCCAACCAGTCCAGCAGTTCGTAAAGCGCTTCTTCAGTCGTAATGATTTGCGGGGCAATATCGACCGCGTTCACCGCTTGGGCCTGGTCGGTTTCTTCCGCTGAAAAGAATGCCAGATCCGGGTCTTCTTTGACTGAAGAGGCTGGAGCAGCTGAAGGGGACTTTGCCGGGGGGGCTGCGCCTTTCAGGGCAGCTTCGATGTACGGCAGGCGGTTGATGAACTGCTGAAATTCCAGCCGCTTGAGCTGTTCGGTCACCGCATCGACATCAAACCCGGTGAGTTTGCAGGTTTCCAGATGGGCGTCTAACTCTACATCGGTGACGATGCGGGCCATCTTTTGGGAATGGTAGGCGCTGTCTTGGCCTTCCCGCAGCTTTTTCTGGGTCGCGCCTTTGATGTTGTCGAGGTCGGCGTACACGGCATCCAGGGTGCCGTACTGGTTCAGCAGCTTGGCGGCAGTCTTGGCCCCAATCCCCTTCACGCCAGGGATATTGTCGGAGGTGTCGCCGCAGAGGGCTTTGTAGTCCACCACTTGAGACGGCAGAATGTCGAGCTTGTCTTTCACCTCCTGCGCCTGAAATTCTTTCGGCCCACTTTTTCCCGGCCCTTTGGCAAAAATGCTGCTGAGATACAGCACTGATACCAGCGATCGCTCTTCGTCGATGAGTTGGAAAAGATCTTGGTCGCCACTGAGAATCTTGACGCGGTAGCCTTCGGTTTTGCCCAGGGTAGAGAGGGTGCCAATCACATCGTCAGCTTCAAACCCAGGGGCGGTGACCACGCAAAAACCGAGGGTCTGCAAGAGGTCTTGGAGGTTTTTGACATCCTCGACAAAGTCTTCGGGCGCTTCGGGCCGACCTTCTTTATAATCGTCGGCCATTTCGTGGCGAAAGGTGGGCTGATCGAGATCGAAGGCCACAGCAGCATACTGGGGGCGCTCCGATTCCACCGTATCTAACAGGGATTTGATGAAGCCGTAGCAAACGCTGGTGGGAATGCCGGTGGAGGTGCGCAATCCGCCTTCTGGCCCTTTGGTGTGGGCATAGTAGGAGCGAAAGGCCAGGGAGTGCCCGTCAACAAGCATCAGGAGAGGAGATTGGTCAGCCACAGAGTTCCGGTGCGATCGCTTTCAAAGTACAGGCATCTATTGTAAAAGCCTGGGTGAGCAAAAACGGTGTCAGTCAGGTAACCGTTACTGGGGCAACTGATCCGGATCGATGCCCTGCGATCGCAGATAAGCGGCCAGGCGATCAGCCCGCTCTCGTTCGCGTTCAAGATCGGCTTGGGCTTGGGCGGCGCGATCGCGTTCTTGCCCGGCCTGCACCTGGGCTTGGGCGGCGCGATCGCGTTCTTGCTCAGCTTGCTCGTCTCCCGTGAGCAACAGCTGACCATTGCCGTCTTGCCAGCGCAGCCAGGTATTGGGACTCCCCTCAAATTCGCCATCCCACAGGGTGAGACCCAAACTAACTTGCTCCATCCAGGGTTCAGGCATTTCCCGATACTGCATGCCCTGAAGCTCAAACAGGCGCAGGGGCACCTTGCCGAGCTGTCGATTGGGATCGTAAACCGCGTAGTAGCTGACCCGCATCCGTTCATAAATGGCGAGCTTATCCGTCAACTCTTTGCCCACTTTGTTGGAAACCACCTCGATCGCAATTTCCGGCGGTTTGCCAAATTTCCACACCAGGTAGCACCGATTTTGCTTCTCCCACCAATCTTTGGGAACGGCAACGCCGAAACTGACGAAGACATCCGGCACGATCGCCGTGCCGGGAAATGTGTGATAAATGCCGACATTGGCGGCGGCAATAAACGGCTGGCGATCTTTCAAACTGCTGAACAGGGCGGAGGTGAGGAGCCGCTGCTGTTTTTCAGAGGCAAAATTATCCACCGGTGTATCGTCCTCGGTGATGAGTTGTTCAGCATCGGGAAAAACGGCCTCATCTTCCTGTAGGGAAAGCTGGTTGACCATAAGAGCCTCCGAGATAGCCATAGGAGTAGTTGTATTTTAATCGGCGATCGCGGAGTCCGGTCGCGGTATCGCTGCCAGCGAGCCGCATCGTCAATGGCCTCAAGTTTCGGTTAGTTCGCGCCTCAAAATTTTGGGAATTTGGGACTCCAGATCGCCGCCCCGATAGTAACCACAGCCCAGCTCAAATGCCTGAAACCGCACATGCACATATCCCGGCTCCACATCAGCGGGTAGGGGCTGCGACCCGCCCCGCAGAAATTGCTCAACCGTCTGCCAATCAGGCAAATCGACCACATTTCGCTGGGCCAATGTGCCAAATCGCTGCAAAAAAGCGGTGGAGGGTTTCAGCCCCAAATTGGTCTGCGTCGCGAAGGAGAGGCCCAGGGTTTGCGGCGCGAGGCCAGCGGGTAACTGGCTGGTGCGATCGCGCAGCCACCAGCGGCGTTTTCCCGTGGCCCAACAGTCGTAAGCAGCGAAGGTAGCGGGGGGAAAGCCAAAGCGATCGCTAAGTTGCCGCAACGGTGATTCTTCCAGGGCGCTGGCGGCGATGGGCGTCATTGGTTTTGCCGCTGCCGAAGACTCATTTTCCCCAGTCGTCAAGGCCGGAGCCGAGGTGCGCTGCAACCGAGCGACAAAAAAGCCGCCGGTGTTGTTGAAGTGGGGAAAATAGCGCTGGGCGTGGGCGAGGTCGGCGCGGTAGGTCTGACCCTGCCACTGGGTAAGGCCCGGTTGATATCGCAGACCGGGAATCGAAAACGGGACGACCCCAGCGCGATCGCCCATGACCGCATCCAGCACCGCTTCATTTTCTTCTGGAGCAAAGGTGCAGGTGCTGTAGACCACGGTGCCGCCTGGTTTCACCAAATCCAGAGCCCGACTTAACAACTTTTGTTGTGCCGCCGCCATGCGCAAACCGTGGTCGGGCTGCCAGGGGCGCTGACGCCGCCGCCGCCGCAAATTGCCCTCACCGGAACAAGGCGCATCTACTAACACCCGGTCAAAGGATGAGTTCGCTAGGGCAAGCGATCGCCCGTCGGCTTGAGTGGTGATGACCTGGGTTAGCCCCAAGCGGTTAATCGTCGCGGTGAGGCTGGACATGCGTGCCGCGTGCAGTTCATTGGCGATCACGGTGCCCGTGGGATTTTGCAGCGCGATTTGGGCGGTTTTGCCCCCCGGTGCGGCGCACATATCCAGGATGGACTCTCCCGGTTGCGGCGCGAGGGCGGTCACTGCCGCCATGGCAATTTCTTCTTGCACGTAATACCACCCCGCCGCAAAGGGCACGGTTTTCCCCGGTGACGGCCAATGGAGCGATCGCCAAGCCCGGCTCTGCCAGGGAAGCGGTTCGAGGGCGATGGCCTGACTAGCGAGGGCGGTTGGCAATGCCGCCGCATCACATTTCAGCGGATTATGCCAAAAGCAAACGGGTAGAGGGGATTGGCTAATTGCCAACAAACTTTGAAAATCGTCGACGATCGCCGCATATCGTGCCAATATAGCCGCAACTCCATCCGGTTCAGGCTGCGCACGAGTGGTGACATCGACAGAGGACACGAGGGTGAATCCGATTCGGTGAGCATTCGTCCGATCTCCACGGCATGTTAGACGTGCCTTATTACGCCAATTAATTTCCGTCCATGCCAGGCGACTCTCCCGACCATATCTTGAAACACGGCTTAACAGCCCTAAAAACCGCTGATTTTGCTGCCGCTATTGAGCAGTTTTCTCAGCTATCGCGCGATCGCACTGTGCCTGCGGCCCTTCGCCTCAAAGCCCACATCGGCTGGATCAAAGCTCTGAAAGCCGATGGGCAGGCGGCAACGGCCATTCCCCTGTGTCAAAAACTCATCAATCATCCCCAACCTCAGGTCAAGCAGTGGGCCAACGATACCCTTGTCGCCTTAAAGTCTGTGGCCGTGACGAATGCTCCGACAGAGACGCCAACGGCTGCTGACCTGAGTGGCTTTCGACCCCTGGGCGACGATGAGCGAGCGACCCCAGATCGTCCCTTGCCGCCCGCCCCGCTCCCCTCCCCCAGCCCAAAAATCGTTGACCCGAGTGGTTTTCGGCCCCTTGATCCGGTTAAGGAGCCCGCACCGACTGAGCCCGCACCGACTGAGCCCGCAACGCCGCCCCCTGCGACAGAGACGCCAGTTGTGGCCGAAAATCAGGAAGCGGTTTCAGCTACTCCACCGTCAGAGATCGGGGCGATCGCCCCATCACCGCCAACCGCTGCCGCCCCAACCGCCTCAATATCCGAGGCCGATACTACTGCTGTCGCCGATACGAGTCCGTCACTGTTTCATTACGCCGAGCTAAACCAGACTGCCCTACCGGAGGAGGCCGCCCCCACCCCTGAGACCACCTCCGAGGTCAGTAAACCGCTGCCGCCCCCTGAATCGGCTACCGTCTTAGAGTTTCAGTCAACCGATCGCCTTGATCGCCCGCGTCCATTGCCCGCAGCGCCCGCGTGGCTGTGGCAAGCCTGGATTAGTCAAGCGATTGGGGCGATCGCCATGTTTTGGTTCTGTCGCGCCTTGATGCAGCTCAATCTCACCATGCTCGCGATCTTGCTGACCCCCTTTAGCCGGGTTTTTAACTTTTCGCTCCAGTGGCGTTATCGCGACTGCACCGACATCGCATTGGTAATCTTGGTCACCTTATTTTTCGTCTCTCCGTGGCTCTTAGACTGGCTGCTGCGCACCACCGCCGGGCTCAAAATCCTCTCTATTCAAAAACTGCAAAAGACCCATCCCGAGGGCTGCAAATTGCTGCGGCGCATCAGCCAAAAACAAGGCTGGTTTATGCCCTTACTGCAAGAGCTGCCGACCTCAGCACCGTTGATTTTTAGTTATGGTTGGCTGCCCCGCCATACCCGCATTGTGGTGAGTCGAGGGCTGCTAAAACAACTGACCGACGACGAAGTTGCCACCCTGATTGGTTACGAAATGTCCCATGTCATGAGCCGAACGCTGCCGTTTATGTCTTTGGTGGCCGTGCTTTTGCAGCTCTGTCATCAGGGCTATTGGCAAGTCGCGCAATGGGGCAATCGGCACCGTAATCGCTTCTTTCGGATCAGCGCTGCCGCGATCGCCGCAATTTGCTACGGCGTCTACTGGCTATTTCGGAAGGTGAATGTGTTGGCGTCGCGATCGCGGGTGCTGTTGAGCGATCGCCAGACTGTTGTGTGGACGGGCAACCCCAATGCGCTCATGCGGGCCTTGGTCAAACTCGACGTGGGCATTGCCGCCGCCATCGGGCAAACGGGCTACACGCCGCCACTGGTCGAGAGTACCGATTTACTGACCCCGGTTGGCTACGAGGCCGCGATCGGCTTGGGCAGCTTGTTTCCAGACTCAAGCTTTTTAGCGGCGATCGCGTGGGATATTCACAACCCCTATCGGCAGTGGCTCTCCATCAATAGCAGCCATCCGGGGCTGGGGGCGCGGCTCCGACGATTGACTAGCTACGCCCAACGCTGGCAACTGCTCCCCGCCTTACCCTTACCCACGTTGCCCCCAACTCAGAAATCTAAAGCTCCTCGCTTTGGCACGCAATGGGGCGCGTTCCTCACCCAAATCAGCCCTTACCTGGGGCCACTGTTAGGGGTATCAGCCGCTATGCTGCTGTGGTTTTTGGGTGGCGTGTTTGAGCCCCTAGGACTGCGGCGAGTCGGCTGGCTGTACGGCGATCGCAGCGTCCTCTGGGGCAGTTTACTGCTCGGTCTGGGCATGGGCATCATGCTGCGCATTAATGCTTACTTTCCCGACATCACAGCGGGCAATCGGCTCACCAATCCTTCCCTACCCAGCCTGTATCAAGATCCCTTGCAGTTGCCAACGGTGAGCCAGCCCGTGCGGTTATCAGGCCAACTTTTAGGTCGCCCTGGCATCGCTAACTGGTTGGGCCAAGACTTGATTCTGGCCACCCCCACCGCCTTGCTCAAGCTGCATTTTTTCTCCCCTCTTGGTCCCGTTGGCAATTTGCTGATGCATCCCCGCCATCCTAGTAATTGGGTGGGACAACAGGTAGAAGTTCAAGGCTGGTATCGTCGCGGGGCGATCGCCTGGATGGACGTTGACGCCTTTTTTCAAACTGGCAAACTGGTGACCAAGGCCAGCCATCCCCTCTGGTCAGTGGCGCTAAGCCTGATTTCTTGCACGTTCGGGCTGTTCATCTTAGTGCGAGGCTAAGCTGCCTGATAAATCCCCGCAATGTTGCAGCCCTCTCAACAAAGTGTTACCTTTCTTAACAGAGTTCCAGTGCACCTAACCGTGACTGACCAATGCAAGTACAGTCGAGTCACTTTACCCACTCGGGGGCTAGGTATGGGTTCTCCTACTCTCAACACAGCAAGATCAACCAGCTACTTGAATCAAGTAGCTGGTTTTTATTACTCAAATTTATGAGTCAATCTGGGAGAATATTTCTGCGCCTGCCTACTGTCCATGTTAAGTTAATTGATGGCTCTCATATGTCAGGCAGTTGGATGCAAAGGCTTCAGCAGTACATCCCAAATTTAATTACCTGTTGTAGGCTGTGTGGGGGTTGCAAGGGCAGCAAGCAGCTTTTCGGGAATTGTTAAATCAGTGATTTAACAGTTTTTGTAGCCTCCTTTATTGCATAAGAATTTTTTCCTGAATTCTATTTTTTGAGGCTCGCCGTTTATAACATTGTTGTTCTTTGACAGGTCAAAGATTGTAAATAAAACATGATTTGAACTTGGTTTTGGCAATTGAAAATAGTGTGTTGAAAAAGAGGTATCCATATGTCTGTGAGAGTCTACGTCGGTAATCTGCCGAAAGATATCGAACGCGAGCAGCTAGAAGCGGTATTCGCTGAGCACGCGGAAGAAATCGTATCGGTCAAACTAGTCACCGATCGCAAGACTGGCAAGTGTCGAGGCTTCGGTTTTGTCACTGTCAAGACTGACGAACAAGCTGATGCGTTAGTGAGCAAATTTAGTGACTTCACGCTTCAAGAAAGCACGTTGAAGATTGAGAAAGCGCTACCTCGTTCTAAGAAAGATGATGGCGATGCTGACCCTGCCCGCCGCAAGTCCCCCGCCAAAGGACGTGGCAAGACTTCTACGAGTTCTGCAGAAGCGGCCCAACCTGATCCTCGTTGGGCTGGTGACCTTGAAAAGCTGAAGGAAATGCTGGCGGCTCAAACCACGGGGTCTTAGGCTAACTTGTCGGTCGACTGCTCGACCGATTGCTTAAGGATTTGAGCAACGCAATAGTTTCACATTTCTACTGGATTATCGAGGTCAGCCCCCATGGTCGGGGCTGGCCTTTTTTGTCTACCGAATTGGGCTGACGGTACAGTGTCTAAACTGGCTGCATTGCCCAAGCTCGCCCTCTCCCCGCATCTGGGTCACAGGCTGGCATCATGAGGCCGCACAACACCGCAATTACAGCGATTCGAGTTAAGAGAGCTGCCGGTAGATCATGAACCTAAGTCAGCCAGTTTTGACTTTGCATAATCTGCCAATTGCGAGAGTTGAGGGGAGTCGAAACTCGATCTACAGGCAGTTTAGTTTCAATTGCGGTACTCATTGCTCAGATTGATTGCCAAGCAATCTGTACCCCACTATGCCTAAGCCGCTGACCGTTTTGTCAGTCCTGCTGTAGATGACAAACGCGACAACACACTGACAAAATCTTGGCGCAACGGCTGGCGGTTGTAGTCCGTCAGAGGTGGAATATGAATGAACAGACTCTGAACTGCTAAGTTATTTTGTCGGATGTGGTCTAACAACTCGTAGTAGAGAGCGTTGCAAACGAAAGTTCCCGCATCATGGCTAATTTTGCTCCACTCGAGTCCTGCCGTTAACTGCGACAGGTCGAGGGACGTTTCTAGACGATCGCCGGCACGGCGGGCGTAACGTTCTAAATTGAGGCGCGATCGCTGCTCGGCCATGCCACAACAAATGACGGTCGTGGGGCGATGCTGATAAATCGCTGAAAGTACCTGAGCCGGGGCGAGCTGAAAATGCACTGGCAAGTTGCGCAGGAATTGAGTGCCTGAGGGAAAGCGGTGGCGATCGCGTACTAGGGTAATGAGGTCATCAGAAGAATTGGTGGTTTGATGCGCCTTCCAGGGAGCAAAGGTGGTGATAAGCAGCGTCATAAAATTTACCAAGTGCCAATCATGCAAAATCAAAGCCGCACCGGGTCGTGACTGATTCCTGATGCCCAATCAGCTTATTGCTGAGGGCGCGGCTAGCCTTGTCTTCACTACATACGTCATCATTAGCGCTATTTCAGGCATGAAATCGATCGCGGGAGTTGTGGAACATTGACAAATCCTCAAGCTGAGGGGGACGACCCTGTGTAGGATGAGGGGGGACTTCACCATTGTTTAGGAGGCGAACCATGACTCGAATCGCTGTGATTGACTATGACATGGGCAACCTTCACTCCGCCTGCAAAGGTTTGGAAAAAGCCGGGGCCACCACGGTGGTGAGCGATCGCGTCGCCGACTGGCAAAACGCCGATGGCATCGTTCTCCCCGGGGTCGGAGCCTTTGACCCCGCCATGCAGCACCTCAAAGACCGTGACCTGATTGGCCCCATCCACGACATCGTCGCCACTGGCAAACCCTTCTTGGGGATTTGCGTCGGGCTTCAGGTACTGTTCGACGGCAGCGAAGAGGGCAAGGAACCGGGTTTAGGCATTATTCCTGGCATGATTCGGCGGTTTAAGAGCGAACCGGGCATCACCATTCCCCACATGGGCTGGAACCAACTCACCCTGACCCAACCGGAGCTACCGCTTTGGCAGCACATCAACACCGATGACTGGGTGTATTTTGTCCACTCGTTTTACCCCGAACCGGTAGATGCTGCGATGACGGCAGCGACTGTGACCCACGGCAGCCAAACCGTCACAGCGGCGGTGGCCAAAGACAATGTCATGGCGGTGCAGTTTCACCCCGAAAAGTCGTCTACGGTCGGGCTGCAAATTTTGTCGAATTTTGTGGCTGTGATTCAGCAACAGGCCCCGGCTTTGAGTCGCTAATGTCCCTGCGAATTTATGGCAATCGTCAACTCAAGACTGTGCCCGGTCAGGCTACTCGACCGACGACCGGGCGCGTACGTGAGGCGTTGTTCAATATTTGGCAAGGCTCTATCCGTGACTGTCGGTGGCTGGATATCTGCGCTGGTAATGGAAGCATGGGGGCTGAAGCCCTGTGCCGCGGGGCGGCTACCGTCGTCGGCATCGAACAGGCCGGGATTGCCTGTCGTACCATCCAACAAAATTGGCAGCAGGTGGCGATCGCCGACCAACAGTTCACGCTTATTCGGGGCGATGTCTTAACCCGATTGCCCCAGCTGGCCGGACAGACGTTTGATCACATCTATTTTGATCCGCCCTATGATGCCGATTTATATGATGCGGTTCTGACGGCGATCGCCCAGCACCACTTGCTCGCGGTGGATGGTGAGTTAGCCGTTGAGCACGATCACCAGTGGAGCGCGATCGCGCTCCACACCCTCACCCGCCGCACCCAAAAACGCTACGGTCGCACTCGTTTATCCTTTTATACCGTAGCGAGCGAATCGCCCCTCGATACCTGAGTTCAGGAGGTTACATGAATTCATCTAGCAGGTCGCTGCCGACTCCCTTAGTCGATATTCAGTGGTTACAAGCTCACCTACACGACTCCAATCTGATTATTGTGGATTGTCGGTTTGCCCTCGGCCATCCCCAACAGGGGCGAGCAGAATACCTGGCCGCGCACATTCCCGGGGCCTGCTACCTTGACCTCAATCAGGATCTGTCCAGTCCGGTGGGGCAACAGGGCGGTCGCCACCCGCTACCGAACATTGACCTATTCGTCTCCAAGCTCGAAGGGTTAGGCATCTCCTCGCATCCGGCTACGCCGGTCATTGCCTACGATGCGACGAAGGGCGCATTTGCGGCGCGGTTGTGGTGGCTGCTACGTTATTTGGGCCACGACGCTGTGGCGGTTTTAGACGGTGGTTTTCCGGCTTGGCAAGCCGCTCAGTTGCCCCTGACAACGGCTGTCCCTGAGCGGCCACCGGGCCAATTCTCGCCGGCTGTGCAAGCTGATTGGGTCGCTGACCGCAGTACCGTCATGGCGGCGCAAACGGAGAAAAGTCCAGCGCTAATCGATGCGCGATCGCCAGAACGATACCGAGGAGAACACGAGCCGATTGACCCCGTCGCGGGGGCCATCCCTCAAGCGTTAAATTTCTTTTGGCAAACCAACCTGAATGAGCAGGGCTACTTCAAACCCCCGGCAGAACTCGCCCAACTCTGGCAAACCATGCCCACCGCCGACGCATCAATCTACTACTGTGGCTCGGGGGTGACGGCCTGCGTCAATCTGTTGGCCCAAGCAGTGATGCATCGCCCGATGCCCCAACTTTATGTGGGCGGCTGGAGTGACTGGTGTTCCTATGAGTCCCCCAGTCATCAGACCTGATACGGCTTCACAGCTCAGAACTAAGGGATCTGCAACCAAAAAAAGTACCCGTTCAAGCCAGTTTCGACTTCGCTCAACCTACCAGTATCGAGAGTGGAGCGGAGTCGAAACTCGGTTCATGGGGAGCTTTTTGCGCGCAAGTCCCTAAGCCGCTAGGCCAGTCACTGAGTCTGGCAATCAACAGTCCCAAATATGGGCACTAGTCGCCCGGTAGCTCTAGGCAATAGCCCGCTCCGTAAACCGTCTTAATATATTTGGGGTGGCGCGGATCGGGCTCAATCTTGGTGCGTAAGTGTCGCACATGCACCCGAATCGTCTCAATGTCATCGTTGGGGTCGTAGCCCCACACCTCTTTCAAAATCTCGCTCGGAGACACCGTCTGCCCATGTCGCTGTAGCAAGCAGTGCAACAGCTCAAACTCCAAGTGAGTGAGCTTCACTGTATTGTCAAACCACAGCGCTTCAAATCGCTCTGGAATAAGCGTCAGCGGGCCATAGTTCAGAATTTCGCTATGTTTGGCTGCCTGGGGAATCCGATCCGTTCGCCGCAACAGGGCTCGCACCCGGGCCAACATTTCTTCCAGTTCAAAAGGTTTGGTGAGATAGTCATCCGCGCCAGCGTTAAACCCATCCACCTTATCCTGGGTCTGCCCCAGCGCTGTCAGCATCAACACCGGAACCTCGGCTGTCCGCGTATCACGACGCAACCTCTGGCAAACTGTTAAACCGTCAACCTTTGGCAACATTAAATCAAGCATGATCAAGTCAGGCAATAGTTGAACGGCTAGGGCTTGGCCCTTAATGCCGTCACTCGCTTGGCTGACATCATAACCAGCCATCTCTAGGTTGACCGAGACGAGCTCAGAAATAGATGGATCGTCGTCAATAACAAGTATGCGGGGCATTATTCAAACCACTTTCTTTGACTATCAAGAGTATTGCATTACAGCTTGAAAAGCATTAACTCGAACTGTTTAAAATTACGAAGAACTTTGTACACAATATTATAAAGCGCGATAGAGACTCTAGGGCTTTTTGTGTCTGCGGTCTCAACTGCCGATCAGCGAAGCGAACATCCCGATTCTGCGCCGTCACTGGTGCTGCTTGATCACTGCACTGTGACCTCATTCAGCTTTTGTAGGCGAGGCGGCGGGGGACAGATAATCTGCATAGTAGTTTGCTGGTGGGGATGAATGAAGCGTAGGCGATGGGCATGCAGGTGATAGCCGATATCACTAGGCACGGCTGACCCAGTAGCGGTTGCAGCCTTGGGGGGATGGCCCCCAGGCGTGTAGAGGGGATCGCCTAAGAGCGGATAGCCGATCGCTGCCAGATGAATCCGAATTTGGTGGGGACGGCCGGTGGCGATGTTGACCTCTAGCAAGGTTTGGTGGGCTTGGCGTTGCAACACGCGACCCTGGCTGTAGGCCCATTTGCCGGCTGGCGTTGCTGCAAAAATTGTCCTCAATCCCGGATAGGGCACGGGGCCAATGGGCACC
This sequence comes from Halomicronema sp. CCY15110, assembly GCF_016888165.1. GTDB lineage: Bacteria > Cyanobacteriota > Cyanobacteriia > Phormidesmidales > Phormidesmidaceae > Halomicronema. Next base: position 9,106 of record NZ_JACSWC010000133.1, on the reverse strand, counting down.
GTTACGGCAAACGTATCGGGCAAATCACTGGGGCCAATGAGGGCCCGGTAGGTTTTGTGAAAATCGGTAGTTCGATGCTGGGGATCGCTGGCTTGGCGCAACTGGCGGCTCAGGTCGGCGCGGGCCAACGGCGATCGCGCTAGCAACATCACGCCCGAGGTGCCCCGTCCCAGGCGATGGACTGGGGTGGGCGGCGAGTGGGGGTAGCGCTGCCGCAACAAGTGCAGCAGCGTGTTTTCTAAAAATTGGCCGCCGGGGAGTACGGGCAAGCCCGAGGGTTTCGCGATCGCCAGCAGATCATCATCTTCGTACAGCACGTCAAAGTGCAGCGGCACGGTGGGTTCTTGCCAGGGGGCGCGATGGTAGGCCAGGGGCTGCCCGGCTTGCAGCGGTTGGTCGATATGCCCCGGCATGCCTGCGATGGTGATTTGGCCTTGGGCAATGCGGGTGCGCCATTCCTCCCGAGTGGAGTGGCGGTAGCGCTGGGCGTAATAGTCCAGCAGGGATTGGCCGGCCGCCGCCGGGGGGACACGATCGCGGTAAATCCAGCCTTGGTTCATGGGGCGATGACCGGGTTAGGCATGTTGAGTCAGGAAGCGATCGAGTTGGTTGGCAAACGCTTCGCGATCGCGGGTGTGTAAGGGGGGTGGCCCGCCGGTTTCGACGCCGCTATTGCGGAGTTCTTCGAGAAAATTGCGCATGGAAAGTCGCTGCCGAATGGTGCCGCGATCTAAAAATTCGCCTCGAGGGGTGAGGACATAGGCCGACTGGGCGATCGCCTCAGCGGCCAGAGGAATGTCGGCGGTGATGACCAGATCACTCGCTGTGAGGTGCTGCACGATGTAGGTATCCGCCACGTCAAGGCCTGCCTTCACCTGCACCGCCTCAATAAATTCTGAGGCGGGAATGATCAACTCTTGGTTGGCCACGAGGGTAGTGGCCACGCCGACCCGCCGCGCGGCGCGAAAGATGATTTCTTTAATGACTTTTGGGCAGGCATCGGCATCGACCCAGATCTGCATAACGGTGGCTTTCCTATCGTGGGGGCAGCTTACGGTTCGGGCGGGGCGGCGATCGCTGTCGAGGTCGTAGTAGGCCCATCGAGCCCATTGCCGTTGGTCGCTTCACCCGGTGGTGACGGCATGGCGACGGCATCATCGTGACCTTGCCGAGCAATACGAATGGCAGCAAGCGCTTCTTTGACAACGACGGCAATGGGCACCGCCACAATCACCCCCAACAGGCCGCCGATGCGCGCCCCCGACAAGAGCGCAATAAACACCCAAAATGGATTTAATCCGGTGAAGCTGCCCAATACTCTGGGGGCGAGCACGTTTTCGATCAGCTGCTGCACCAGGGCAGACACCAGTAGCACTTTGACCGCAATGCCAATGTCGCGTAGCCCCACCAGCAGCGTGACGATAATAATGCTGACGGTGCCCCCAAAGGGAATCAACGCCGCCAGCCCAATGGTGATCCCAAACAATAGGCCAAAGGGCACTTGCAAGGCGACATAGATGACCGTCAGCGTGATGCCCATAAGCGAAGCCACCACCACCTGGCCCAAAAAGTAGTTGCGAAAGCTCAACCGCAGAGTTTCGGAAAAGAGTTCCTGCGCTTTGCCCGGTAGCCAGGTCACGATGCCGCCCCACACGTCATCGCCATGCTGCAACAGATAGAAGGTCAGAACGATCGCTAGTACCACATCCAGCAGTTTGTTCGCGGTGAAGAGGGCCACGCCAAAGGTCAGGTTCAGCGCTTCCCCAGCGATCGCTTCAAACCGCATTTTGAGGCGATCGTTAATCTGGCTAATCACCCCGTCCAGGTTAAAGGGGAGCCCCCAGGTCTCAAAGCGGCTATCGAGCATCAACAGTTGTCCTTTGCCCGAGTCAAACCATTCGGGCAACTTGGTCACGAGCTGTTGCGCCTGCTCAAACACCGGCGGCAAGATCGTGATGCCGACGGTCAACAAGATCACGATCGCCCCCAGCAGCACCCCAATGGACGCAATGCCTCGACGTATGCCCAGTTGCCGCAACCAGCCGACGGGATAGCCCAACAAAAATGCCAACAGTGACGCGATGATTACCGCGACTAAAATTTCGCGAAAGTAGTCAAAGATTTCGGCCAAGGCCCATACATTCAGCACGATTAGCGGCGCGGCGAGCAAAATCACCAACGTCCGAGCAAATGGCCCGAGCGACTGCCACCAGCGCGCGATCCAACTCTGAGCATGGGTAGGGGTGAGGTGGGTCATGGTTTCGCTCCCAAAACGGCGGGCGTTGTTTTAGTTTATGGCGACGGCGATTAAATCGCGTAACGCAAATTGCACCATCGAAACCCGGTCTGCTGCCAGTTTGCCAGTGGCGATGCTGCCGCTCGGCGTTCCCACCTGGGCAGTGACCACCCATTGCGATACCGGAACAAACGCTGGGCATAGTTCGGGATACCCTCAGCGCACCAGCATCAACGCCGAACCGGGGACAATCCTCAGGCGCATCCCACCCGCCCCCGTCCTCTAACCTCAGCCGAGATGTGATGGACTCGACGATCTCTTAGCGCTCGATCTCTTAGCGCTCGATAGTCACGTTGCCCTTTAATCGGAGCGGTGCTTTTAGGGACTTGCGCGCCAAAAAGATCCCCATGAACCGAGTTGCGACTCCGCTCAACTCTCGATACTGGTAGGTTGAGCGAAGTCGAAGCCGGATTGAACGGGTACTTTATTTAGTTGCAGATCCCTTAGGGCGCAGCAACGACGCGATCGCGCCCATTGTCTTTGGCTTGGTAGAGGGCTTGGTCGGCTAAGCCAATCAGATCGTCGGGCACTTTGAGCGGGTGCGGATACAGGACCGCAAGGCCCATGCTGAGGGTGACCGATTTGCTCACCAGCGACCCTTTATGCGGAATCTGGGCGCGATGAATGAGAATTTGAATTTTCTCCGCAATGGTTTCCGCCCCTTCCACATTAGTATTGGGCAGCACGATGGCAAACTCTTCGCCGCCGTAGCGGGCAACCATGTCAGCCGGGCGCTGAATGGCACTGCGCAAAAGACCGGCAACGCGCCGCAAGCAGTCATCCCCCGCTTGGTGACCGTAGACGTCGTTGTAGGCTTTGAAATGATCGATATCGACCATGATGAGAGCCAGAGGTGCCTGCTCGCGCATGAGTCGCCGCCACTCTTGATGGAGAAAATGCTCGAACCGGCGGCGATTGGGAACCTGCGTGAGCCCGTCCAGGTAGGCAAACCGCTTAAGTTTGCGATTGGCACGGGTGAGATAGTCATGGAGGCGATCGCGCTGAATCGCCGTACTCACTAACCTGCCGACCGTTTCTAACAGGCGGATTTCTTCTGACAACCAGTCTCTCGGTTGTCGCGATTGGGCTGAGAGCAGTCCCCAAAGTTGCTCACCCTCTAACAGTGGAATCGAAAGATCCGCCTGCACATCGAAAAATTGTAAAAAGCTCAGTTCCGCTTCACTTAACGACTGTTGCTGCACATCAGCAATGCCGACCGGATGCCCTAATTTGAATTTTTCAAGATACACCGCCTTGACCGACCAGGGATGCCGCATCTGCCAATCCGACATGGATTCGACTGCCGGAGTTTGGGCTTCGGCAATCAGTTCGCCGGCTGCTTCTCGCAGGTCGATGAGCACCAAGCGATCGAGTTCCAAATGCTGGCGCACCGCTTCAAACACCCGGGGCAGGGCTTTCGTGACCTGCTCGGGACGACTGATTTCTTGGGAGAGTTTGGCAATTAGGCGATCGCGCTGCATCTGCTGCATCAGCAACGCCTGCGCTGTGTGCTGAGCCGTCGTGTCAAAGGTGACCCCAACCATGCGCATCACTCGCCCGTCGGGATTGCGCAACACCTGCCCCCGCTGCGACAGCCAACGAATTTGTTGATTGGGGAGCCGCACGCGAAACTCCGCGACAAATTGCTGGCGGGTTTCCATCGCCGCCGCGATCGCGGCCTTCAGGGTATCGTGATCCGCTTCATGCACCAGTTGAAAAAAGGTCTCCGGCTGTCCATCAAAACTGCCGGGCGTCAGCCCAAACAACTGCTCTTGGGGCGATGACCACAGGAGTTCTTGGTGATTTAAGTGCCAATCCCAAGTCCCCACTGACGCCGCTTCGAGGGAATGGCGAAAGAAGTCGGTCTCGGTCTGCAACAAATTGTTCGTGTGCTGGTGGGCGGAAATCGGACTGAAAATCAAATAAGCTCCCGCTACCGCCGCCCCTTCGAGTTGGGGAATGAGACTGACGCGGCTATATTGCAACGGGGTTTGCAAACTGTTGATCGGCAGGCAAATGTCGGCGAGTTCTCCTTGCAGGGCTTGCTTTAGCGGCAATTGCAACTGTTGGTAAAGCACCGGCCCCACAACTGCTTGCAAAAAGCTCCCCGGCAAATCTGCTGCCGTTGTCCGAAACGCTTTGAGATAAGCCGCGTTCGCGTAAACGTGATGTTCCTGCGCATCTAAACAAGCCACTAAGCTTGGAATGAGGTCAGCCATGTGGCGCAGTTGACAGTCTTTTTGTGCTAATTTTTGCGCGATCGCTTGTGCCGCAGTGAGGTCGCGGCTCAACACAGCGCCGTATCGCACCATGCCGTGATCATCGCGGAGGGGCACCGCCCGAACCGCGAGGCAGCGATCGCGCTCCTGGCGATCGCGAAAATGCAGTGTTTGTTCGGCGACCCGTTGGCCCTTCAATGCCTGCACACAGGGATAGTCATCGGGTGGCAGAGGCACTCCCGCGGCACTGCAAAAGGTCACGATTTGGAGGCCACAAAATCGGCCCTGATGAGCTTTGAGAAACGCCTTCGGGGTAGCAAAACCAAGATTCTGGGCCGCCCTTTCATTGGCATAGAGCAAACTGCCCTGCTCGTCAAACACTTGAACGCCTTCATCGATCTGCTCTAACAGCGGTAAAAACGTGGCCACTGCTGGCGGAATACCAGGAGCTAAATCGCTACTCATCGCAGGTTTCAAAGCTTCCAATCGCTCGATAGAAGATGGATAATCGTAGGACAAAGAATCGTGTGCCACACCAAACCGTAATTAAGAGAAGGATTAAAAAGTCATGCAGCCGATGTTTGGTGGCTTGCGCCGCCCAGCAATATTGAGGTGGTATGGACATTGGTGACCACGACTCGGGGGCTGGGGAAAACCTGGGCTGGGCCAATCAATTCTTTAAAGACAAAAGCATGCTCTAATTCTCTGTAGGACTCTGATCAAAGTGTTGATCGATGTATAGCCGTTGCAGCGATCCTCGACTGATAACTGGGCAACGCCTGAGTTCTAAATTTGTAAGGTGTAAAGTGAATAGCCCCTTTGCTAACCATTACGCATCTAATTATTTATTGCCTGCTCAGACCATTGCCAACCGGGATTTTGTAGGCAAAGTGACAAATATTTGCTAATTTGCCCATTTTTAGCCCTTTTGCCCAAAGAACGACAACAAAATCCAACTTTTCTTGAAGTTGCGTTGCTAAGACAACCGTTTTCGTAATGTTGGCCATGGGGCGCAGAGCCACTTGGTCAGCCTTTAGTTTATCGGGTGTTAAGGATTGGCAGGTAAATAATGTACCCGTCATAAGGGTGAGACGCCCCTTGCCCTATCACCAACCTTGGTACGTCTTCACCAGCTCCCTTAGGTCGCTGATGTGGCATCGGCTGATGCTTGAGTGCTGCTGCTGGCTTGGTCATGTTTATGGCATATTTTCGCGGTTTTAGTGGGCCGTGAGCTCATCTCGCCACCCCCCTAGAGCGGCCAGCTTTCGCTAAACTAAGCGATATTTGACGGTGGGGTCTCTGGCGAGTCTCGGGGGATAGGAGCGTGTCTGTGCGGCTATCGGCGTCTGAGTGGCAATGTTTGTGGTGGTTGCAGCAGCAAGGCTCTGGCGATCGCTCGCCGATGCCAGCGCTCCCACCGCTACCGCCGCTTGCGGCTACCCGTCGCGATCGCCTGTGGCGACAACTCCAGCAAAAAGGGCTGGTCGATTTTGACCGAGTCGTGACGCGGTTTGGCCTTTCGGCCCACGGGCGGGTGCTGTTGCAGCTTGATCGGTCAGTCTTGCCCGTCACCCCGGATGAAAAGCTGGTGCTACAATCCTGTCGCGATCGCAGCATTCATCCTGACCAGATTTCTCACAAAGTCCCGCCCCATCAACGGCAGATCCTCATCGCCGGGTTGGCCCAACAGGGGCTACTACGTATTACGCGCCAGCAGTTGGGAGAGATCTGGCTCACCCCCGCCGGAGCAGCGGTTTTGCGGTACGATTGTGCTCCTTAAGTTCAAGGTATGGCAGTTCGCGAAAGGCCCGCCCATGGGGCCAAAGCTACGGTCGTTTAAGCTCGGCCACGGCCTTAGAGCGATCGCTCCACCCGCGCTATTTCCCTTGTCTGTGGTGATTCATGCTGGCCTGCACTTGCCCCCCTCCGTTACAACCTGGCGACGCGCTGACCGTTGTGGCCCCCAGCGGTGCCCTCCGCGAATCGGCGGCCCTCCAGGCCAGCCTTGCCCTGTGGGAAAACCAGGGCTATCACGTCCAGCTAATGTCCGGCTTTGACGCTCGCTGGGGCTACCTGGCGGGGACTGATGAGCACCGTCGGCAACAATTGCAGGCGGCCTGGCAAGACCCTGATTGTCGGGGTGTGCTCTGTGCGCGGGGCGGGTTTGGCGGCACCCGCTTGCTGGAATCGTGGCAATGGCCGTCGGGCTCATCCAAATGGTTGATTGGTTTTTCGGATATCACGAGTTTGCTGTGGAGCCTGGGCCGGCAAGGCATCGCGGGCGTCCACGGCCCCCTGATGACGACCCTGAGCCAAGAGCCTGATTGGTCACAGCAGCGATTATTTGACTGGGTGGCGGGGCGATCGCTGGCCCCCCTGACTGGGCAAAGCTGGGTACCGGGGCAAGTCACGGGGCCTTTGCTACCCGCCAACTTGACCGTGGCGACCCATCTCTTAGGTACGGCCCATGAACCGGATTTAACCGGCGCAATCTTAGCGCTAGAAGATGTGACCGAAGCGCCCTATCGTCTGGATCGTATGCTGACCCACTGGCGCATGTTGGGCAAGTTTGCCCACCTGGGCGGCATCGCGATTGGTCGCTTTAGTCGGTGTGAGCCGCCGGATCAGGTACCGAGCTTTGCGGTAGAAGAGGTGTTGCGCGATCGCCTCGGCGACCTGGGACTGCCCGTGGTGGCAGGGTTACCCTTTGGCCATGATGGCGTGAATGCAGCGTTGCCGGTGGGCATAGCCGCGACTTTGGATGGCGATCGCGCAACGCTCACGATTCACTCACCCGCCTCAGGCCCAAATTTGCCGTCACAATAGAGTTATGGTTGCCCCTCCCACTGCGATGTTTCAGACCACCCGCCGCCGCTTGGCCCTGTGGTATACCACCGTCACGGCGGTAGTGCTGCTGCTGTTTGCCAGCGGCGTGTATTGGTATGTGCGCACCACGCTGGTGGAACGGGTGGATGACACGCTGAACCATGTGGTGGAAATTGTGCAGCGATCGCTGGTAATTGAGCCCGGTGCCGCCACCGACGAGCAGGTGCTCACGGCGGTGGGCAAGGTCGCCCCCGCTCTCAAGGTCAATGTCGAGGCCAGCTTTCGAGACAATACGACGACGACGGAAGACGACCACATCGATTTGGAATGGTTTAGCCCCACCGGCGACTTACTCTGGTCCACCTTGTCAGAACCGCTGCACCTGCCCGTCAAAGTGAATCCCGAGGGCAAAACTGTCCCCATCGATGCCGAACATGTCGTCCGCCAGGTGACCGATCGCATCGTGGCGGGCAACCAAATTTTGGGCTATCTGCGGGTCAGCCATCCCTGGTTTGAGGTCACGAAACCCAGCCGCCAACTCCTGCAAGACCTTTGCCTGGGGCTGAGTCTGATGATTTCGGCGGTCGCGACGATCGGCTGGCTACTGTCAGGCATCGCGATCGCCCCCGTGCGCGAGTCCTATCAACAGTTGAAACAGTTCACTGCCGACGCTTCTCACGAGTTGCGCAATCCGATCGCGGTGATTCAAACCAATGTCCAAGTGGCCCTGGCCGATCCCGAACCCGATGCCGTAGCTCAGCAACAGCAGCTGCAAGTGATTGAGCGGCTTACCCGACGACTGGGCCGCCTGGTGGATGATCTGTTGTTTCTCGCGCGGCAAGAGGGGGGGCTAGTGCCCTTCGAGGTGGAATCTGTTGACATTTCCGTGCTGCTGACGGACGTGATTGAAGAGCAGGCTGCGATCGCCGATCACAAGCACATTCAACTCAATTGCCAAGCCTGCGAAACCGCGCTGCTTTCCCTCGCCAGCGAACCGTCGTCCCCGTCCGCCGTGACTCCACCGAACTGGATGGTGCAGGGCAATGCCGACCAGCTGCTGCGGCTGTTTACCAACATCATCAGCAATAGTCTGCAATATACGCCCGACGATGGCCGCATCGAGATTTCGCTGGAGGAGGAGAAATGGCAAAATCAAGCCACGATCGCCATCACCATTCAAGACAACGGTGTGGGCATTCCCGAAGCGGCGCTGCCGCATATTTTTGATCGCTTTTACCGAGTGGATCCCGCGCGGCAGCGATCGGCCACCAGTGGCTCAGGACTGGGGCTCGCGATCGCCAAAGTCATTGTCGAAAATCACGGCGGCGACATCCAACTCCACAGCCGCCCGCAGCAGGGCACCGAGGTCAAAATTCGACTCCCCGTCTACCTTGAGTCCGCTAAACCCCGTACTGTCCTCGCCACAGTCGGTCGTTAGTGGACATCAACCAGCAGGCTCAACCCATGCTCAGTTCCTCACGGCTCGATCCCGGACTGCGGATGGCGATAGCAAATGCTAAGACATGAGGATCAAATAACATCCAAATTGTGAGTTAGAGCAGGCATCTTACCTGCCTGGGGACAACCGAGACGGCAATCCCCACTTAATCAATTCTCATTCCTAAAACTCAGACAAAAGCGCAGAGCCCATCGGACTCTGCGCCATGCTTTAAGCGTTAAGGGATCTACAACTAAATAAAGTACCCGTTCAATCCGGTTTCGACTTCGCTCAACCTACCAGCATCGAGAGTTGAGCGGAGTCGAA
>NZ_JACSWC010000132.1 GCF_016888165.1 Halomicronema sp. CCY15110 | reverse complement strand
TGCTTGGGTGGCTGGGTAGCTGGGTGCCTGGGTCAGTTACGTGTCTGGAGTCGGTACTTTAGTTGCACGCGCATCCCTTAGGGCCTGTCCAATTGTTTGGACTCCTCGGTTTAGCAGCACCACTGCTCTCGGTGCTGCGATCACCTCACAGTATTTGGGGCGGTATGCCGTCGGCTTTAGCTAGCCATGCGCACCGCTGGGCAAACAAGCGTTTGAAGGGCAGCGATCGCCGGGTATTGGCCCCGCCAGAGTCGGGATAATCGGGACTACGGCGGACGAAATCCCGCAGGCTGTTGATGCGACCTGCATAAGTGCCCCAAAGGGTCGTCAACTCAGGCTGCTGCTGGAGAATTTGGCGGCGCGATCGCCGAAACATCGCCAAGGTAATTGCCGCTTGCTCAAAAAGCGCTTGATGCTGGTAGTAAAACGCCTCTGGGCGGGGACTGAGGGTGCCAGCGGGCGCTTGGGTAATGACGAGGTCAAAACCGCCCTGGGCCATCACGGCGTTAAAGGCAAAGCCCCAGTGCAGCGGGTGTAGTGCCGCGACATCGGCGGGGGTGAGTAACCGCTTGCGAGCGCGGCCTGAGGGCTGGGGCTCTTTGACCACGATGCCCAGTTGGCGGCTCCAGGTGGCAAAGAGCAAGTCGTTGAGCTTTTGTTGGGCGGCAGTGTTGACCGTCTCAATGCGATCGCGCAAAAACTCCCGCTGCACATAGTCAGGAATGCCCCCTTCGGCCCCCATCGCCTGGGTTTGGGCGCGGTAATGCTCAATGCGAATCTGCTTTTCCGCCAGGGTGTCGCGATAGCTGGCGGCGGCCAGGGGCTGCAACAGGTTGCCCTGCAACACGGTTTCGTGATCGGCCTCAGCGGGCGATCGCTTCGGGGCAATCTGGTCAAAGCTTTCCTCATCCACCCGCATGAAGCCCACCAGGGCATTGCCCCTCACGATGTTGAAATCGAGGTCGGGCAGTAACGGCAGCGACTTGCCCGCAGGAATAGTAGACAGGAGCCACAGCCAGAGCTGGGTTTGCGTCACCGCGATCGCCTCCGGCCGCACATCCACCCCGTAAAGGGTTTGAGTGAGAATTTGCCGCGTCCAGGCCCACTGCGGGGGACAGTCGAGGGCTCGCAGCGATCGCACCCAGGTTTGCAGCTCCGGATGGCTGGACGTTTGGGCATAGTCCCAGCAGATCTGGTAAACCGCCTGCAAGCGGGCCAGCGTCATCAGCAAGAATCGCCCTGACCCGCAGGCCGGATCGAGCATCGACAGGTTAGGCAAGACGGTGGCAATTAACTGATGGCAGCGATCGGCCGTCAGCGTTGCCAACAGTTCCGTCAGCCCCGCCGCTGGCCCCGCCGACTGGGGGGCAAGGGCCTGCCAGAGGTGCGCATCCACCGTTTTTTCAGCCATTGCGGCCAACTGCTCAGTCGATGTCCCGTTCGCTTTTTCCCCTGGAACGGCTAGCATGGCTTCCCAAGCTGCAGCTAAGCCCGTCCGCGTGATGTCCTCGTTGGTGGATGCTGCCCGAGCATGGGCGGGCGGCAGTTCGCGTTGCCACACCTGCTCCGCCAGCCACCCCAAAACCTTTTCGATCACCTCATCGGGCATATCGAGTTGAGGCTGCTGCTGTTCCAACGGCTGCGGCGCAAACAGCCGACAGCCCAGATAAGGGACGTCGCCCATCTTTTGGCTGACTGCCTTCGGGCGTTCCGCTGCGGGCAAACTCAGCCCCTGATGGCAGAGCGGTTGGAAAAATGATTGAAAAAAACTGGTTTCAGAGTCCGGCGTCTGGCTCCCCAACTGGTTGTGCAAATACCAGCGATCGCCCCCAGCCAAAAAGCCGCCCACCTGCAAGTCATAAATCAGCACCAACCGACACAACAGCAGGTGCGCCAAGGTGTGACGATCGGCCGGATTAGGCAAACCGCACCAGGCATGGGCTAACTGCTCATGATAATAAGTGAGCGCTTGGGCGAGCGTCTGAGGGCCAAGCTGCATGGATTATTGAGGGTGCGATCGCTCTTGTTGAATTTTATTGGCGTACTGTTGAAATCGTTTGAGGTCTGCTTTTAGAGTCCCTTCGACCAACCGCCCCAAGAATAAGTTGTCCATTAGCTTGCCTAAAAAGCTGGGAATGGAGTAAGCCACCGTCAACTTCACCGCGCTTTTGTCTTGATGGTCGTAAAAGCGAATGCCGCCGCGATTGGGCAGTCCGTCCACCGCTTCCCATTGAATCAGTTGATGCTCAACTAACTTGGTAATGCGTGACAGCCAAGTAAACTCAAAGCCGCCAGCATCCAGCTTCCATCGTGAGAGTTCTGCATCGTCTTCTAACACAGTGACGGACTCAATCCATTTCATCCAGCGGGGCATTTGTTCCAAATCAGACCAAAGCTCCCACGACAACTCCACCGGGGCGTTCACTTCCACTAAGACGCTATGTTCTAGCCAGTCACTCATGGGTTATCTCATGCGCTCCAAAATCGCCTGGGCCGCTTGCTTCCCAGACAGGGTTGCCCCCTCCATACTATCGATATAGTCCTGCTGCGTATAACTTCCCGCCAAGAAAAAATTATCCACCGGGGTGACTTGGCTGGGGCGATAGGGATCCATGCCCGGACCTTCGCGGTAGAGGGACTGCGCTAATTTAACCACGCCCGACCAGGTCATATTGAGCTGGCGCGACGAGGGAAACAGGTCATGCACCTGTTTGAGGACGTGTTGGGCGATCGCGTCATTATTCTCTTTGATGAACGGATCACCAGGGGTGAGCACGCACTGTAGCAGCGAGCCCTCGCCCTCACGGTAGTAATCGGTGGGGCTAGTCAAGGCCAAATCCGCAAAGCAAGAAAAGTCGGCATCGGGGGTGTAGAGCAAATTATCCAACCCGGTCGGCGTATCGATTTGTTTCATCGCCTTGGGGTCTTGCAGCTCCGTTACCCAGCCGTCAAACCGCAGTTGCACTGTCGCTACGGGCACCGCATCCAGCTTGTAAATATTGTCAAACTCGGGCCAGCGCCGCCACATTTCTGGCAATAGTCGCTTAATGCCGGGCACGTCACAGGCCGCAACGTAAGCATCCGCCGTCACCGTTTCCGTCTCGTCGCCATTGGCGATCGCCAGCCCCGTCACATGGGTCGCATTCCCACTGTCTTCAAACAGCACTTCGCGCACGCGGCGGCGGGTATGGACTTGCGCCCCCCGCTCGGCTAAATACTTCAAAATCGGCTGATGCAAAAACTCATCGGGCGAGCCTTCCAACATGCGCAACACTGACGCTTCGGTCTTCACCGCAAAGAACATAAAGATGGTCAACATGCAGCGGGCCGAGATATTTTCCGTGTCGATAAAGCCCAGCGCATAGGCGATCGGGTTCCACATGCGCTTGAGACTGCCATTCGAACCGCCATGGTTGCGAAACCAGTCGGCAAAGCTAATGCGATCGAGCTCCCGCACGACTTTCATCGCGCCATCAAAATCGACCAAGCCGCGCACGATGGGGCTGGTGCCAAGGGCGATCGCGTTCATCGCCTTATCCGCCACGGAAAGCTGCGAGGTCGTGAAGAACGCTTTCAGGCCGTTGAACGGCGCGCCCGTGATGAACCGAAAGTCCAACTCGCCCGTTTGGCCGCCGCGATTGACGAAGGTGTGGGTGTGCTGCTTCTGGCGCAGGTGCTGAAACGCATCGACCCGCTGCATCAGCGCAAACAGGTTGTAATAGCAGCCAAAAAAGACGTGCAGCCCCATTTCCACATGGTTGCCGTCCTTATCGACCCAGCTCCCCACTTTGCCGCCAACAAAGGGACGACTTTCAAAGATTTCGACCTCGTGGCCCGCATCGGCCAACTCCACCGCTGTGGATAACCCCGCCAAACCGGCCCCAACAATCGCAACTCGCATGCGTCGTGACGTGTCCTTTATGAAGATAACTTTACGTATTTTAATGGTCGGCGGCAGCTTGTGGGTAAATAACCTGAGTTCGGGATAAAGGATGCAGAGGAACTTTCAGAGTTATCCGCAGCCTCAATCTCCTCCACTGGAGGGCTGTCCGCAGGACGAGGTGGGGCGGTCAGCGGCTTACCCACCCCATTCGCCCCTCCCAAAAGGGGAACGTAACCGGTTTGGGCTTAGCCCGAACTGACGTTAAATACGTTTTTCCATGGGCAAATCAGTTGCCAATATGGCCCTCTCATCGAGCGATCGCCGGTCTGAAAATACAAAAACGGGGCCCGTTATCCGCGCCCCGTTCATCAGTATCGCCACCGTCCCAGCAGCGGTTATTGCAGTTTGAAAACAGCGTCACACCGTCATGATGTCTTCTTCTTTGGCTTTAAGTGCCTGATCAATTTGGGCGGTGTATGTATCCGTCAGAGTTTGCACTTCGTCTTGCAAATCGCGGAATTCATCTTCCGAGATCTCGCTATCTTTCTCTTGCTTTTTGAAGACATCCAGGCCATCACGCCGCACATTGCGCACTGAGACTCGCCCTTCTTCGGCGTACTTGCTCGCCACTTTCACAAACTCTTTGCGGCGCTCACTGGTTAGGGGGGGAATGTTGAGCCGAATGAGCTTACCGTCGTTATTCGGGACGAGCCCCACATCAGACATGGAAATTGCCCGCTCAATATCGCTGAGGGAACTGGGGTCAAAGGGCTGCACCATTAGCGTGCTAGCATCTGGGGTGCTCACGTTAGCCAGCGACTTGAGCGGCGTGGGACTGCCGTAATACTCCACCATGATTTTGTCCAACAGTGAGGCATTGGCGCGCCCTGTCCGGATGGTGTTGAATGCGCGTTTGGTGGCATCCACCGCATTTTGCATTGCTAGTTCGATATCAGTTAAGTCAGCTAACTTCACAGGACTCTCCCACTATTGTGCCAATCAATTCTCCCATCACGGCCCGGCGAATGTTACCCGGCACCGATAGGTCAAATATCATAATAGGAATATTGTTGTCTTTGCACAGGGCGATCGCCGTGCCATCCATCACTTTAAGGTCGTGGGCTAGTACATGGCCATAGGTGAGGCTGTTGAACCGCTTGGCATCCGGATTCAGCTTGGGATCAGAATCATACACGCCGTCCACTTTTGTGCCCTTAAACACCACATCGGCCCCAATTTCTGCCGCCCGCAGCGCCGCCGTCGTATCTGTCGTGAAAAAGGGATTCCCGGAGCCCGCGCCAAAAATGACCACGCGATTTTTTTCTAAATGACGAATGGCCCGTCGCCGAATGTAGGGCTCTGCCACTTCTTGCATCGTGATGGCGGTTTGCACTCGGGTGGGGGTGCCATTGCGCTCGATCGCATCTTGCAGCGTGATGGCATTCATCGCTGTGGCCAACATGCCCACGTAGTCCGCCGTGGCCCGATCCATGCCCGCAGCAGACCCCCGAATGCCCCTAAAAATATTGCCACCGCCGACGACGATGGCAATTTGAATTCCGTGTTGGACAACCGTGCTCACTTCTTCGGCAATAGATTGCACGATGTTGGGGTCAATGCCGTAGGCGAGATCTCCCATTAAGGCTTCGCCGCTTAATTTAAGTAATACGCGCTGGTAAGTATTAGTCATTCAGTCTATCCCCAAGTCCATCCCCTCAGGATTCCCCAACTATCTAACCATATCTAGGCGGAGCTTCGCCCAAATCCACGGGGAGAACTTATATTTACCAACCTTGATGGGCTGGATTGCCCAAGCGTGAGCCAACGCTTTGAGCAAGATCGTGGCAGTTGGGAAAGGGCAAGCCGCGACGGCGGTTCATAGGATGAGGTCATGACGGCGACGACTGCCAAAGAGATGCGCATAGACATATGACATGACGCACCCAAAAAAGAAGATTTGACAGGTGAGATAAATCCACAGCATCAAAATCATCACCCCGCCGATCGCGCCGTAGGACTGATATTGCCCACCAATATTAATAATGTTGCGACTGACTAGCTGTTGCAGACCAATCAGCAAGGCCGTCGTGAATAAAGTCCCCGGCCAGAGATCCTTCCAAGGGGTGCGGGTAGAAGGCAAAAACCGAAATAGCAGCAGCACGGCTAAGGCCACCAATAGAAAGGAAGAGCTGATTTGCAAGGCTTTGGCGATCGGTAAGTTACCGACCTGCACAAATGGCAGCGATCGCTCCATGCTGTCGATGATGTTGAGTACGACGCGGATAACAATATTCGACAACAGTGAGAGCAGCAACAGCATCGACGTGCTGATCACGAGCCCAAAGGCGAAGAGTCTTTTGCCGAGAAAATTAGTGGCATTGTCCTTTAAAGTTGCCGTGTTGTCGGTGTCGTCATCTTCAGCTTTCCAGATGCGATCGACGGATCGATCAAGCGCGGCAAAAACACTGCTGGCGGCAAAAAAAGAGATGCTGAAACCCACGATGCCGGCCCCCACACTTTGGCGATTTAGTTTCAAGAGTGTTTGTTGAACGATCTCAAAGGCTTCGGGCGGCAGAGAATCTTGGGTAAAGGTCAAAATCTTTTGGGCGGTGTCGGTGTCTGGCCCGAGCAAAAAGCCCAAAATACTCGCGAGTACTAACGTAATCGGAAAGAGAGAGAACAGCGCGTAATAGGACAGCGCTGCCCCCATTTCTAAACATTTATCTTTTTGCCACTTCAACCCAGTTTGGATAAACAGTTGCGCGCCGCGACTGGGTAAGACTTGGTTTTTCAAAAATGGCAACATCGCTCTCACCTTTGGTCATCCCAACAGCTTTTACAGTATCGCTGAAGAATGCTTTGGGCTGCTTCTCCACAGCTGTTTGGGGTCGAGAAGCGGTGTTGCCCTGATAGATCGTGAGTCGCGATCGCCACCTGGACCTCACCGTTTAAGAGATCAGCCCTGTCCTGCTAGCTATTGATGCGATCGCTCCAGCAAGGGTCGCCACCAAGCCTCGTTGTCGAGATACCACTGGGCAGTTTGCGCCAGCCCGGTCGCAAAGTCATACTGCGGCTGCCACCCGAGCTCTCGCTGGAGCTTGGCACTATCCATGGCGTAGCGGCGATCATGCCCTGGGCGATCGGTCACAAAGGTGATCAGCTCTCGGGCGGGCGAAACGGGTAACTTATCGGTCAACTCATCCATCAAATCGCACAGCTGTTGCACGATGTCGATATTTTTGACCTGGTTATTGCCGCCAATGTTGTAAGTTTCGCCGGGGGTCGCTTTTTGCAATACCGTCGCGATCGCCTCACAGTGATCGGTCACATGCAGCCAATCGCGCACATTTTGTCCATCGCCATAAACTGGCAGCGGCTGTCCCGACAAAATCTTGACGCACATGAGAGGAATCAGCTTTTCTGGAAATTGATAGGGGCCATAATTATTCGAGCAATTCGTGATTAATGTCGGCAAATTAAACGTGTGAAAATAGGCCCGCACCAGGTGATCGCTCCCCGCTTTGGATGCGGAATAAGGACTATTGGGAGCATAGGGAGTCGTTTCACTAAACGCCGGATCTTCTGGCCCGAGACTGCCAAACACTTCGTCGGTGGAGACATGCAAAAAGCGAAAATGCTCTGGTTTACCTTGGGCTTCCCAACGGTGGCGAAAAGCCTCTAGTAAGGTGAAGGTGCCGACCACATTGGTTTGGACGAACGCCGCCGGGCCGAGGATTGAGCGATCGACATGGGACTCGGCGGCAAAGTGAATGACCGTATCGATCTCATAGGCCGTCAGCAATTGCGTGACCAACTGAACATCGCAAATATTGCCCTCAACAAACTTAAAGCCTTCAGCCCCTTCCAAATCTGCCAGGGTGCGCCGGTGCCCTGCGTAGGTCAGAGCATCGAGCACTACCAGTAAGTCAGACTGGCGATGCCAGTAATGGGCAAAATTGGAGCCAATAAAACCGGCTCCACCAGTCACCAAAATCCGCTTGTTCTGCATTTCAGCGCCTATGCTATGAGTCAAAATCGCCCCCTACTCAAAAGATCTCATTTGGGCTACAGCATCCCTGACGCGGGGGCTAGACAGAATTTTTAGGGTGCGCCGAAGCTCCGCGATCGCCCACCATCCTCTAGTTCGTTGGACCTCTGTTCCGCTCGCTGGTGTTCAAGAGGACACCGGATATCCTGGATCGGATGAGCGATCGCGGAGCGGCCCCCACATCAATTTCCGCGAAGAGAGTGCCCCCTACCTGCCACAATGCTGTATCTCCTCAAAAATACCCTCCCAGCGACCTGCTACCACGACCGTCAGGCTCGAATTCCGTAAATTTTCCCTGACGGCGGCCACAATTGCCGGAGAGGTGTGGCTCAGGAAGGATAGACAGCCTGATGGTACGGGACACAATCGCCGCATGGCCCGGAGGCGATGAGCACGAGACGCAGCACTCAGTAATGCCACGTTTTGGGGAAGGAGCGGGCTGGGGCTGGGGCCTGAATTTGAGTTGCCAGCAGCAAATTGCCCCCTGCCCACATCAAAGAGGAAATCCCAAAAACGCGTTAAGTGGGCAGGCACAATTATTTCGTAGACGGGTTTCGACTCCGCTCAACCCTCAACGGTCTGCCAGGTCGGAAACCCAGTTGATTGAGCGGAGTCGAAATCAGCGACTGGTTCGCCTGATTCGACGTTTAATTAGGCCCAGCTACTTACGGGTTCCGAAGTAGAAACAAGCAATCGTTTAGAGTTTCTGAATCTGGGCGCACACCGTTGGCTAGGCTTCCTCGCCTGCCCGCTCCCACCAACTGCTCAAAAATGGCCGGCTGGAGGACGACAATGCTGGGGCGTCAAGCATCCCGCAGAACAGTCCCTCTACCCAGCTGCCTCTAGTTCTTAACCTTTTGTTGTTAATGTGTGTTGAGATGCTGATTTGATGTGCAATTGGTCGGAGTCGACTAACCAACATCGCGTTGCGACAGGGAGTGCCCGCATCATGATGGACACCACCAATGACTGGTTTTTAGTGGCTGGCGCGATCGCTAGCGGCGGGTTGGGCTGGTGGGTGAGAGGACTCGCAAGCCAGTCACCGATCGCCCCCTGGAGAACCACCGTGCCCCCAACCATGGCGGATTCCGACCAAGGTGGCCACACGGGTAACGCCTCAGCCGACGCGCATCAACCGATCAATAGTTATCAGCTCTTGCAACAAGCGCCTGTGGGCTATTTAGAAGTCGATGAGGAAAACCAACTCATCTGGATTAACCCGCTAGCGAGCCAGATGCTGGGTATTCCAGCCATTAGTCAAGATAGTGATGCGATCGCCCCCCTCACGCCAAGGCTGTTGCTGGAACTGGTGCGATCATTCGAGTTAGACCAATTGATAGAACAAACGCGCCAAGCCCAGCGATCGTGCCAACAAGACTGGGTCTTAAATTTAGTATCGCCGGATCCGATTAATCCGAATGAGGGGGTAGCTTATCCGCTGCGGGGGCATGGCGTCCCTTTGCCCCATCGTCACGTCGGCGTTTTTCTGGAAAATCGGCAAGAAGCGGAAAATCTGTTGCAGCAGCGCAATCGCTGGACTTCCGATGTCGCCCACGAGCTCAAAACCCCTCTAACGTCTATCCGATTAGTCGCCGAGACCCTCCGAGAGCGGGTTGATCCGGCTTTGTTGAAATGGGTCGATCGGCTATTGAACGAAATCCTGCGACTCGGCAATCTGGTTGAAGATTTGCTGAATCTCAGCCGACTAGAACGCAGCGGTGGCACCGGTCTGACCCTCAAACCGGTGGAATTGCCGCGATTGATTTTGGCGGCTTGGCAGAGCTTGGAGCCCCTGGCCGAGATGAAACAGGTGCAAATTGCCTATGAAGGTCCGTCGGAACTGATTGTGCAACTTGACGAACCGTTGATGCATCGGGTGCTTATCAACTTAATTGACAACGCGGTTAAGTACAGCCCTCGGGAAGGCACGATTTATGTGCGGGCAACGGTGGCGTGTGAATCATCAGCCACCGTCCAAGACTTGACCATGGCCCCGCAACAACTCCGCGTGGATGTCATTGACGAAGGCAAAGGGTTCCAAGAGAGTGACTTGCCGCATATTTTTGATCGGTTTTATCGAGCTGATATGTCGCGTACGCGCCCCAGCACTGATCACTATATTTCCCTGGCGGGCAATGACTTCGCCAACTCAGGCAACACGGGCTCGGGGCTGGGGTTGGCGATTTCACAACAAATTGCCGAAGCCCACGGCGGCAAGCTACTCGCCCAAAATCATCCTGAGACGGGCGGCGGGTGGCTCAGCATTGTCATGACCACTCAGCCGTTGTCTCTACAAGCAGCCAGTGTCGTTTAATCCCCCTCGCCGCAATTTGTTTCGGTTGATTGGGGCCATCTGAAGCCAATTTTTTAACGTCGGCAATGAGCTCAATACAGCAGCTTCATGGACTGTTGAAAAAATATTCAGCAATTTTCGGGAGTTCTGGCATCAAATCGGCAGCTATGTGAATTCTTGAAGAAGACTGCCCGGTGCTTACACTGCTCGCAAATCTATCGGGATACATTGAGGTATCAGATTTTAAAGTCTTGCCGTTGTCCCTCAAGCTCGGTGCTTCACCCCTTCTGGGTCGTGCTAGGGACGGCCCCCAACCTGTGGGTTGATTCTTCTGCTGGTGCAACTTCTTCATTAATCGCCATGGCTGTTTCTCAAACCCAAGTAACCCAAATCTGGCACGGTCAGGCGATGGCTCTATTTCATGTCGGGCGCTATCGTTCTGCGATCGCCCGCTATGAGCAGGTATTGGCGGCTGATCCGACGGATGCCAAAGCCTGGATTGAGAAGGGGTATGCGCTCTGCGAGCTCAGGCAATATGAGGCTGCCTTACAAAGCTTTCAGGAGGCGATCGCGCTAGCACCAAATCAGTCTCGGGCCTGGCATGGTCAAGGTATTGTCCAAGCCAAAATGAATGACTTTGAGTCGGCGCTAGCCAGTTTTGACCGCACCATTGCGTTAAATCAGCACGATTCTAAAGCCTGGCGTAATCGCGGCAACGCCTTGTTGCGTCTGCACTGCTATCCAGAAGCAGCCGACTGTTTTGACGACCTGATCCAGCGAGAGCCAGACAATTACTATGCTTGGTATGACCGGGCGATCGCGCTCGCCGCGATGCGGCGCTTTCACGATGCCCTGAGTTGTCTCGATACCACCGTCGCGATTAAGCCCAACTGCCACTACGCCTGGACTTATCGTGGAGTCATGCTCAATAAGCTGTATCGATTCCGCGATGCCATCGCCAGTTTTGATCGCTCCTTGCAGTGTCGCATCCCGAACCCGAACGCTTGGTACGGCAAGGCATCGACGTTTGCGCTGCAAGGCAAAGCCCCGGAAGCGGCGCGGTGGCTACGCAATGCGATCGCGGTGAATCCCAGCATTTACCGCGTCATGGTGAAAACCGATGCGAGTTTTAGTGTCGTTATCAACAGTCCCGCCATCCAAGCGGCCATTGCCAATCCTCGTCCCACCGCCGTAAAAGCCAAGGACTCTATAGAATGGCGGCAGTGTTCTTCACTGGCAAATGGCCCGAACTCCTCATTTAAATTTTGACCGGGGCACGCTCATCCTGCATCCCCCGCCCAGGGGTAAAGCTTGGATTGACTTTGCCACCTGGGACGATCGCATCGAAAAATTTCGGATCCCCGCCCATCAATATCGCGCCTTAGTGGAAACCCTGCGGCGAGAGCAAGTAGCGTTTATCGACCAAGTGGCGCAGTTTGAGGCGCTGACGTTGCACTTACAAACGCCCTGGCAACCTTATCCGCACCAACAAGCCGCCTTACAAGCTTGGATTGCCAATGCCTGGCGCGGAGTCGTGGTGCTCCCAACGGCGGCAGGCAAAACCTACTTGGCCTATCTCGCCATGCAGGCGACCCCTCGCAGCACCCTGATCACCGTCCCCACGTTAGATCTGATGCATCAGTGGTATGACCAACTGCTGCAAGTCTTTCCCGACGTTGAGGTGGGCTTACTCGGTGGCGGGTCCCGCGATCGCACTCCCATTTTGGTCGCCACTTACGATAGTGCCGCCATCCACGCTGAGAGCTTGGGCAACCAGTATGGCTTGCTGATTTGCGACGAATGCCATCATTTGCCCAGCGACTTTAATCGCGTCATCGCTGAATATTCCATTGCCCCCTATCGTCTAGGGCTCACGGCGACGCCGGATCGCGCTGATGGTCGTGATGCTGATTTGCCCCAGTTGCTGGGACCGATCGTGTATGAAAAGCAGCCACAGGACTTAGCGGGGGACACGTTAGCGCCCTATGAAGTCGTGCAAATCAAGGTATCGCTTGACCCAACTGAGCAGGAACGGTATGCCACCCTGATCCAGCAGCGCAACGAATTTTTGCAAGGGGCCAACATCTGGCTGGGCAGCTTGGAGGGGTGGCAGCGGTTTGTGCAGGCAAGTGCCCAATCATCGGCCGGGCGACGAGCCATGCTGGCCCATCGAGAATCGCGGGCGATCGCCCTGGGGACGGCAGGCAAACTCCGTATCCTAGCGGAACTACTGGAACGACACTATCCCGAACGCTGTCTGATTTTTACCGCCGACAACGCCACGGTCTATCGCATTTCGGAAGACTTTTGGATTCCCGCCATTACGCACCAAACAGCGGTCAAAGAGCGCCAGGCAATCTTGGAAAAATTTCGCAGTGGGGAGTATCCGACGCTGGTGGTCTCGCAAGTGCTGAATGAAGGGGTGGATGTACCCGATGCGCGGATCGCTATTTTACTGTCAGGCACCGGCTCTACCCGCGAATATATCCAGCGCTTGGGACGAATTTTGCGCAAAGGTTCCGGCGGGCAAAAACGAGCCATTCTCTACGAAGTCATTGCGGAAGAAACGACCGAGGAGGGCATTTCGCGGCGGCGACGGGCAGAGCGATCGCCCCGCCCGACTGGACAGTTGGAGCTACTATCGCCATCCAAGTCTTATCCAGCGACTCCCCAACCCTTGCCCAAGGCGGCTGAAGCCGAGCCCGACTGGCCAGAAACCTAAGGGCCGATAGGGTCGATGAGTCGCAATCGGGCTCAAAAATTAGCCGGGATCAACGTCATCCCCAGCAGAAACAAAATTGGCTTGGGGATTTTGACTGCCCCCAACCCGCTGGCGAATGTCGCAAAAACGCCTAAGAAGCATGAACGTTCCATGACATTCGAATCAGTCAATTGTCATAATTAATACAGACACTAAAGATTTCTCCTTCGACTAGTTGCTCCCCATAGAAGTTGGAGGATGCGGATAAATCAGCCGTTAACATCGGCTGTCGGAGGTTTTGATGATGAATAATGGCTCGAAAACATCGTTGCGATACGTGCCGAAAGTGACCGTGGTCGGTGCCGGTAATGTGGGCAGTTCCCTCGCTAAACGAATTTTGGATACCCACTTAGCTGATGTGGTGCTGTTGGATGTGGTCGCGGGGCGACCGCAGGGGATTGCCCTCGATTTGACTGAAGCCAGCGGTTTGGAAATGCGACCACAGCATATCGTGGGCACCAATGACTATAGCGACACGGCAGAGTCGGATGTGGTGGTGGTGACGGCGGGCAAGCCGCGCCAACCGGGCATGTCGCGGGATGACCTGATGCAAGTGAATGGCCGCATTGTGCAGGCGACGGTCAAACAGGCGATCGCCCATTCCCCCCAGGCGAAATTCATCATCGTCACGAATCCCCTGGATGTGATGACCTATCTGGCCTGGCAAACCAGCGGTCTGCCCGCCGAACAGGTGATTGGCATGGCGGGCATTTTAGATTCGGCCCGCTTCCGCACCTTTATCGCCATGGAACTCAATGTGCCGCCGGAAGATGTCTCCGCTTTGGTCCTCGGCGGCCACGGCGACTTAATGGTGCCGCTGCCCAATTATGCGGCGGTCAGCGGCATTCCCCTGACGGAACTGCTGGATGCGGCGACCCTCGATCGCCTGGTCACGCGCACCCGCAACGGCGGCGCTGAAATCGTCAATTTGCTGAAAACTGGGGGCGCATACTATGCCCCAGCAGCCTCAATTTACGGGATGGTGGAAGCCATTTTGATGAATCGCCATCGCATCCTGCCGGCGGCGACCTATCTCACCGGGCAATACGGTCTGCATGATCTCTACATCGGGGTACCCTGCCACATTGGGCAGCAAGGAGTTGAGTCGGTTTTAGAACTTGCCTTGAGTGCCGAGCAACAAGCGGCGCTAGAGACCTCAGCGAAAGCGATTCGGGCTAACATTCAGAAACTTACTGAGCTGCTTGCGGAACCGGCGCAATTGGCGGTGAGTGTCTAGGGACTACGTTGCCGATTGCTCATGCTGGACGAAACTTATCAGCGCCATAAAGCCTGGATGGAGCAGACGATCGCGATCGCGGCTGAGGCCGGAGCCGCTGGTGAAGTGCCCGTAGGGGCGATCGTGGTGGACGCGCAGGATCGGCTAATTGCCAAAGCCGCCAATTTTCGTGAACGGGGCCATGACCCCACTGCCCACGCCGAAATCATGGCCTTACGGCAAGCTGGGCAAGTCCGCCGCAATTGGAACCTGACGGGCTGCACCCTGTACGTCACCTTAGAGCCGTGCCCCATGTGTGCGGGGGCGATCGCCCTCAGCCGGATCAGTTTGCTAGTGTACGGCGCTGACGATCCGAAAGCGGGGGCCGTGCGATCGGTGCTCAATCTACCGGATAGCGCGGCCTCCAACCATCGCCTCGCTGTGCTCAACGGCATGCTCGAAGCTCAATGTCGCGAACAGTTGCAAACCTGGTTTGCTGAGCGCCGGCGATCACCACGACCAGATTCCGCTCACGGTTCGTAAAGCATCCAGGCTGAATGGGTAGCCTGTCGGGCACTGCTCCATGACAGGGAGGAGATCGGCGCATCGGCTAGGGGTCGGTTTCCGATCGGTTCAAAGGATACGTTCAGGAACCGTCCAAGGGAACCGCCCCCTGACAAGAGTACGTGAGGTTATTTTCAGGGTCGATTTTAGGGTGCGAGATCAGGATTAAGGGTGCGATCGAGGGTTTCGCCCAGCTTATCGGCGATGCCTTCGATCCAAGTTTCATCTTGCTTCGTGTAGCTGCGGGGAGCATTGGAACCCAAAATTAGTGCGCCCTTTTGGCCCATTGGCTGACAGATCAGCCCTTGCGTATTTTCGGGCAGGTAGCCGAATTCCACTCGACCGGGGTATAGCTTCATATCCACCAAATAGACCGCTTTCCCCTTGTCTAAAACCCGCGTGAGAATGGCCCCGGTCGTCACCTCATCGGTTGGCCCTAAAATGCCCCGACGCATGAGGACCCGACCGTCGTAGTAAGCCACGATCGCCCGCGTCACGGTATTCGTCAGCAACAGATGCGAGGCCCAAGCTAATTCCGTCTGCACCGTCTCGGGGAGGGTGGCGTCCAGCTCAAAGCCTTCTGAGCCTTGAAGCGACACAGTATCGGGCAATTTGGGCTGAACTCGCTGCCATAGCAGCCCGGTGAGCACCAACACCGCACACAAAATAATTCCCATCACGTCGGACCGCGCTTGGGATTCAGTCAAGGCTGGCGTCAACCAGCGGTTGACCATTAAGAGTAGGCTGCCCAAGCTGCCCACAGCGATCGGCAGCCGCCGCAGCCATACCGTTTGATCAGAAGACGCCATCAATCCACCTGGAATACCGATTTGCTGGGGCCGACCTCTGGTGAGACAACCCGATGACCCATCGCGGTATCGGGTTGTCTGATGCCAGGTGCCTGATGCATTTTATCAATCTGTTTGCGGGGCCAGCATCGCGATCGCGGTCTGGTAATCTGCCATCCCTGCCTCCGCTCAATTCACCTGCTAACCTATTCATAATCAATTCACCGACGTTTATTGTGTTTGAACACCTACTCCGCCGGTATGAACCCAGCCCCCAGGAAGTGCTTGAGGTGTTGGAACTGCATCAACTCAGTTTTGAATTTCGCCAAGAGCAGCACTCTCGCGAGGCGTTAGAAGCTTATTGTGAAGAACACTATCGGCTAGCCCAGCAGCATCAAAATGACCATGCGGTGATGCAACAAGAACCCAATCTATTCGCGCTGTTTTGGCGGAAGCAAGCTTGAGCTGGAGCGGCTCTTCAGCGGGGCTGCTTTCCTGCACTAAGGGATCTGCAGCTAAATAAAGTACCCGTTCAATCCGGTTTCGACTTCGCTCAACCTACCAGTATCGAGAGTTGAGCGGAGTCGAAACT
>NZ_JACSWC010000131.1 GCF_016888165.1 Halomicronema sp. CCY15110 | reverse complement strand
AACCGCAACACGAAGCGAGATGCCTATGCCGAAGAAGTGCAACCGTTATTTGAAGCGATCCGCCAACAACCCTGCCAGATCAATTAAAAATGCAAAATTAAGAATGCAAAATTGAGGAGAGTGCTTTAGGGATGTCGATGGGGAAACCGCCAAATATTACCGAGCGGACGTTTGAGTTTGCGGTGCGAGTCGTAAAGCTGTGCCAAGTGCTTGATGAACAACCTGGAGCAGGCCAAACCAATTCAAAATTCAAAATTGAGAATGCACAATTAAGCGAGAACATAGTCCGACGTGAATAATTTTGAACTTTGCATTTTGAATTTTGAATTATTTCGCCGCGCTGACTTCGTGAGCAAACTGCAGATCGCGCTGAAGGAAGCGCGAGAAACCCGCTATTGGTTGAGATTGTTGGTTGCTACGCAGCTCATTCCTGAAAGCCGCCTCACACCTTTGCTGACCGAGAGCGAAGAACTGATCAAAATTCTGGCCAGCATTGTTGTTCAAACGAAGCGCAAACAGGAATGATCGGCCATTTTGAATTCTGCATTTTGAATTTTGAATTGCTTTGCTGTGGTTGACCTATGAAGCGCGAGTACATCCCGATGATCCAGTGGAAACCGTTCTAGAAGAGCATGAATGGCAA
>NZ_JACSWC010000130.1 GCF_016888165.1 Halomicronema sp. CCY15110 | reverse complement strand
CTAAAATCGAGCACTAAATTCCCGTCCATCGCCTTCGACAGCAGCGCTAAGCGATCGCCGATAGTCGTGTGAATTGACGCCAGTCGCTCAAGCGCTGACGCATCTTTTCTCGATATTCCGGTGCCGATTGTTTCTGTTGGTGAGGATGAAAGTAGCCGCGTATCGGTTCAAAAGCCGAGAGAAACCGTTGGGCTTGCCCTGGCGCTTTAAAGCGCCCCATCCGCCTCTCCCGCACTCGGGTCGGCCTGTGCGAATTCTCCGCCCGGTTGTTCAACCCCTTGTGCTGTCTATGTTCGACCCCTGGCATCAAGTCTTTCTTAGCCGCCCCATAGCTTCTCAATTTGTCGGTAACGATGCCCCGAGGAGCGAAGCCGCTGGACTTGAGCAATTTGCGAAAGAACTTCTTCGCGGCCCGTTTATCGCGATGACGCTGCATCAGGATATCAAGGGCTTGACCGGTAGCATCGACGGCCCGCCAAAGATAGTAGTGCTAGCCTTTGATCGTGATCACGACTTCGTCCAGATGCCACTTATCAGCAGGTTTGGGGCGACGGCGACGAATCTGATTCGCATACGCCTGAGCAAACTTCTTGCACCATTTGCGGATCGCTTCATAGGTGACCTCGATGCCGCGATAGAGCATCATTTTCTCAATGTCTCGGTAGCT
>NZ_JACSWC010000013.1 GCF_016888165.1 Halomicronema sp. CCY15110 | reverse complement strand
CGTCATCACCGTGAGGGCCTGCTGGTAGGCGGTGATCGCCTGCTCGATATTCGCCGCTTTGTCCCCCCGGATGCGGTCAGAGTAGGCGGTTGCCAGATTCATCATGGTGGTGGCCCACTCGACGGGCATCGCCGTTTGCGTCATCACCGTGAGGGCCTGCTGGTAGGCGGTGATCGCCTGCTCGATATTCGCCGCTTTGTCCCCCCGGATGCGG
>NZ_JACSWC010000129.1 GCF_016888165.1 Halomicronema sp. CCY15110 | reverse complement strand
ATGGCGCTGCTGCGCTGGAGGAGGGCACGATTTTTGAGGTGCGATCGCGAGTTAAAACTTTGGTGAACTTGATCTTTCTTGCTCTTTTCCTTGGAAAGGCTGGTTCCGCAAGGGTTTGGGAAAAGCTTTTGTGTTTGAGCTAACGATCGCCCTGGTCGTGGTAGTTTTGTCGTGTGGTGAGAATTGAGCCTCACGACAGTTGAGGTCAGCGATCGCATTCAATCAA
>NZ_JACSWC010000128.1 GCF_016888165.1 Halomicronema sp. CCY15110 | reverse complement strand
GGCCATCGCCTCCTTGACCGGCTATGACTTTATCCTTGAGGCTCTATTCTATGCAGCTTTATAGAGAATTGGTATTAGGCGTCTCACATTGCAAGTTCTGCATTCAGCCCACAAGGACATATTGCCATGCGCACATTCATTACTGAAGGGGAAGGCCTGCCGAAGTGGGCTTCGCCAATCAGTCACGCTGTCGTCGTCAACAACATTTGCTACCTGAGTGGCCAGTTGTCAATTGGAACTTCGGGCGAGTACATTCCGGGCACGGCTACCGAGGAGGCAGAGCGCGCCTTCGGCAATCTTTTCTGCGCGGTCCGCGCGGCGGGTTTTGCGCTCGGAGACATAACCTTTATCGATATAGCGTTTGCCGATCTCGCTGATCTCCCCCAAGTGAACCAAGTCTATTCTCAGCTGTTCATTGAAGGCAGACGCCCAGCGCGCACAATCTACCAAGCTGCGGCACTTCCCTATGGCGGGCGAGTCAAAATCATGGGCGTAGCTATCAGAGACGCCTAACCCCTCGCTCCTGATTGACTGACAAAAGATTAGTCCGGAGGCGGATACCTGCAGGTTTGAACCTTGAACTCCAGGCGACAGAGGCG
>NZ_JACSWC010000127.1 GCF_016888165.1 Halomicronema sp. CCY15110 | reverse complement strand
TAGACCTCTTCAAGAATAAGAAAATAGGGCAGGTTGAAGCATCGAGAGTCGAAATTTAGACATACTGCACCCGCAGACGAACCAGTCCGCAGACACAACCGATAGCAGTTTCATATCCCTCAGAACGCATCCGAAAGACTTCCTTGGCAATGCGGAAGATTTTGATCACCCGAATCACATGCTCGACATAAACCCGCTGTTGACT
>NZ_JACSWC010000126.1 GCF_016888165.1 Halomicronema sp. CCY15110 | reverse complement strand
CTGGGCCGAATTAAACGTCGAATCAGTCGAACCAGTCGCTGATTTCGACTCCGCTCAATCAGCTAGGTTTCCTCCCTAGCAGACAGTTGAGGGTTGAGCAGAGTCGAAACCCGTCTACGAAATAATTGTGCCTGCCCACTTACACAGTGCTCTGTACGTCTCAGTTTTATGGAGCCCAGGGCTGATTCCCTGGCCTGTTTTATTTGCGTGGGGGCTACTGGCTGATATTCGTGGACTTGCGGTGCAGCCAGCATGATCAGCCAACAGCACCAAGCCGGACTAACGGTTGGGCCATGGGTCAACTGGGGGCTGGGGCTGTCATGGTTTGACGTGACTTGTGACGCACTACGAGTGGGCAGCGATCGCTGGCCGCCCCGTCGCCGCTAAAACAAGAAGTAGCGCTGGGCCATCGGGAGCACGTCGGCGGGCTCACAGGTGAGTAGTTCCCCATCGGCACGGACTTCGTAGGTTTCGGAGTTGACCTCCATGTGGGGCTGGTAGGTGTTGAGCTTCATGTCGGCTTTGCGGAGGCTGCGAATGGTGTGCACCGCTTCGGGGGGTTTTTGCAGGCCGATTTGGGCCGCGACGCCTGCTTCGATGGCGGCCTGAGACATAAAGCTGACGCTGGTGGCGGCGATCGCCCCCCCATAGCTGCCGAACATGGGCCGTATGTGCACCGGCTGCGGAGTGGGAATGCTGGCGTTCGGGTCGCCCATCTGCGCCCAGGCGATCGCGCCGCCCTTGATCACAATTTCTGGCTTGACTCCAAACATGGCGGGTTTCCAGAGACATAAATCCGCCAGCTTGCCCTCCTCGACGGAACCGATGATGTGGGAAACCCCGTGGGTAATGGCCGGGTTAATGGTGTACTTAGCGATGTAGCGCTTGGCTCGGTGATTGTCATTGCGATCGCTATCTTCAGACAGCGCCCCCCGCTGTACCTTCATTTTGTGGGCGGTTTGCCAGGTGCGGATGATGACCTCGCCCACGCGGCCCATCGCCTGAGAGTCGGACGAAATCATGCTGAATGCGCCCAAATCGTGCAGGATGTCTTCGGCGGCAATGGTTTCGCGGCGAATGCGGGACTCGGCGAAGGCCACGTCTTCGGGAATGCTGCGGCTGAGGTGGTGACACACCATCAGCATGTCGAGGTGTTCTTCCAGCGTGTTGGTGGTGTAGGGCCGGGTGGGATTGGTGGAGGACGGCAGCACGTTGCTCTCGCCACAGACCTTGATGATGTCGGGTGCGTGACCGCCCCCGGCTCCTTCGGTGTGATAGGTGTGAATCGTCCGACCTTTGAAGGCGGCGATCGTGTCTTCGACGAAACCGGATTCGTTCAGAGTGTCCGTGTGGATGGCGACCTGCACGTCATAATCTTCGGCCACATTGAGACAGGTATCGATCGCGGCTGGAGTCGTGCCCCAGTCTTCATGCAGCTTCAGGCCCACTGCACCCGCTTCCACTTGCTCTCGCAGTCCGGGCTGTAGCGCACTGTTGCCCTTCCCCATAAAGCCAAAGTTCAGCGGGAAGGCGTCGATCGCCTGATACATGCGCCAGATGTGCCAGGGGCCGGGAGTGCAGGTGGTGGCGTTCGTCCCCGTTGCTGGGCCGGTGCCGCCGCCAATCATGGTGGTGACGCCGGAAGCGATCGCTGTCTCAATTTGCTGCGGACAAATGAAGTGAATGTGGGCATCGATACCACCAGCGGTGAGGATCAGGCCCTCGCCCGCGATCGCTTCGGTGCTCGGCCCTACGATGATATCGACATGGTCTTGAATGTAGGGGTTGCCCGCTTTGCCGATTTTGGTAATGCGGCCATCTCTGATGCCGATGTCAGCTTTGACGATGCCCCACCAGTCCAAAATCAGGGCATTGGTGATGACGGTATCCACCGCGCCATCCGCCCGCGAAATCGGGGACTGGCCCATGCCATCGCGAATCACTTTGCCGCCGCCAAACTTCACTTCGTCCCCATAGGTGGTGAAGTCGCGCTCGACCTCAATAATCAGGTCGGTATCGGCCAGCCGCACGCGATCGCCCACGGTCGGCCCGTAAGTCTCAGCATAGGCGCGGCGATCCATCCGGTAACTCATGGGCAATCCTCAAAAAATGCGTTCCACAGATGAACTGTAGAGATAAGTGGCCCGCTTAACCGCTAAATCGCCTACAGTCGGCATTATTCTACGGCGACTTGAGCGGCCAGCGGGGGAGTTTCGAGGTTTTGTAATGAATTGAGGCGAGACGATACAAGCGGGGAAAGGCGGAGTTGACGGTCTGTGTGGAAGCGGCTCAGGGGGTGGGGCGATCGTGTGAGGGGAGCGCGATCGCCCAACGCAGTAAGGTCGCAGTCACAATCACCCTTTCCCACAGCAAACACACCTAACCGATCAAGACAATATTCAAGCATCCTCGACTCTAGACTGCGAGCCACCTACTCGACGCAACTGTCGCGAACCCAAATGTCATCTTCTTTCGCAACGACGAATTGGCAGAGCCAGTAAGGATATTTGCATAACATGGGTTCCTCGCAGCGGCTCTGGCATGGCTCGCGCTGAAGTGTAGCGGCGGGAGAAAACCTTAAATATCCACTAATAATCTCTGTTGTGTCCTCTTTCCCGTCATGTTGAGCGGCTGACAGCTTCCATTATTTACGGCTTTTCCAGTAGCCAGGTTCACGGCTGCAATGCATGACCGCCAAAATCAGAACGTAGTCTTGTTCAATCGTATAAAGGACGCCATAAGGAAACCGCCGCGCCATGCACCGCCGAACGTCTTCATCAATGGCAGCATAGCGAGTTGGAGATTCTTTGATCCGATAGACTGTGTCTTCAATTGCAGTGATGAATGCTTGCGCAACCTCAACTCTTTGCTCTGCGTAGTATTGAACGGCTTCAGCGTACTCCCGCAGTGCTTCAGGATGAAAGACGTACCTCATGGTTCAATCAGTCGTCTGACCTGCGCTAAGGCATCTTCACCGGGAATGGGTTGAACAGCACCCTCTCGCACTTCATCTCTACGACGCTTAGCAGTAGTTGACCAAGCGGCTTGAATGGCTGAGTCAGCCTCAAACTCTAGGCTTTCCACCAATTTGTCGGCAAGCAGTGCTCTGGACTCATGAGGCAGGGACAGTAATTCTTCAGTCAGTTGCTCAATTGACCGCATATTCCCTCTCGAAGCATTGAGTTGCGATACAAGTATTCTATATCAAGGCCCTTGGCCTCTAAATTCGAGGTACTGCACAAGACTTCACTGCATGCCGCGCAATGCTTTTTGAGCACAGCAGATTAGCTTTAAGCACGGTGCAGATCGCTCAACATAGTAAGGTCGCAGCCACCACCGCCCTCACGTTGAGTATCGTCGCCGCCCGAGTCTCAATACCTGGGAAACAGTCATTTACCAAACGGATAATTTTGCCGTTCTTAACAGCATTGATGTGCAGTTTGCGATCGCTGAACTGTATCACAGACTAGATAACTGAGGGGAAGGTGCGATCGGCCAATAGCCCCACAGTATTTGTGTCATCGTTGTCAGCGATCGCCAAACTTCGCAGGGTCGCAGCCACCACCGCCCTCTCCTTGAGACAACACGCCTCATCTTGCCTGCCTGGAATCTAAAACACCCTCACCTCTGAACTGGGAGAAACCAATTCGACACAACTGTCACAAATCCGAGGATCATTTCTTCGTCATAACAAAGCCTGAAAACCAGCGACTACATGTGAGTAGTTGCGTCCCAAGCCACTGACTAACACCTGAATTTAGAGGCGCGTTTTATGCAACCAAGTGAAGTACTTGTACAGCAACGTAAACTTCGCGATTTGGATCGTCATTGATGTGAAACCGATATTGATACCAACCTTCTTCCATTTCCTCGACAAAGCCCTGATAGTTAGGATGCTCTGAAGTGACATCCCGGATTGTTTTCAAAACTTGGCTGAACTCTTTGTTGGTTACGAACATCACCACCGCTACCTTATACCAATTCTCTATAAAGCTGCATAGAATAGAGCCTCAAGGATAAAGTCATAGCCGGTCAAGGAGGCGATGGC
>NZ_JACSWC010000125.1 GCF_016888165.1 Halomicronema sp. CCY15110 | reverse complement strand
CCGCCTGCGAGACTGGAGCACCCGGAGCGACCCGTTAGCTGGGGTGTGGGAAGAGGAGTTGGAGCCGATGTTGAGGCGGGAACCACGGCTGCAGCCCATGACCTTGTTCGATTACTTGCAAGAGCACTATCCCGGTCAATATCCGCAAGTACTGCGCACCTTGCAACGGCGGGTGAAGACCTGGAAAGCGTTGTATGGCAAAGCGCCCGAGGTGATGTTTGAGCTGCGCCACGAGCCAGGGGTGATGGGCATCTCCGACTTCACTGAGCTGAAAGGGGTAGAGATTACCATCAACGGCCAACCGTTTGAGCATCTGCTCTATCATTACCGCTTGGCCTACAGCGGTTGGCGCTACGCCCAGGTGATTCAAGGCGGCGAGAGTTTCGTCGCCTTATCAGAAGGGTTGCAGAATGC
>NZ_JACSWC010000124.1 GCF_016888165.1 Halomicronema sp. CCY15110 | reverse complement strand
TGGTCGACGACCTGTCTAAACGATTCGCCCGATTGAATCTGTTTCCGCATCCGGTTCTTCAAAACAAACCACTGATGGTTGAGATCGCCGCCTCGGCTGTCCCGAGGCAGGCATCTTGCCTGGCCTAAACAATTTGGACGTTATTTGCTCCTCATTCCTGAGTCAGTCTCTATTGCCGTTGGCGATGCGCGGCACCCTGCCGCCGCCGCCCCGATGAACTCCAAATACAGTCGATTAAGCGCTGCGCAGTGCCACAATGGGGTCTAACTTGGCCGCCTGACGAGCCGGAAAGACACCGAAGAACAGACCGATGCCGCCGGAGACGCCCACCGCGATCGCGATCGCCGCACCGGACACCCCGGCTTCAAACGGGGTCAAAACGCCGATGAGCACTATGCCACCGATGCCCAGGCCAGTGCCGACCAAGCCGCCAGCAATGGACAAAATGATGGCTTCAATCAGAAACTGGGTCAGAATATCTTGCTGAGAAGCGCCGATCGCCTTGCGTAGACCGATTTCTTGGGTGCGCTCGCGAACGGATACCAGCATGATATTCATAATGCCGATGCCGCCGACCAGTAGCGAAATGCCCGCGATCGCCGCCAGCATCACCGTCAGCGCCCCAGTAATCGTTTCGGCAATGCTGAGTAACGTATCTTGACTTTGGATAAAGAAATCATCTTCGCCGCGAATGTCGTGCCGCAACCGCAGCAAATTCGTGATTTGGAAAGCTGCTGTGCTCATGCTTTCCCGATCCTCCGTGGACACCGAGATGAACGACACCTCAATGCCGTAGGGCGACTGTCGCCGTCCCACTAGGCGACTCGCCTGGGTGGTAATTGGCAGCAGCACGGCGTCGTCATAGTCGAGCCCCAGGTTCGACCCCTTTTGCGCCATCACGCCAATGATTTCAAAACTGGTGCCATTCACGCGAATAGACTGGCCAATGGGTAAGGTATCGTCAAATAGCCTGCCAGCCAGAGTGGCACCCAGCACCGCCACCTGACTGCGACGGTCGAGATCTAACTCGGAAATGAAGCGACCCTGACCCATCTCAAAACTGCGCACTTGCAAGAACTGTTCGCTAGTGCCGACCACACTGGTGTTGGTGTTGCGATTGCGAAAGGTCACCAAGTTGCGGGTGCTATATTCCGGCGCGACTCCCACGACTGAGGGCACTTGCTCGGCGATCGCCCGCGCATCTGCCACCACTAACGTGCGAGGAATATCGAGCCCCCCGAGTTCTCGCGTTTCGCGGTTGCCTGGGGCAATAAACAGCACGTTGGGGCCGAGGGTTTGCAACTGGTCATTCACATAGCGCTGCGCCCCTTCGCCAATGCCCACCATCGAAATGACGGACGCATTGCCAATGACAATGCCCAACATGGTTAAGCTGCTGCGCAATTTATTGGCGGTGAGGGTTCTGACCGCCATCCGTAAACTTTCACCCAGATCCATCGGTTGCGACTCAATGTGTGGCTTCTTTTAGGAAAACACATCCCGCTGGGTTTGGGGGGGCGTTGGGGGGCCATACCGCAGGATGAAGGGATATTACAGGGCCGTCCCTCAGAGGTGAATAATCTTTGCTGAGCAGAAATTGCGGAAATGAATTTTGCTACTGTACAGGCATCCAAATCGATGGCTAGGGCTGCTTCCACCGTCAGTAAGTCCTGTCAGTTCTCCCCCCAGCTGTAAACGACATTGAGGAAGCAATGATCATGACTGATTTTTTAGATTGTTTGAAGCATAAATACGCCTACATCGCCATTGGCGAATTTAAGTCTGGCTGCTTTGCCGAAGCTCGCCAACTCTACGAAAAGGCGGTTTCGACTTATACCGCAGAAGGCTTTGATGGCGCGTATCTGCTGCAAGAGCCGGGCAGCGATCGCGGCATCGCCATCATTTTTTGGGATAACCCCGGCGATATGACCGAGCATCACACCAAGGTGTATGACGAAGCGCTGAGCAAGATCTCCCATCTATTTGCCGAACCGCCCACAACGGGCTTCTACGAAGTCTGTAGCGAAATTCTGCCCCTGTTGGCCGGCGCAATGGCCAGTAAGTAAGCGATCGCTGTGACGACCGCCCATTTTGAACGTGCTGACAGATTGAGCGATCGTCAGAGGTTCCAACAATGCTCCTTTTGGAAAACTTGTTGTGTGTCCTGAGCCCGTCGCAGGATGAACAGGCTTCCTCCCTTCGGTAGACGCTGCGCGAATGACAAGATTCAGCCGGGGCGATATTGCTGCGTTACCGCAGCCATCCTGAAAATTGCGACGGAAATCCAGGCTACTGTCGCGATCGCCATTAATTCTTGGGTGAGTGGATGGCGCTCGACTTAGGGATCGGCAACTAAATAAAGTACCCGTTCAGTCCGGTTTCGACTTCGCTCAACCTACCAGCATCGAGAGTTGAGCGGAGTCGAAACTCGGTTCATGGGGATCTTTTTTGCGCACAAGTCCCTTACAGGACGACAATGCGATGCGCGAGGTAATCCTGCACATGTTGGGCATGGTCATGGTCTAGGGGTAGCGTCTCCACATCGGTCCAAGAGAAACTCTGCACGGCCAGGGCTTCCTTGGGGTCATTGGCCTGAGGTATCCCCGTCACAAACGCTTCGATCGTCACACAGATGGAATGGAAACGGGGGTCGCGTTGGGGAGAGGAATAGACGCCCACCAATCGCCCGACTTGCATGATGGTGAGGTTGGTTTCCTCGGTCAGTTCTCGCTGGGCGGCCGTGGCGACATCTTCGCCCCAGTCAATGAGCCCACCCGGAAAACACCACAGCCCCGTATCGCGGCGACGCATCAGCACGACCGAGCCATCGGGCAGAATCGGAATCACGCAGACGCCCACTAAGGGGCGGCGCAACAATAACCCCAGCAGCGTGCGAATGGCGCGCTGCCAGGGCTGGCCGACGGTGACGCTAGATTGCTGGCTGGGCATCATTTAGATAACTCGGCGATATCCTGTAGCACCTCCTGAGCGTGGGGCTCAGGTTTTACCTTGCGGTAGATTTTAGCGAGGTTACCGTTGGGGTTAATGATGAAGGTACTGCGGCTGATGCCCATGTACTCTTTGCCCATGAACTTTTTGAGCCCGTAGCTGCCGTATTCACCCGCGATCGCGCCGCCTTCATCCACCAGCAGCGGAAAGGGCAGATCATGCTTAGTCGCAAACTTCGTGTGGGACTTGGCATCATCGGTGCTGACGCCCAGCACCACCACATCACTGTCGGTATAGTCGCTATAAGCATCGCGAAAGCCACAGGCTTCCTTGGTACAACCGGGTGTATTGTCGCGGGGATAAAAGTACAGCACGACCCATTTGCCCTGGAGGTCTTGCAGTTTGACGATATTGCCTGCGGCATCGGGCAGCGCAAACTCAGGAGCCGGATCGCCAACATTTAAAGTCATGCAGCTTAAGTAAATCTAAAAACAACCACCACCCTATTCTATACTGCCGCCCCAAACCCTTCGCGACACGCTAACATAAACTCATAATGAATACGCATTAAGGGGTGATTTCGCCCCCTGAGTCGGGTCAGTATCTGCTTTGATTATCTAAGCTAAGGTGGAAAGGTTTTGGCTGGTGAGGTGGGCGATCGCTCAGGCTAACTTCACTGGACATTGCTCCCGGCTATGCTGACTTGAATGACGAGTCGATGCTCTATTGACGCAACATGAGACTGTTATGACTGCAACTGTTCAAAAAAATCCACTGCTGATCGGTCAAGGGCTGCCACCCTTCCAAGAGATTCAACCGGAGCAGATCGAACCCGGTATTCAGGAACTACTTCAGAACCTCGCCACCGAGCTGGAGACGCTCGAACAAACCGTTGAGCCGACTTGGGCCGGACTCGTGGAACCGCTGACTCAAATTGAGGAACGTTTGACCTGGAGTTGGAGCATCATCGGTCACCTGATGGGCGTCAAAAACAGTCCCGAACTGCGAGCCGCCTACGAAGCCGTGCAGCCGGGACTCGTACAATTTGCCAACCAATTAGGGCAAAGCCAGCCGCTGTATGCCGCCTTTAAGCAAATTCGGGCAGGGGCGCTGTGGGATCAGCTGACCGCTGCTCAGCAGCGCATTGTCGAAGCCGCCATTCGGGATGCGGAGCTGTCGGGCGTGGGCTTAGAAGGGGAAACGAAAGAGCGCTTCAACCAAATTCAGCAGGAATTGGCGGAACTCTCGACCAAGTTTTCCAACCACGTTTTGGATGCGACCAAAGCTTTTCAACTGGTCTTGAAAACACCTGAAGACATTGAGGGCTTGCCCAAGAGTTTGCTCGGACTTGCAGCTCAAGCGGCCAAGGGCGCTGGACACGAAGCTGCGACGGCGGCAAATGGCCCCTGGGTGATTACCCTCGACTACCCCAGCTATGTGCCGTTTTTGCAACATAGTCGGCGGCGTGACCTGCGCGAGCAAGTGTATCGTGCCTTTATTTCACGGGCGGCCTCTGGTGACTTGGACAATCAGCCCATCATTGAGCGCACGCTGGAACTGCGCCAGCAAGTTGCCGACATCCTGGGCTATGACACCTACGCTGACCTGAGCATGGCTCGCAAAATGGCTCCCTCGGTGGCGGCGGTAGAGCAGTTGATGGAAGAACTGCGCAGTGCTAGCTATGAGGCGGCAACTCGCGAGTTGGAGGAGTTGACGGCATTTGCCCGCGATCGCGGTTTCACTGCCGAGTTAAAGCAGTGGGATGTCCCCTTCTGGTCAGAACGGATGCGGGAAGAACTGTATGGTCTCAACGATGAAGAACTGCGGCCCTACTTCCCTCTACCCCAGGTGCTCGATGGTCTGTTTGCCTTAGCCAAGCGGCTCTTTGGCGTGACGATTACGCCCGCCGATGGCGAAGCGCCCGTATGGCATCCTGATGTCCGGTACTTCCAAGTGGCGGGGGAAACGGGAGAGGCGATCGCTCACTTCTACCTCGACCCCTACAGCCGTCCCGCCGAAAAGCGCGGCGGTGCGTGGATGGATGACTGCGTAAACCGAGGCAAAGTCAAGGAACAAGTCCGCTTGCCCGTGGCCTATCTGGTGTGCAACCAGTCGCCGCCGGTGGACGGCAAACCGAGCTTGATGAACTTCCGCGAAGTGGAAACCCTGTTCCACGAGTTTGGTCATGGCTTGCAGCACATGCTAACGACGGTGGACTACGCCGGAGCGGCAGGCATCAATAATGTGGAATGGGATGCGGTGGAACTGCCCAGCCAGTTTATGGAGAACTGGTGCTATCACCGGGAAACGCTGCTGAAGCTAGCGCGCCACTATGAAACCAGTGAGCCGCTACCCGAAGATCTGTATCAAAAGATTTTGGCGGCTCGCAACTTTATGACGGGCAGCGCGATTTTGCGCCAGGTCAGCTTTGGCTGGCTGGATATCGAACTCCACCACCGCTATCAGCCCGGTGGCGATGAAACCATTTGGGAGGTGCGCGATCGCCTCGCGAAGACCACTACCGTCATGAAGCCCCTGCCCGAAGATGCCTTTCTCTGTGCGTTTGGCCATATCTTTGCGGGGGGCTACGCGGCAGGCTACTACAGCTACTTCTGGGCCGAGGTGCTGAGCGCCGATGCCTTTGCGGCGTTTGAAGAGGCTGGTCTCGAAGACGACACCGCTATCACCGAAACGGGGCAACGCTTCCGCAATACAGTGTTGGCACTGGGCGGCAGTCAGCATCCGATGGAGGTGTTCAAATCTTTCCGAGGACGGGAGCCGAGCACTCAGGCCCTGCTGCGGCATCGGGGGCTAGCGTCAGCAGCCTAGCCATTTAGGGGCTAGAAGTGTCTTGGTAGCCAGGGTGGCGATCGCAAAATCGTTGCGCTGGCTACCAAAAACACAAAATTGGCAACAGAAACGCTAAGTGTTGTATCTTTTTCCAGGAAAGCACTCCATTGTTGTTGAGCAGGCGTTATCTTGTTTTCAACTATAGATCCACTTAAATCAAAGCGATAAATTCAAAACGTGAATTCAAAAGATACTTGAAAGCCCAGCATTGCTGGGCTTTTTTTTGCCGTAAATTTACTAGCTTCGAGGGGACGGTGCCCTTTCGGGTTGACCGATACGGTAAGGACTCATTCAAGGGCACCGTCCCCTGTGTGCTGAATTGTTAGCGGGCGATCGCACCCCGATTCACGGTCTGCAACGCTTCCGCCAAGCTACGAACCACCGCGACCATCGCTAGTTCATTGTCCAACTTGTTCACGGCGGAGCCGACACCGATACCGGCAGCTCCAGCCGAGATCGCCATCGGCGCTGTCACATCCGACAGGCCAGAGGCACAGAGCACGGGTACGTCAACCACACGGGCGATCTCCCGCGCTGCCGCCAATGTCGGCGCGGCTTTTTCAATCAGGCCCAGGGTGCCGCCGTGGGTCGGGGCGCTGCTGGTGCCCCCTTCGGTTTGAATAATATCTGCACCGGCGGCGACCAAAGCTTCCGCTAGCGCCACCTGCTCATCCAGTGCCAAAATATGGGGCACCGTCACAGACAGGGTGATTTCTGGCAATAGCTGCCGAGTTTGCTGGGTCAGCGCCAACACCTCAGCCGCCTCAAATCGAATGCCCTGGGCATAAAAGGCGTCAAAGTTTCCAATCTCGATCAAGTCTGCCCCGGCAGCCACGGGCGCGACAAACGCCTCCGCTTCCACCGCCGACACGCAGATGGGCAAATCGGTCAGGGCTTTCGCCATCTGCACCAGGTCAGCATCGGCAGCGATATCCAGAAAAGTTGCGCCGCCTTGGTCGGCTGCCCGCACCACCGCCGCCACGCGATCGCGATCGAAATTCGTCAGGCCGCTAATAATTTTCAGTGCTTGGCCTTGGGCAAATGCCGTTTGAAGCTTGGCTTGCATAGTCTAAAGATTCCCCGTAATCAGGTTCATAACTTGCCCTATTTTGCCATCCTTCGGCAGTGTCAGGGGCGTTCGCCAAACCAGCCCAATGGCGTCACCACACAACCGTTATGGCAAGGCGAGCAGCGATACAGTTTCGTCTTGGTAAAACCGGGCGATCACTGGATAGTGCTGACGCAATAAGTTTGCCACTTGGGCCGTCGAGCAGTTGCCTAACCGCACCCAAATGACCTTGGGTGGATTACCGAGTGCCAAACTCAAGTCATGCATATCCGCCTCCTTTGAGACAATCATGAAGCCATTGGTTTTGGCATAATCCCAAACGACGCTGTCGCCCGTCGCTTTCATGCCGATATCCCGCACATGGCGTGAGCTGGGAAAGCGATCGCTGAGGCGACTGGGCAATTTTGGCGACAAATTTTCATCAAAGAGCAACCTCATGCCCTCAGGAAGCCGTCATATAGCGGCGTTCGCGATCGGCGGCATAGGCAATGCAGGCTTTCAAATCTTCGCGGGTCAAATCGGGAAAGTCATCTAGAATTTCGGCCTCGGTCATTTCAGAGGCCAAATATTCCAACACTTCATACACCGTGATGCGCAAACCCCGAACGCAAGGCTTACCCCCACGCTTTCCCGGCTCAATCGTGATGAAATCCTTGTAATTCATCGCTTTCCGCCATTGATTAATATCCTACTGATCCCAACCAAGCGATCGCCATTGATTCAATCACCCCGATACTGGGGCGCTCGGTTTTGAGCACCTGTCGCTCATAGGCTGACGTCGTCAAAGATTCCCCGTAATCAGGTTCGTAACTTGCCCTATTTTGCCATTCCCTGAGCCGGGCGACAGCTCTCCTTCAGCCACTGAGTCCGGCTGTGCCGCCCGCTCGTTGGCGATCGCCGGATGGCGCAGGGCCTAGTGCAGCGTCAAGACTAAGATTTAGGGCTTGCTCCTGGAGGGAGCCACTGCGTGAACGACAGGCTCAGCCTGAA
>NZ_JACSWC010000123.1 GCF_016888165.1 Halomicronema sp. CCY15110 | reverse complement strand
CGCACGGTGAGTCGAGCACTGGTAAGGCATTGCCAAGTGACTACAGGAGAAGTTTTGGGCCTCCAGCATCCAAGTCTGCTTCTTCATACAAGGCCAATTGCACCTGATCGAACTCAAAGAGCTATAGGGCTAGATGCAAGGCGTAGGACTTTGATACCTGAAGGCTCTATCCCATGGGTATCACAGCCTATTCCCAGTTAATGTGAGCTGAAATGCTTGTTTGCAAGCTGTTTGCACTTAATCTGAGCCTATTCGCAAATAATGTGAGCCTGACAGTCTTCTTATTCGCACTTAATCTGAGCTCAGAATCGCTCTGTTTGCGAGCACGGGCTCCGCTGTTTGCGAGCCGCTACAGCTACTTATCAGCCCAAAGCGAAACCGGAGAAACAACGGTACTGGGGGAGTCAGCTATTGAACCGAATCGAGACGATGGGGAAACAACGTCAGACCCGCAAAAAGAAACTATCACCGGGACAGATGGAGCTGCCCGTAAAAGTAGACCGGTGCCAGGTAATGAATTCTGCTGAAATCGTCGAAGTGGCTGAAACCTTTATCGCTGCGAACGCTTACCCTGACTCAGGATCGCGTCAATAAGTTTGTATTGTTTGCATGTGTTCAGTTTCAAGAAAAGAGGCTAAAATATTGGCTCAATAGCTGTTTTGAGGAGTTGGGATGAGCGATGGGATGAGGGTAGCTTGCTAGGATACCGCAGGAGTCGAG
>NZ_JACSWC010000122.1 GCF_016888165.1 Halomicronema sp. CCY15110 | reverse complement strand
ACGACGATAAAAGAAGCATTTCAGACCAATCTCAAGGGACTTAGGTCATCTTTGCTACGCAAAGCAACCCTTTTAAAGCATCCTCTAAGGGATTTTGAGGATGGGTGGCGACGTTATGGTGGCGGCGCGGTGTTGCTAATCTAGATTCTCACTGAGTCAACGCGGCGGCATGGTGCGCGAGGTGATCGCCCATAAAGCTGGCAATAAAGTAATAGCTGTGGTCGTAGCCGGGCTGCATTCGCAGCGTTAGGGGATGATTGACCGCTTGACACGCCGCCGCCAATAAGTCTGGTTGCAGTTGCTCTTTGAGAAACGAGTCCGCATCGCCCTGGTCAATCAAAATGGGCAACCGTTCAGGGGCAGTCTTCACCAAATGGGTCGGGTCGTAAGCCAGCCAATCGGACAGGGTGTTGCCCAGATAATTGCTAAATGCTTTTTTGCCCCAAGGCACCTGCGACGGGGCGACAATCGGCGCAAACGCGGACACGCTCTTGAAGCGTCCGGGATTGCGGAGGGCAATCATCAGCGCGCCATAGCCTCCCATCGAGTGACCCATAATGCCTTGATGCGTTTCGCGAATGGG
The DNA here is from genome assembly GCF_016888165.1 of Halomicronema sp. CCY15110. Taxonomy (GTDB): domain Bacteria; phylum Cyanobacteriota; class Cyanobacteriia; order Phormidesmidales; family Phormidesmidaceae; genus Halomicronema. Next base: position 3,249 of record NZ_JACSWC010000122.1, on the reverse strand, counting down.
GCAGTTAGCCGCGATCGCTTCCGGCAATTCCTGCACCACGTAGTCATACATGCGGTAATGCTGAGCCCACGGCTCCTGCGTCGCGTTCAGATAAAAGCCTGCCCCGCTGCCAAAGTCATAGCTGTCATCTTCCCCCGGCAGGCCGCAACCGCGAGGACTCGTATCTGGCGCGATGATGATGAGTCCGTGCTGCGCTGCATACTGCTGGGCTCCGGCCTTGGTGATGAAATTTTGTTCGGTGCAGGTTAGCCCACTCAGCCAATACACCACTGGGCAAGGTTGAGTTTCGGCTTGGGGCGGCAGGTAAACCGCAAAGTTCATGTCACAAGCCAGCACGTCGGAATGGTGCTGATATACAGCTTGCCAACCGCCAAAGCTGCGCTGGCGAGATGTTTGCGTCAGGGTATGGGGAGAAGTCATCGGTTAGGAGCAGACCAGGAATTCAGCAAAAACAGCGCATTGCAGCTAGTGAATAGCATTGGATCAGCCGATTTCAGCGTATCCATAAACCAAGCGCCGTTCTCATCCTAATATGCTGCCTGGGCTCACTACTGGTTATCCGGGTTAGTCCTGAGAGGACACGAACCTTATCGCCGCTATCTGCTGTCGAAATGGGTGAGGGGCTCGAAACCGCTCAGTCAGCGCCGACCTTGGGCCCAGCTCTCGGCGTCACAACTAGACTGCGATCGCCCACCAAATCCCCTGGGTATGAGCACTCCACCCTGATCAATCTTGTTAAGGTAAGGAAACTCTGACGCGGCATTCATCTGGCCCGACTCGCAAATTTGCTGCTGGGTCTAGGGTGGTTACTTTGCCTGCGAGCCAGCCTAGACCGACCAGGCGGGGATGCAATCTGCACAATAGGGATGCACTCAACCGCCAGGCTGTTGAATTGATCTTTTCGCGATTAAACCGATTAGTCGTGCTGCCAACAGCTGCCAACCATAGACTGGGGGACAACATGTTTTTTCAGGTCGTAACCAACGAAATGGCGAGTGAGCGCGCGGCATTACTGCTCCCTGATTTGTATATCCCCCATGGGCATTGCTATTTGTGGCAGTCCCCGCTAGTCGGGTTGCACGGGTTCTCCGACGGCATTATTGCGATCGCCTATTTCACCATCGCTGCGGCGCTAATTTACTTCGTTCGGCAACGCCAGGATGTGCCGTTACGAGGCGTATTCTGGTTGTTTGGAGCCTTTATTGCGGCCTGTGGCCTGACCCATCTGATCGCTATCTGGACGCTGTGGTTTCCCTACTATTGGCTCAGTGGCACGGTCAAAGCCGTGACCGCAGTGATTTCATTATTCACCGCTTTGAGCTTGATCCCCCGTATTCCCCAGGCGCTCGCTATCCCTAGCACTGAGAGCTTGGCGCAGTTAAATCAGACGCTCTCTCAAGAAGTGTCCGAACGGCAGCAGACGGAAGCGAAGTATCAGGCCTTAGCGGCTGAGTTAGAGTCTCGCGTGACCAGTCGCACCGCCCAGCTCACCCAAGCCCAACAGGATAATGAGCAGCTGTTGGGACAAGAGCAGACCACTCGGGCAGAGCTCGAAGCGGCTCTACAGCAGCAGCAAGATACGACTGAACGGCTGAATATTGCGCTGAGTGCAGCCCGAATGGGCACCTGGGATTGGCATCTTGATCAAGAGTGTTTGCAGTGGTCGCCTAAGACTTACCAAATCTTGGGCTTTGATGCCGACCAGGAGCAACCGACTTACGATCGCTGGCAAGCCCAGGTTCACCCTGAAGATGTCGCTCGGATTGAGGCAGCGATGGCGATCGCCCGAGCCAATCAAGAAATTTTCGCTGAAGAATATCGGGTGCAGTGGTCCGACCAAAGCTGGCACTGGGTACTAGCCCAGGGACGGTTTTTATATGCGGACGATCAGCCCCAGCGGATGATTGGCGTGGTTCAAGAAACGACTGAAGCCAAACGGTCAGCCCTGGCGTTAGCCGCCAGTGAAGCGCGGTTTCGCGTGGTGTTTGAACAAGCAGCGGTGGGGATGGCTCGCCTGTCGCCAGACGGCAACTGGTTGCAGGTCAATGAAACCTTCTGTAGTTTGCTTGGGTATGAAGCTGATGAATTAGTGCAGCAAAACTTTCAAGCGATTACGGATCCGGCTGATGTGGAGCAAGACCAGCGTTATCTTCAACAGCTGCGGTCAGGTCAGGGCGACATCTGCCGGTTTGAAAAGCGCTATCTCCATAAAGACGGCACCTCGATTTGGACGATGGTCACCGTCTCAACTGAGACCGACGAGCAGCATCAGGTGCGTTCCTTCATTGCGGTCATTGAAGATATTCGCAAACTCAAGCAAACCACAGCGGAGTTGGAGCAGCGGGCGAAAGAGTTGGAGCAAATGAACGGTCTGTTGGCGATGACGAATGCCCTCGTGGAAAATCGCAATGCTGAGCTAGACCAGTTTGCCTATGTGGCTTCCCACGATTTGAAAGCCCCATTGCGGGCGATCGCGAATCTGTCGGAATGGATTGAAGAAGACCTGGGGCATGACCTGCCAGAGGAAAACCGCCATCAGCTGGATTTACTGCGCAATCGGGTGCATCGCATGGAGGCGCTGATCAATGGTCTGCTGGAATACTCACGGGTGGGGCGACGAGAGCGCCAAATTATCCCGGTGGATGTGCGTCAAATGTTGGTGGAAACCATCGACCTAATTGTGCCCCCGCCAGCCTTTACGATTGCCCTGCCAGCGCAAATGCCGGCTCTCACGACCAGTCAATCAGCCCTTAATCAGGTCTTTTCCAACCTCATTACTAATGCCATTAAGCATCATGATCGCGAAGATGGCCGCATTGACATCACGGCGATCGAGCATGACGATTTCATCGAATTTGCTGTGAGTGACGATGGCCCAGGCATTGCGCCACAGTATCAGAGCAAGGTGTTCACCATCTTTCAAACCCTGAAATCTCGTGACGTGTTGGAAAGTACCGGGATTGGGCTCGCGATCGTCAAAAAAACCGTGGAGTCCGAGGGGGGCACTATCACCCTGGAATCGGTTCCGGGGGAGGGGTGCACGTTTCGGTTCAAGTGGCCGAAGCAGTCGTGATGCCGTATCGCCGCCACTGTCGCAACAGTCACGACAGTGGTGAATTCACTGGCGTTTTCATCGCCCCGGTTTATCCCGTGGTGAGCACTAAAGTTCCTTGACCAGCCCTCTAAAGGTGTTTTCAATACCGCTTAATAATTGCTGTCACTCAGCCCGAGAGGAAGACGGAGCTAGTG
>NZ_JACSWC010000121.1 GCF_016888165.1 Halomicronema sp. CCY15110 | reverse complement strand
CAGCAGTGAAATTCCGCGCGGCTATTCTAGCGGTTAGATGACAATTTCCGGGGCACTCCCTTAAAGCGCTTTCACCTTCATCCCATTAGCCCGCGATCGCGCTGGCGAGAACGGGCGATCGCGCTTTTGCCTCAACTATTGGGGTGTGACCAGAGGCAGACGGATGAGTTGGTGATCGCTGGCTTCACCGCTCACGGCTGGGCCAACCACGTCTCTAAATCAGATGCCTCAGCAAAATCAAACAACGCTTCTCCCAGCACTTCAAGCGGCTCTAGAGAAAGCTGATTCACCTGAATCTGCAACGAGTCAGATAACGGCCCCAGCTCCGGCTCTATCGCGCTGTGCTCCGGCATCCCAACAGAGCGTTAGCACAAGCGCTATCAGCCGCTTCAGGGCAGTCGGACCCAATATCCGCATGCTCGGCCTATCACCGCCTTAGAAAAGCTCTCAAGCACCCTTGGGACGACCCTCACGCGCCCGCTCCACCCACCCACCCACAGGCGATCGCGCCGAATCTCCCGCCGGAAGCGCGGCTCTCGGCACCCGTTTCTCCCTCAGTTGTCTCTCGCAGCCACAGAGCAGTTTGCGGTCTTTCCTGCCCCGATAGCCAAACCATCGCAACTAACTATTGACCTCTCAGGCGGATCGCGGCACCCAGACAGCGGCGATCGTGCCCCCATACGTTGTCGGTGGAGAGATGATTCTCACCCGAATGACGAGAACCCCCGCCCCGTTGTCGTTCAGCAGGACCGCCGGGACATCACTGGATGCCGCCCTGCCGACCAGCGGTCAAATAACGTGGCACTGATCATCCCGGCCAAATAGCTTGGCACTCGATACAACCCAGCGATCGCGCTCTTCTCACCACTCACCACGTCAATGTTGTCGTCCATAACTCCGGTGATTCGACCATCGCCTAGCTCGTCCTGTTGAGCCACTTCAATCGTCCCCGAAAGGCCCACAGCAACGATCGCTCATCTCCCGCTCAAACTCATGATGAGTGGATGCGATCGCGGTCCCTTCTGCCCCAGAATTGAATCCTGGGTCGGGGCAGAATTACACGATCGCGGAACGCTTCGACCGTTTACTCCACTAGCAATTATCCGCATCACAGTTAATCCTGATCTCTCATTACAGTTAATTCTTATCTATATCTAGGCTGGCATAAACAAAGATAGGCAGAGGAAAAGATAAAAACAAGGACAAAGAAAGGATACAGAAAGCAAGGGCGCAGAAAGAGTATAGAAAACAATCGCGATTAGATAAGGAAGCCAGGACAAAATGAGTCACTTCGCGCTCAGCAACCGCATTTTTCCGAACCGTACTCATGACGACTTCGGATTAGAAGCACCTCAGATTGTTTAGTTTTGTTGAGTTTCAGGGGCTCATCACGATCGCATTTTTCCTTTGTCCTTTGATCGCACATTTTTTAACATTTGACGCCGACGCTCCGTTCCGATTGACCTCCTTTTACCCATCGGCGGCTCGCAACAGTTGCCAGGTCGCCGCAATATCATGCAGGCGTTGCAGACCT
>NZ_JACSWC010000120.1 GCF_016888165.1 Halomicronema sp. CCY15110 | reverse complement strand
ACGCATCCAGATCCGTTTAAAAAGAAATAGCCCGACCCTAAAGCCCCCAAGGATCGGGCATCTCACCTGTAAGGACGCCATATGCAGAATGACGAACCGCTCTAAATTGCCCCCAAGAGCGGCGTTCAGCCTGCTGGTGTTCTCCAAAATTAATTCTATTGTCGTCTGCCCAGAGGCGAATGGCGTCACAGAATCCACGCAAAACTAGATGAATTGCCGCTAAACTTCCGGGCGATATTCCGTAAAACTACGTTTGAGTCAGGCCCCATGTGGGTCGTAAGCCAATTTGGCCCCGGTTGGTTGCCAGGATGGTCGCTGGGCACTGTCATGGTGGCGCGTGAGGGCTCATGCAGTGCGGCCTAAGTTTGGCCGCAGGCGTTAGAGAGGGGGAGGATTGCGGTAGGTTTGAGAGGCTGTGCAGGAATGGGAACCCATGGAGCGATATTTTGCCACCGTCGCGCGAGGGTTGGAGGCCATTGCCACCGAAGAGTTGGCCAGCCTGGGCGCTATCAAATCAGAGCCGGGATTTTGTGGGGTCGCTTTTTCTGGCGATCGCGAATTGCTCTACCGGGTGAATCTGTGGGCGCGGCTGCCGTTTCGGATTTTGGTGCAGTTGTCAGAATTTCCCTGC
>NZ_JACSWC010000012.1 GCF_016888165.1 Halomicronema sp. CCY15110 | reverse complement strand
CAGCGGGCACAATTGCCAACGCGTCAGCGGCAAAGCGGGGGAGGGCGGAAAAAAGAGGCTATTCTGTTGTGCCGCTTGCTCGTCACCTTGCTCTATCTACGTCAACACTGGACGATGCAAGGGATCGCGGCAGTGATGGGCTGTGCGGAAGCAACGGTGTGCAACTACATCCATGCAATCCTGCCCTATCTGCGACAGGAACTACCGGCCAGTCTTCTCGAACAATGGCAGCAGGAGTGCACCAGTGTCGAAC
>NZ_JACSWC010000119.1 GCF_016888165.1 Halomicronema sp. CCY15110 | reverse complement strand
CCGAGTTTCGACTCCGCTCAACTCTCGATACTGGTAGGTTGAGCGCAGTCGAAACCGGATTGAACGGGTACTTTATTGAGTTGCAGATCCCCACGTCCAGCCTCGGATCACACCAGTGGCTCAGTTAGGATTTCGTCACAACTGTTAAAGATCGTTTATCAAACGCATAATCACGACTCAACTTGTAGCGAACGGTGCGACACTGAAAAAGATTGTTTGTGCTGAGGTTTCATGGTCGCCACTGCTGCCCACTCCATCATGGATCACTTGCCCCAACTAATTGACGGTATGCCCCCCTTAGCGGGCTGGAGCGATCGCCTTCAGGCTGCTACCCAGGGCACGGATCCGCTGTATTTAGAGCACACCAATCTCCGGTTGTCCGATATTTCTGCCGGATTTGCGATCGCCCTCCACATGCACCAGCCGACGATTCCCGCTGGGCAAAATGGGCAACTCATCAACAACCTGCAACACATGTTTGAGCACCCCTACGACGGGGATAACCACAATGCCGGGCCGTTTGCCTACTGCTATGCCCGCATGGGTGACTTCATTCCCGAATTGGTGGAGCAGGGCTGTAATCCCCGCGTCATGCTGGATTACTCCGGCACCCTGCTGTGGGGCTTGCAGCAGATGAATCGCCACGACATTCTCGACAAGCTGCGGCGGATCACCTGCGACGCCAAATATCAGCCCCATGTGGAATGGCTCGGTACCTTTTGGGGCCATGCGGTAGCCCCCTCGACGCCGATTCCTGACATCGAGTTACACATTCGCGCTTGGCAGCACCATTTTGCCGCCCTCTTTGGCTGGGAAGCGCTGTCGCGGGTGCGGGGCTTTTCGCCGCCAGAGATGCACCTGCCCAACCACCCCGATACCCTCTACACCTTGGTCAAAGCGCTGAAAGATTGCGGTTACCAATGGCTAATGGTGCAAGAGCACACGATCGAAACTTTAGAAGGCCAGGGCATTCAGCAGCCCCATTTGCCCCATCGCCTGGTGGCGAAAAATTCCCAGGGAGAGGTGGCAGAAATCACGGTACTGATTAAAACCCAAGGCTCAGACACTAAACTTGTCGGCCAAATGCAGCCGTTCGCCGAAGCTAAGACGCTGCAACCCATGCCCCTCGGCGATCAGATGGTGCCGCCGCTGGTTTCACAAATTAGCGATGGGGAAAACGGCGGCGTCATGATGAACGAGTTCCCCAGCATGTTCAAACGCTGCTGGCATGAAATGCGACAGCAAGGCGGCGGTCGGGTTGGTACCGTCGGCTTGCTGGGTACGGAATACTTGGAATTGCTGGCCGCCGCTGGGGTGACGGCAGCGCAGTTCCCCACCTGTCAGGGGATTGGTCAGCATCGGCTGTGGCAGCACGTGGGAGATCGCCCCACCCCCGACGCCGTCCAGTCAGCCATTGCCACCATCCAAGCCGAAGACGGTAATTTCCATATGGAAGGGTCTTCTTGGACGAGCGATCGCAGTTGGGTGGAGGGCTATGGCAACGTGATGCAGCCCATGCAGCAACTCAGCGCCCGCTTTCACCAAGCCGTGCAGGCGGGCAAGCTGGGAGACGAGCGATCGCCCACCTACCACCGGGCCTTGCTACACAATTTGCTACTAGAAACCAGCTGCTTTCGCTATTGGGGCCAAGGCGCTTGGACGGAGTATGCCCAAACCATTTACCGTCGGGGCTTGGCAGCGCTGACCAGCCGCTAGATCCGTGCCCCCGGCAATTACGGCTAATAGCCTCGACTAATCTTAGGCGCAAACCAAGGTATTGCCGGGTGTATTTTTAACTCGCCCCGCTTTGGTATAGCAATCTGCAGTAAGGCGGCGATGGCAATATACGGAGCTATCTGCGCAGCGCTATGGTGGCAACTCGGAGCTAGGGGCGATCGCCGAAGGTCTGGCACCGCAATGAGGCTAGCACTCAGGTGCTCCGCTAGCCACCTGCCACTTATACAGAAGTTTCGGCCTGTCTGCTCCCAGCGCTTTAGCCCCCTAAGTCCCCCAAGTTGGGGGGACTTAGAACTCCGATCTCCCCCCAGATTGGGGGGTTAAGGGGAGCGAAAGCAGTCTGTCAAGGCACCAATCGAGATGTGCATATAGCCAACCGAGGAGCACCGACTCCAGCCGTAGAGATGGCTTTAAAGGGCCTCTGGTTCGTCACTGATCGCCATGGGGACAGCCAGTTCTTCTAAGGCAAACTGAAGGAATTGAGTGGCGACTTCGATACTGTCGTTGTGGGCAGAAAACACCAGTAACATGCTGGAATCGCCGCCACCGTCGTAACACAAAATGCGAAAAACGCCGTCGTCGAAGTAGCCCGTGCGATCAATATCACCCACTTCCGTCGGCACATTCAGTTCGCCTATGAAAGCATCGGCACGACTCAGGCACTGTGCTTGATCAATGCCCTCGAGCCACTGATCGCCACTCGCAATTTCGGGACGGGCCTCCGCTGGTAAACTTACGGCGGCTAAACTTAAGCCCACAATACTCGCTGCAAAACGTCGTAAAACCATTGAATCTATACAGAGAACTAAACAGGGTAGACGCACAATTGGGACGTCAGGTTTCTGATCAGACAAAAGTCTGTGCCTGCATCTGTGCTTATCCTCAATAGACTAACCGTTACCGTCCATAAATTGAGCAAATCGAATAGTCGTAGCAGTCAGTCAAGCGCCTTATTGTTTACGCGATCGCTCCCTTAGTATCCGGAGACGCGGAGAACAGTCACCCAAAAATCACTCTTGGGGCAGGTGCCCAATCGGGTCATCATCCGTTACCAAGAAATTGGCGTAGGCCATTTCATCAGCGTCACGGCCTGTAATGGGGACCCGCGACCATCTAAATTGAAGACGGTGAATACTGATTTTGTAGAATAGCGCTACAGCTTGAGGAATCCCCGCTGTCGTCGCCCCCTGGCCCAAGGAGCTCGACACGACCTAAAGGTGTAGTTGAGTTGTGGAGAACTGGCACGACATGTTTATTGCACCTGGGTTTGAACAACGCTCCGTCGTCACCGATTTAGGGGCGATCGCCTATGCGGCTCCCCAACCTGAGTTTTGGCCGCCCACCGCTCACCCCGACCAAACCTTGCTTTTCCTCCATGGCTTTGGGGGCGGCTCATCCTCCTATGAATGGTCGAAGGTTTATCCGGCTTTCGCAAGTGATTATCGAGTGTTGGCCCCCGATCTCATTGGTTGGGGCCAATCTGACCATCCCGAACGTCGCTATCAAATCAGCGATTACGAAACCACCATTGTGCAGCTGCTGCAAAAGTTGGCACCGCAGGGAGCGATCGTGATTGCTTCGGCCTTGACCGCCGCCATGATGGTGCGGGTCGCCGTGCAACAGCCTGATTTAGTGACGGGCTTGATTTTAGTCACCCCCGCTGGACTGTCGGATTTTGGCAAAGACTTCAGTGCGGGCTGGCTACCGCAGATTTTGCGAATTCCTCTGTTGGATAAAGCGCTGTACCAAAGCGCGATCGCCACTTCAGCAGGCATCAGCGGCTTCTTAAGCAACCGCCAGTTTGCCAATGCTGACCTCATTACGGGGGAAATGGTGGCGGCTTATCTGGCGTCGGCCACGCAGCCCAATGCGGAATATGCGGCGCTGTCATTTGTGCGAGGGGATCTGTGTTTCGATCTCGCCGAGTGGTTGCCGCAATTGACTGTGCCCACGGTCGTCTTTTGGGGGCGAGCCGCTCAATTCACCGATGTTGAACTGGGGGAACGCTTGGTGGCGCTGAATCCTGGCGCAATTCGCCAGTTTGAGATCATTGAGAACGTTGGCCTGACGCCCCAGTTAGAGCAACCGAGCTTGACGATCTCCCTCATTCAGCGATCGCTGCGGCAACTCATGACCACCCCCGGCACTGTGACCAGCGCTCACTAAGCTTGTGGGGGAAGCTATTACAGCGATTCAATGAGTCCCGCGATCGCAAACAAACTCATCAGCCCTACCGTTAACCGCAAGAACACGGGCATCACCACCCGCACCATGGCTTCGGTCTGCTCCACCGTGCCAAACAAAGCCCAAAACAGACACACACTAATAAACCCAGCCATCCCATACGCGAGGAGCTTCAAGCCTTCACAGGCCGCCCGAAACAATAGATTATGTCGCTGAGGTTGTCTCATGGATTTAATCCGATAAATAACGCCGCCCGGTCAAGTTGCCGTCACAAAATCAGCGCAGCGGCGACTAAAAAGCCCCCAATGGCAAACACTAATTCGCCCAAACCACCCTTGGCAGGCAGGAACTCGTTTTCGGTGCTCAGGTCACGTTCAAAATTGCAGCTTAGACATTGATAAATCCCGTTCTGGTGACTCACAATGCTGTTCTTGCTGCATTTCGGACATTCAAGCGAGGAGGACAGATTTAAGACAGGAGATGACATCGCTGATAGGGAAGAAAACGACAGGGAGCCAGCGTGGCTGACTACGTTTTCATCATGTCTGACTTTTTTTGATGGGTCGATAGGGAAATCTTCAGAAAAACTCTGTTCAAGTTCAGGAATTCCTCGGCCTGGCGGGCCATGGAACCGATCTCGGTGGTAAATCACTCGGCCTGGCCCCTGACCAAACTCAAGAATTCTGAGTCGAAATGAGCAGTTCAGTCACATGAAGGAGGGACGAAGCCCTGTAAAGCAAAAATGAAGCGACTCGATTAGAGTTTTCTGTGTTGAATCAATTGCGGAGTTCATCACCTAACTCGTGCCGGGGCAAGCAGCCTCAGGGCGTCAGTCGCGGGGCGGGGCGAGCAGTGGTTTCAACCCTTTGGATCACCCGTCTGCATCATTGATAATGGCTTAGAAGCCGTCCAATATCGGCCACCATTCACTCAGGAATGTAGTTTTCTCCACGCATAATTGCACCCAGCCACATCGCCCAGACAGAGCCGTTCATAAAACTTGTTACTTTAGATGAGAGATCCTGGCAACAAATACTAAGCAACCGCAGATGACGAATTCTTCTTCGCGATACCTGATCACAGTTTGTCAGCATCGCTCTTGCTTACGCAATGGTGCGACCGAAACGCTGGCGGCATTTCAACGTCATCAGTCTGATCGCCTGCTGGTGCAGGCCTGTGAGTGCCAGGGTCAGTGCGGTTCTGGGCCAACGGTGCGGGTGATGCCGGGCAATACCTGGTACTGCCGAGTACAGCCCGCCGATGCCGACACCATTGCAGCGCAACATTGCATTCCAGACGGCCAGCCAGTGGAGTCTCTTTTAAATCCGCGACTGCATCAAACTCAGTCAGCCTATGCCAACCTGGCTGAGCAGTATCAAGCGTTTACGCAATCTCAGCCACCGGATTAACGCGATCGCCCGCCTTGAAGATCGATAAATATGGCTACTGATTCGTGGAGGTGGCTTGGGTGGGCACTGCCGCCGATGGCAAAGTTGGTGCAGCCCCAGCCGACAACAGGCCATTCTGCGGATTGTTGGGCAAGGCTTGAATCTGTCCCATCAAGCTCGACATTTCTAGCGCACTCATGGCATAGCTCCACCCAAGATTGCTCTTGATGCCGGCCCGTTCTAGCGCTTGCTGCATCGTGTCAGTGGTGAGGACGCCAAACACAATGGGCACCCCCGTTTGAAAGCTCGCCGCCGCGATGCCCTTCGAAACCTCAGCCGCCACATAGTCAAAGTGAGGCGTTTGCCCTTTGATTACCGCGCCCAAGCAGATGATGGCGTTGTAGCGCCCAGTGAGCGCCAACTGTCGGGCCACCATCGGAATCTCGAAGCTGCCCGGCACCCAGGCATAATCTACCTGCTCACCGTGAGGATCCACATCGACCCCGTGACGCTTCAAACAATCTTGGCAAGCGCCCAAAAGCTTCTCTGTGACTAGGTCATTAAAACGACCAATCACCAGAGCAAAACGGCGCGGTTCGCCCTGGTGAAAATTACCTTCCAAAACAGCCATGAAAAATTAATGCCTAAACTTTGGCTACACCACGAGGTAGTTAAGACTACCGACGACGACGACTAAAATCCCCCAGACGACAGACCCAAGCAGAATCAAACGTTTGGATTGATCCCAGTTTTGAGGCGAGGCATAGGCGACTGGTACGCCCACCACCATCACAAAAGACAGGAGAACCAGCGCAAAGAGTGCCAACTGGAAAACAATTACCATCTTGATTAAATCTCTCTATCTCAACACAACAGCAACGCGGAGTTGTGCAGTCCCGTGGTCTGCCAACTGCCTACATTATTATTAGTAAGCTATCAGAAATGTGGGTGCGACGGAAGCCTTAATGCTCGGTAACTCCGCGCAGTTAACTGGGCACCGGGTCAGGGGGAGGCCGTGCCCCACTCACGAGCGACGATGCTCCAACGTAATTGGTAGGTCGATGGATCTGGTCTTGTGCCACACCACTGCTGACTTTGACACCCTCGGTGCTGCCGTCGGCATCGCGCTGCTGTATCCCGCTGCTCGCATTGTGTTGGCCGGCGGATGTCATCCCACGGTGCAGGCTTTTTTGGCTCTCCATCGCGATGAATATCCGTTGATTGAACGGCGGGCCGTTGACCTGGATGCGGTCGAGGCGATCGCGGTGGTCGATACCCAATCTTTAGAACGGCTAGGGCCGGTGGGGCCGTGGATCACGACGGTGGCGGCCCGGGGTGGCGAAGTGCAGGTTTATGACCATCATGTCGGCGGCGATCGCTCCTTTCCCGCCACCCAGTTCGTCGTTGATGAAGTCGGTGCTGCCACCACGCTGGTTGTGGAAGCGTTGCAAGCCCGTGGCACTCAGTTAAACACCAGTCAGGCGACGGTGATGGCGCTGGGTATCCACGTCGATACGGGGTCGCTGACCTTCACGTCATCCACCGTGCGCGATGCGGCGGCGCTCGCTTGGGTAATGGGGCAGGGGGCCAGCCAGAGTGCGATCGCGGAATTTGTCGAGCCCAACTTATCGCCCACGTTGCAAGCCCTGTCGGAAACGGCGATCGCGCAACTGCAGCGCGAGCAGCAGCCCGGTCATACCCTGGGCTGGGTGCTGCTCGAAACGGCTGAGCATGTGCCGGGTTTGTCGGGGTTGGCTGAGCGGTTGCTCACCTTTTTAGATCTTGACAGTCTGCTGTTTGGGGCCTGGTTTCCTGCCAAAGAAAATCGGCAAAAGCTAGTGCTGATCGGTCGGACACGGGGACGAGTGGCGGCCACGGGCGATCGCCCCGGCGTTGACTTTAATGGGCTGCTGTCTCGGTTGGGCGGCGGCGGTCATCCCACAGCGGCGGCGGCCACTTGTATGACGGACAATCCTCAAAGGGAATTTGAGCGCACCTTAGCCGACCTCCGCCAACAAATCCCCCCAGTGCCGACTGCCCGCGATGTGATGTCGTCACCCGTACGTACCATTCGCCCCAGCACCCAAATCACCGAAGCCCAAAGGATTCTCTTGCGCTATGGCCATTCCGGCCTGTCGGTGGTCAATCGCAGTGACGAGTTGGTCGGGGTCATTTCCCGCCGCGATATTGATTTGGCCCTGCACCACGGGTTTGGTCATGCGCCGGTCAAGGGCTACATGTCCACCCAACTCAGAACGGTACAACCGCACACGGCCCTGCCGGATATCGAAGCGCTGATGGTGACCTACGACATTGGACGATTACCCGTGTTGGAGGGCGATCGCCTGGTCGGAGTCGTCACGCGCACGGATGTGTTGCGGCAGCTACACCAGACTCAGCAAGCCCAATCTTCCGTGGATGAACCCGCCACTGCGATCGGGCGACTGCCCGCGCCCGCGCAGCTTTGGCAAATGTTGCAAGCGCGTTTAGCCCCCGCTCTATGGGAGATGCTGCAAGCGATGGCGACAGTGGCCCACGATCGCGGCTGGCAACTCTACTTAATCGGCGGCGGCGTCCGCGATTTGTTTCTGAGTGAACCCGACACTCCCCTCAACTTGCCAGACGTTGACTTGGTAGTCGATAGCGCTTATCAAACCCTGGAAATGGGGGCGGGTGTTGTGTTAGCGGAGGCGATCAAAGCTCAGCATCCTAACGCCGAGCTCCAAGTTTATGGCCGCTTTCAAACCGCCGCGTTGGTCTGGCACACCTCACCGATGGGCGGCGACGGTTCGCTCATGGTGGATATTGCCACCGCCCGCACGGAGTTTTATCCCTATCCGGCGGCCAATCCCGAAGTGGAGGCCAGTTCCATTCGCCAAGATTTATATCGTCGCGACTTCACGATTAATGCGCTCGCCGTGAGTCTGACGCCCCCCCAACCCGGTCAACTGCTCGACTTTTTTGGCGGCCTCGTTGACCTCCAAGAGCGACACATTCGGGTTTTGCACGCCAACAGCTTTATCGAAGATCCGACTCGTATTTATCGGGCCGTGCGCTTTGCAGTGCGGCTGGGCTTCACCCTGGAACCCCAAACGGAAGGGTTTATTCACCATGCGCTGGAAAGCGGCGTTTACAAACGCCTGCAAACTGAGATGGCCAAGCTGCCCAGCCTGCAAACCCGTCTGAAAGCGGAGTTGCAATACATTTTGGCGGCTGATTACTGGGAGGCCGCTTTAGGTTTGCTGGACGACTTGGGGGCTCTGGTGTGTCTGCATCCTGAGTTGGTGCTCAGCGATCGCCTTTGGCAGCAACTGCGCCGGTTGAGTCGTTGGCTGACGCAGGTCGAGTTACTAGCGGCGCTTTCCCCCTGGCAACTGCGCTTGGAGTTGCTGATCACGGGCATTCCGGCGAGCGATCGCGAATCCGTAGCAGCACATTTGCAATTGCCCCAAGCAACAGTGCAACGGCTCGCCCAGTTAGCCCAGGCAGAGGCCGTGATTTTGACCGAGTTGCCAAAGTGCGATCGCCCCAGTCAGTGTCGGCAACTGCTCGACGCCTATGATTTAGCCTCCCTAGTGCTGATCAGTTTGCGTCATCCTCAGCCCACCCGCGATCGCATCTGGCGCTATCTGACCCATTGGTCTCAGGTCACCGCGCCAATCAACGGGCAGGATCTCAAACGGTTAGGCTATCGCCCAGGGCCAGCTTATCGAGAAATATTGTCGAAGGTTTTGTCCGCCACCTTAGACGGTGAGTTAGCTGGTTCAGAAGCCGCGATCGCCTTCGTTCAGCGTCGATACCCTCTCGAAAATTCCGCCCCCAGCTCCCAGCGATCGTCCTGATACTTCATCCAAATTCAGAATCTGCTATTTAAGACACAACACGGTAGATTAAGAAAGTCTAAATTCCGTAAGATTTCGTCACCTCGCCAACGCCTATGCCACTTGCCCCCGGAACTGCGCTGCAAAACGGCCACTACGTGATCGATGCCTTGCTCGAAGCCGCACCCAATGGCGATCTCTACTGGGGTACCCATGTCGCGGTTGGGATGCCGGTCTTTATCCAAGTCTTTCCCATCGGTGAATCGGCTCAGAGTGACCTGGGTGCTCTGATGGCTCAACTAGAGGGCATTGCCTTTTCGCCCCAGTCGCCCCTGCCAAATCCGTTTCAGCTTTTCCATGGCGATGACCAGACTTTGTGTTTGGCCATGAGTACGGCAGTCGGCTTACCCTGGTCAACTCTCCGCAAAAGTCGAGCGCCCTTGTCCCCTCGCCAAGCCCTCGCCACCATTCGTCAGTTAGCGGCTCACCTTGGCTGGCTCAAAACTCAGGGCTTGACCGGGCTTGACCTGTCTCCCAACCGGGTTTGGCTCTCCCAAGAGACGAATACCGTCACAGTGACGGGATTGCCCCATGCCTACTTGCAAAACTTTGCTGCGCTCGACACTGCGCCCGACACCTCGGTACAGGCGCTAGCGCAACTGCTGTTCAGCCTTTTGACTGGGCACTCACTGGCCTGGCCTATTTCTGAGGGCAGCCCCTCGGTCAGCGCGCAACTGAAGACCCATTGCCCAAATGTGAGTCCGATCATCATCGCGGCGATTGAACAGGCGCTAGCTCCTCCTGAGCCGGATGAGCCGCTACTGACGGTGCCCCAATGGCTACAGCAATTACCCGATGCGAGCTCTATGGTGCGAGTGTCTACCCTAAGTCAATCCATCACGCCTTCCTCTCCCTCTCCTAACCCGATGTCTGAAGTGACCCGTCCCACCCCCACTAAGCCAGGATCCTGGCTGTTGCCCTCGTTGGCAGCTACCGCTATGTTGGCAGCGATCGCGGGCGGTGCTTTGGGCACCTACTGGCGGCTGAATACTCAGTCAATGCCGGGCGCGATCAGGTTAGACCCCAAGCAATCTTTTCCCGCCCAGTCGAACTGGTCAGGAGATACGCCCGAGGCGGAATTTGATACCCCATACGTCCCCGCTCGGAATGCGCCTGTCCGTCGCGATCGCTGGTATGAGTCCCCAACGCCTAACCGCACCAACACCGTTTCCAATGAACCGATTAATCCAGGCGTTATCGATGCGCCCTCGGAGCTTAGCGACGTTAATTCTCCCAATCCCACATCAACGACGCCCCGGGCCCAGCCGGGAGAAGCGTCTGCTGGAGGGGGACGATCTCAATCCCCGTCAACGGAACCCACCGCTGCGCCCAATCCGGAGCCTGCTGGCTTAGAAGGCTTGCAAGTGCCCGAGTCGCTGGCCGTGCCCGAAGCGAGTCCAACCGCCCCTGCCCCGACGGAAACAGCGCCCGCCCCGTCTTCCATGGCGATTCCGAAAGCGGTTCCCGCTTCAGATACCGCAACCGAAAGTTAGCCATTAAATTCCTCTAAGGCCAGAATTAGCGTGGACTCAGCAAGGAGATAGAGGACTTTTGGGCAAGAACGTTATAATCTGAACCACAGGTGTAACAAAGTGTGACATTATGAGCAGCCCCGTCGTCCATGCTTTCTTTATGGGTCGTGCGCTGGCCTCTGCGATCGCAGAGCAAGCCGAGCAAGCCATGACCGAGACCCTCAGTGACTTGGGGCGATTTGATGCTGAGCAGCGAGAAAATCTGCGCAACTTCACTGAAGACGTGATGGCGCGGGTGCAGCAGCAGGAGGCCGCCGTTTCGCAAGGCCCGGCAAGTAGTGGGTTCGGTGCCACCGCTAGCCCCAGCAACCCCCAAGATTTGCAAGCAACGATTGATAACCTGAGAGCCGAGATTGCTCAGGTTCGTTCAACTTTGCAGCAATACCGGGCATCCTTGAATTAGTCTTGTGATGGCCGTTTGATGGCCGTGAATTGGTGTGTGTTGTCCCCCTTAGAGCGTACTTGGGAGTTTGAGTGTCTGCTGCTTACGATTCTGAAACTGCTCTGCCAGCCTTTCCTGAAAATGATTCAGGCAATGGCAAAGTTTCTATCACCCAACCGTCTGATGAGGAAACGTCAATGGTTGCGGGGGACTCAGCGCATGCTGCTGACCGCGGCGACGTTGAGGCCAACGCCCAAGAGCGCCACGTTGCGACCAGTGGCCCTCACTCTGACTTTGCCTCGTCGAGTACCGCCGCCCACCTGATGAAATTGGCCGCTCCTTCTACTAATAATGTGACGCCAGCGTCCAATTCGCCAATGCTCGCCCCGCGTCGCCAAAAAGCTTACAAATGGAACCGCAAGCGTTATTCCCGCACCAAGCGCTCCATCGATATTTGGTCTTTCGTCTTTCGGTTTGTGGGGGCACGTTGGCTGCACAAGCGCCCTTGGAGCTACCAGGGTGACATGACCCCTGAGAAAATGGCGGCGCGCCGACGCAAGCAAGCCATCTGGATTCGCGAAACCTTTTTAGAACTAGGGCCGACTTTCATTAAGCTCGGGCAGCTTTTTTCTACCCGTGCCGATCTCTTTCCCACCGAATATGTGGAAGAACTCTCAAAGCTGCAAGATCGAGTGCCAGCTTTTAGCTATGAGCAGGTCGAGGAAATCATTCAAGCTGACTTTGGAAAGTCAGTGCCGGAGCTGTTCAAAAGCTTTGATCCGATTCCGCTCGCTGCCGCTAGCTTGGGCCAAGTGCATCGGGCTCAACTTAATTCTGGCGATGAAGTAGTCGTTAAGGTGCAACGCCCAGGGCTCAAGCGTTTGTTCAAGATTGATTTGGCGATCTTGCGGGGCATTGCGGTCTATTTTCAAAATCACCCCTATTGGGGGCGAGGCCGGGATTGGCTCGGTATCTATGAAGAGTGCTGTCGCATTCTGTGGGAAGAGATTGATTATTTGAACGAAGGCCGCAACGCCGACACCTTTCGGCGGAATTTCCGCAAGCATGACTGGACTCGGGTACCCAGGGTCTATTGGCGCTACGCTACTCCCCGAGTGCTTACGCTGGAATACATGCCTGGGATCAAAATTAGTCATTACGATGCCTTGGAAGCGGCAGGCTTGGATCGCAAAGAGCTGGCTCACTTGGGGGCTAAAGCCTATTTGCATCAGCTTCTAGATGATGGCTTTTTCCACGCTGATCCGCACCCCGGCAACATTGCAGTTAGCCCCGAAGGCGCATTGATTTTTTATGACTTCGGGATGATGGGGCAAGTCAAGCCTGTGACCCGTGAGCGTCTTATGATAACGTTCATAGGAGTCGCTCAGCGGGATGCCAATCTGGTCGTCTCTTCTCTGGTCGATTTGGGTGCCCTCCAAGAAACCGAAGATATGGGGCCAGTGCGTCGGTCTGTCCAATATATTTTGGACAATCTGATGGACAAACCCTTTGAAGAGCAATCGGTCGCTGAAATTAGCGATGATTTGTACGAGATTGCTTACGATCAGCCATTTCGGTTCCCGGCAACATTTACTTTTGTGATGCGGGCTTTCTCGACGTTAGAAGGCGTGGGCAAAGGTCTAGATCCGGATTTTAACTTTATGGAAGCGGCTAAACCATTTGCCACCAAGCTTATGAGTAACAACGACCTCTCTAACTCAACGGAAACGCTCTTTGGCGAGATTGGTCGCCAAGCCGCTCAGGTAGGTTCGACGGCATTCGGTCTGCCGCGACGGTTAGAAGATACTTTAGACAAGCTGGAGCGCGGCGATGTGCGCGTCCGGGTTCGCTCCATCGAAACGGATCGGATTCTGCGCCGGGTCAGTAGCGTCAATATGGCTACCAACTATACGCTGTTGGTGGGAGCCTTCGTACTATCGGCCACGATTCTGTTGGTTTACGAATTTTTGTGGTTGGCGATCGCGGCCTTCCTGGTGGCAGGAGTAGCCGGGTTCGCGATGTTGCGTCTAATGCTGCAAATGGGTCGCGCTGATCGGCTTTAGTAAGGGAAACAAGGGTCGATGCTCAAGCTACTCTTCTCTGGGATGACTGACCCTGGTTTGGTGCGTTCCAGCAACCAAGATGCCTATCACGTCGATTCGCAAGGGCGCTTTTTTATTGTGGCGGATGGCATGGGCGGTCATGCGGGTGGTCAAGAGGCCAGCAGCATCGCGACCGCAACTATTCGCCAGCACCTCGAAGAATATTGGGAATCAGACCTGGCAACGCCACAGATTCTCGAACAAGCGATGACGCTAGCTAACAAGGCGATTCTGACGGATCAAAAAAAACACCCAGAGCGGGGCGATATGGGAACGACCGCTGTGGTTCTCACCTTTCGTACGGATAAAGACGATCAGCCTTGGTGTGCCCACGTCGGCGACTCGCGGCTCTACCGCCTACGCGGCCCCAAGGTTAAAGCCATGACCGAAGACCATACCTGGATTGCCCGGGCCGTGCGGGAAGGGGAATTGACCCTTGATCAGTCGCGTAACCATCCTTGGCGACACGTTCTCTCCCAATGCCTGGGGCGCGAAGACATGCATCGCATTGATGTGCAACCAGTCGAGGCGCAACCTGGCGATCGCTTTCTCCTCTGTAGTGATGGTCTGACGGAAGAGCTGCCGGACACCATTATCGCCGCCCACCTCAAGTCCATCCGAGCCGTGGAGAGTGCCGCCCAAGCCTTAATCAACTCGGCCAAAAAACATGGCGGACGCGACAACATTACTGTTGTGATTGTGACTTTGCTACTCGATACTACCGCTCACGAAACGACTGGTGTTGAGACGGGTTTCATCGTTGAGTAGGGATCGATTTAGCAAAGCGATGCGCCCTGACACTGGCAGATCATAGCCATTCAGTCAGAAGGCTGGAGATCGCCGTAACCTCGGACATTGTTCCCTAACGAGGCCGCTTCTGGAGACCAGCCTCAGTCACCGGAAAGTGGCCGGCGGGAGTGAAATCTGTGCCGTTTCCAGGCATGATGATCGGGCAGTGGGAGTAGCGGGAGGATACGACTCGACCATGAGGCGATCAGGCTTAACGGGCAAAACGCAGGTATTAGGGATTATCGGTCATCCCGTGGAGCATTCCCTGTCACCACCGATGCAAAACGCGGCTCTGGCAGAACTCAGCATCGACGCTGTGTATGTGCCCTTTGCCGTTGAACCTGCGGCGTTGGAGACCGCGATCGCGGGGCTGTGGTCGTTGGGCATTCAAGGGTTTAACGTCACCATTCCCCACAAACAGACCGTGATAACGACTCTGACCTCAGTGACTGACATCAGCCAAGCCGTGGGGGCAGTAAATACGGTCTGGCGCACTGATGAAGGGTGGGCGGGTACCAATACCGATGTCACGGGCTTCATTGCGCCTTTACAGCAGAGCGATCGCGATTGGTCGCAAGCACGGGTAGTGGTGTTGGGCAATGGCGGCGCAGCGAGAGCGGTTGTCGCGGGCTGTATCACCTTGGGCTGTCCGGAAATTTGGCTGGTGGGTCGCAGCGCCGACAAATTGCAGCACTTTGTTCACAGTTGGCAAGACTCTCCCCTACAGCCGTCCCTGCGCACATGCCTGATGACTGAGTTAGATGCGGTGTTACCAGCCACGACTTTGCTCGTCAACACCACGCCAGTGGGGATGCATCCCCAGGTCAATGCGACCCCCGTGACGCTAGCGCAAATAGCCCTGTTGCCGCCGGACGCGATCGCCTACGATTTGATCTACACACCGAGCCCCACCCAATTTCTACAACTCGCTGCCCAGCGGGGGCTCACCACCTTTGATGGCACGGAAATGTTAGTGCAACAAGGGGCGGCCGCTCTGCAAATTTGGACCCAGCAGTCGCCCCCGATTTCGCTGATGCGCCAGACTTTGCGATCGCAGTTGGGGTTGAGCTAGCTGCTGCCGCTGCTTCCAATTTCGCGATAGGCTAATGGCTGGGACGTTACTGTTTGCGTAAAGGAAAATCTATGCTCCGCACCGGACTAAAAGCAGCACTTTGGACAGGTCTCATCACGTGCGTATTTGCGCTGACATTTGTGTTGACCCCACCGGCGCAAGCCATGACGCAAATTGAGCTCAAAGACATTACTTACAATGCTTGCCCCGAAGCGATGTCTGAGGGTATCGTCGCGCCGGGTTCCTTACAAAAAGCCAATTGTTATCTCGTCTCGGGGACGGCGGTTAATCGTTCTGGTAAACCGGTCTTAAATGCCGACATCTTTGGTCGTATCTACGACGCTAACAACAACCCCGCCATGATGAACCGCACCCGCCTCGGGGCCATTGATGAGGTGCCCCCTGGTGAAAGTCCCTTTGAACTGCGGATCTCGGTCGCGGCCAATCAGCCCGAGCCCTTGAAGCTAGAGCAGTTCAAAGCGTCCGGCTTCACTGGCAAGGTGCGTCGCTAATCTTGTGGCCTAATCGGGCTGTTGGAATCCGGTCAGTGTGGCCGCATCACGTTCATTCTTTACTGTCCTGACGTTTCTGCACAAGCCGATGAACCTCTTCAAACAACCGCGTCCCACCGCGAATCCCGCCGCGATTCAGCAAATTAAAGACTGGGTCTACGAGGCGCTGGCTCTGTCGGCAGATGTCCCAATTTCGATCAGCCAGTTACAGTGCCATGAACCGGGATGCCCACCCATTGAAACGGTGATTGCGGTGATGACCCAGCCCACGCAATCCTACAAAATCCATGCGGCGGCGGCTGAAATTACACAGGCACAGGTAATGACAGCTTTGCACGATGACACTCCGCACGGCGACTAAGGTGGCAGTGGAGCGATCGCGCGAACCGGAATGTTCACAACGAACTTTTCCGGGGAAACGACGACCCGGATAATGCCAAACGTCCCTGACATTCATGTTTGAAAGTAAGAGAGCACCATGGTGACAACAGCAACAGCGGGCGTGCCAGTAACCGTCTTGACTGGCTATTTAGGGGCGGGTAAGACCACTCTGCTCAACCGCATCTTGACCTATGAGCACGGCAAAAAGGTTGCGGTCATTGTGAATGAGTTTGGCGAAGTTGGCATTGATAATCAGCTCATCATTGATGCTGACGAAGAAATTTTTGAAATGAACAATGGTTGCATTTGTTGCACGGTGCGGGGCGACTTGATCCGCATCATTGGCAACTTGATGCAGCGTCGCGATAAGTTTGACCACCTCGTGATCGAAACGACTGGTCTGGCCGATCCGGCTCCGGTGATTCAGACTTTTTTCGTGGATGAAGACATTCAAACGCAGTTGAACCTTGATGCGGTAGTGACCGTCGTCGATGCCAAGCACATTACTCAGCATTGGACGAGCGATGAGGCCCAAGAGCAAATCGCGTTTGCCGATGTGATTTTGCTGAACAAAATTGACTTGGTAACTGAAGACGAATTGAGTGAGTTGGAGCGACGGATCAAAGAAATGAACGCGATGGTGAAAATCTATCGCACCCAAAACTCCGAACTAGATATTGAGTCGGTCATTGGCGTAAAAGCGTTTGACCTGGATCGCGCTTTAGAAGTTGATCCAGATTTCCTCAACGAAGATGCCCATGAGCACGACGACGAGGTTTATTCTTTCGCCATTGTGGAAGAGCAGCCGCTGGATAGCGAAAAACTCAGCACTTGGATCAGCGAGTTACTGCAAACCAAAGGGCCAGACATCTTTCGCACTAAGGGCATTTTGAACCTGGCGGGTGAGGACGATCGCTTTGTGTTTCAAGGGGTTCACATGATTTTTGACGGGCGCGGCGATCGCCCCTGGAAGCCCGAGGAAACTCGCCGGAGTGAGATGGTCTTTATTGGCCGCAACTTGGATGAAGCAGAGATCCGTCAAGGGTTTCGGACATGTCTGGCGTGAAGACGGCAAAACTACAGCTGACGCCTCAATGGCAGCATGCTCTGTCGGACTATGTCACCACCGCCCAGTGGTCGCCAGATGGCCACAAGGCGGTGGTGGTGACGGCAGCGGGAGAAGTCGTACTGTTT
>NZ_JACSWC010000118.1 GCF_016888165.1 Halomicronema sp. CCY15110 | reverse complement strand
AGGCCATCTTTCAGGGATGGTCACTAGCCCAGGAGGGATTTATGTGTACTTAGTAGCCCAAAACTGGGAGAAGGGGGGCCGGAAAAGTCCCTCTCCCAAAATGGGCGAGGGATTTAGGGTGAGGGTACGCAGCGTGGTGCATCAAGTATGTGAATGCCCTGAAAAAGGGGGACTTCGAGCCGAGATATTCAGCGCCCCCATGGTAAGGGGGCGGCGACAGCGGGGGATCTCACTAGACCGCTAAACACATACGCCTCTTGAGAAGCGCCGCGATCGCGGCTGGCGACCCGAGCGGGTGAGTCGGTCGCCAATTTTGCGGTTTATGTCGTGGCCATGAGCCGTACCTCATCGCCGATGACGAGTCGCAGTCGGGCTTGGGCGCTGCTGCTGTTAACCGCAATCTCGACCCAGCCGTGGCTACCGACTAGGGCGATCGCATGGCCGAGTTCCACCTCGCCATAGGCTTTCCCCACGGGAATTTCCACCGCGCCGACCTGCATCACCCACGTTTGATCGGCGATCGCGGCGGCAGGAATCGTGGTAATCAGGTTGCCGAAGTGATCACTATGTTGAATCGAGCCAATGATCTGCTCGGTCGTGATTTCGGCTGGGGGAATGGCAATGCGCGTCAATGTCTGTGGATCTAGACTGTCGCCTAGGGCGGTCAGTGCGACCCCCGCCGCGAGATGGGCCGCCACGGGGGCAAAAATATCCCGCCCGTGGAAAGTTGGGCTGGGCTGGGGCGATCGCCAGTATTTGGGCTCAGTCAATTCAACGGCTTTGATATCTGCCGGGGAGACACGGTCAAAGACGCCGCTCAGCACCCCATTATCCGGCCCGACTAAATAGCCCTGGGGCAACTGGAGGGCGATCGCGCGGCGGGCCGTACCAACCCCCGGATCCACCACCACCACATGCACCGTCCCGGCCGGGAAATAGGGAGCGGCATTCAACAACGTAAACCGGGCGGCGGCCAGATTTTGGGGCGGAATGTTGTGGCTCAGGTCGATGACTGGCCCAGCGGGACAAATGCCCGCAATGATGCCCTTCATTACGCCGACGTAGCCATCACGATCACCAAAATCGGTCAGTAAGGTAATGGGCGGCGGCATGCCTCAGTCTCTCCGGGTGGCTTCCGCCCTCAGCATCCCAGATCTTGGCCGCTGGTGCAGCAACACGCGTTAGGCGCTGATGGCGGCGGGAACTTTGCCAAAGCGGCGATCGCGCTGTTGATAGGCCAACAGCGCCTCGTGGAATGCCGCCCGGTCAAAATCGGGCCAGTAGCGATCGGTGAAATACAGTTCGGTGTAGGCCAACTGCCAGAGCAGATAGTTGCTCAACCGTTGCTCACCGCTGGTGCGAATCAGGAGATCGGGATCGGGGTCATCGAGGGTGTAGAGTTGTCGGCTGATGGCGGTTTCGTCAATATCTGCGGGCTGCAAGCGGCCCTGCTGCACCTGGGCGGCGAGGGCCTGACAAGCACGGGTGATTTCAAGACGGCTGCCGTAGTTCACCGCGACGTTAAAGGTGACGCCTCGGTTGTGGGCGGTCGTTTCGCAGGCGCGGCCCATGGCGGCTTGTAGCGTGTCTGGCAGGGCGGACAAATCGCCGAGGAACTGGAGCCGTACCCCTTCCCGGTGCATTTCCGCCAATTCTTTCCGCAAGAGCCGCTCAAACAAACGCATGAGAAACTCCACTTCTTGCAGGGGGCGCTGCCAGTTTTCGGTGGAAAAGGCATACACCGTCAGGGTGGGAATGCCCCAGTCTTGGCAACAGCGCACCAAGTCCTTGAGCATGCGAGCGCCCTGGCGATGGCCCGCAATGCGGGGTAAATTGCGTGCTTTGGCCCAGCGGCCATTGCCGTCCATGATGCAGGCGACATGGCGGGGCAAGCGATCGCGGTCAAGATCTATGGGCAAGGTTTTCATAGTCGCAACAGTCATAAATGATGAACCACCAGTATTCAAATAATGCGGGCAGGTGAGTCGGTCAATAGCGTGATCCTGGATGGCTAATTGGCGCTAGCGGTGGCGTGAGATTCACCCAACAGAGCGTCTAAATTGGCTGGCGTCAGCGTGCGGTTCCAGGCCCACAGCGCTTTGATCACCTGGTCAAAGGTATAGAGCAGGGCCAAGCGCTGGGTCGGCGACCACTGCTGCCAAGCGAGTTCGTGCATCATGCGGCGCAGGGTATGCGGCAAACTGCCTTGGGTGGTGCGATCGCTGAGTTTCTGCACCATGGCCTGCCCCAGGGTTTGCCCAATTTTCAGCAGCGAAGAGTCGGGATAGGCCCACAGGCCAAAGCCCCAAAACTTGGTCATGTGATTAATTTCGTCAATCAGTAACTCGGCTAGCACCGCCTGCAAGGCTCCGGTCGAGTGGGCCATCATCCAAATGTATAAACAGGCCGCCCCATATTCCGTCGCTACCCGGTGGAGCCCGTGACGATACAGGTTTTCGTGGGGATCATCGGCTGGTTGGTAGGGCCGCGCCGCATGGGGCACGATGTTGGGTTTCTCTCCACTGAGCATTGTGTAAAGCTTTGCCAACGCTGGCGTGTGGCGTTTCTCCTCCCGCTCCCAAAGACCAATTTCCACCAGGTTGCCGGATTCATCTACCCGACCGCCGACAAATCGCGCCATGGCCGGATACAGTTGCTCCAGATATTGACGGCTGCTCTGGGTATAGCCGCGAATCGGCGCTTCGGTATTGATGGTGCCGAGCAGCGTGGCGCAAAAGGTGGCGCGGTCAATGCCAATGAGTTGGTCGGGGGAAACATCGCCCCAAGCGATCGCGCCCCAAGGCCGTAAGGTGGGCTGCGTTAGCTGTCGGGGCAAATCGGCTAAGCGATCGTGCAAGACGGCTTCGGTAACATAGCGCTGCCGCAGTCGCCGCACTCGCTGTAAGGTGTGTAACCCGCTCATCTGAGGGACAAATTCCCCCGCTAGATCCATATTGCTGGCCGTCTTGGTGAGGACGTAAGTCATGGCGGTTCCCCATGGGTGGTGTCTCCCCCAACTTATCCACCGCCCCCGCTGTCGTCAGTCGGTCAAAGTCTGGTGCCGCCTGCGATCGCCTCCTCTCAAACGTCGGAAAACGTCTGATACCCAATCCTTCTGGCTTGCCCGATGGCTCAAGGCGAATACCATTCGCCCCTACGGTTTGCTTTTTGGGAAATCGGGGGTATGTGATCCGAATTTGGTATGGCTCCCCCCTCATCAATAGGGTGCTCTGATTGCCCGATCACTGTTAAGTGGCGGAATAGTTCGCCAAATTTAATCTTGTGCGCTGTCGAAGAATTAAGTCGTCTCACTCGCAGGAGCAATGAGCTGATGCGAGAGTAATGAGCTGACAAACCACTAGTGAGTTGCAGTTTGATAACGCTGACTGGTCTGGGTCAGATACGTCACAGCGCTAATTAAGTCACAGCAGACCTCAGTGGGAGAAAACTCTTGAAGGTATGACTCACTGCGAATGCCGCAGGTTAAGGCTAGCGTTGGCAAGTCAAAGGCTTGTCCGGCGTTAATATCAGCTTCCGTGTCGCCCACCATCAGACTATGGCGGGTGTCAAAACCCAGGCGGTTTTGCTCGGCGATTGCGGCTCGGAGGTGAGCAATTTTATGCTCTGTCCGGTTGGCATAGGCGGTCTCAGCGTCATCTGAGCCGTAGATCTGGCTGACCATCGTGGCCAGGTCATACTGATGTAAGAAATCCAAAACTTGTGATGCCTGCCGTAAAGTGACAATCACAATTCTGATATTGCGATCGCGGAGGCCAGCCAAGGCAGCTCGTACTCCTGGCTGTAACTGGTCTTGATATAAAAGCGCTGGCTGATTGACCAAGGGGGCAATGCGACCCAAAAAGTTGTCGATTTGCTGACCCGACAAGCCTGACCAGTCGGCAATGGTGGTATCGGGCACCCGATTTTGCTTCATAAACCAAAACTGATCTTTGGTCAGCCGTCGAACTGGCAGCGCTATATGTCGCCGAGCGTAGGCAGCTTGAGTCGCTTTGAGCGCCAAACAGTAGGTGTGGTAGTAGCGGTCGGAGACGTCGGCAATTGGCCCGTCAAAGTCACAGAACAATGTACTTCCCGCCGGCAATCTGAGAGCAGTGTCTGCCATCGAAGAGCGTGATGATGCAGACCGGGGCGCAACATGCTGCATGAGTCAAACCTTAAGAAAGATTAAAAAACATTGCTAATTCCCTACACTCTAGCAGCCCCATTCTCAAAAAAGGGACGTGATTAGCAGGTTTCATATAGGCTGGGCTTATTGCTTATGGGTCAGGAATAAGTTTTAGTGGATTTCACTGAAGCCATTGGATGGGGATCAGTCAGAGAAACCGCCGCTGTTGTGGATTCGCCGGTAACCACTGCCGCCTCAGGTCACGATTTCCCCACCAGGGGCGAGGTTTAACGAGGGGTGATCGAACGCTGCTGCACGATCGCTGCGTAGGCGGTGCGAATTTTATCGGCAATATCAGTGACGGTTTGCGGGTCGGGGGGATTTTGAAGTGATCGAAAAATCTGTAGCTCCAACCCTTGCAGCCCTAATTCAGTTTTGCCTGCGAAGCGGGGTTGCAGCACAAAGTGGATGTGGTACGGCGGTTGATCCACCCAAGAATTAATGTAGATCCGCTCGGCTCCGAGGGCCATTTGCATGGCCTGAGTCATTTGCTGTAAGAACGGCCCCAGAGAAGCCGCCTCGTTGGGGGAAAGCTCCCAAAAATTCTCGCGATGGGCACGGGTCTTGATGACGATCGCCCCGGCTCCGTGATTGCCAATACAGTGGTCCGCCACCCACCAGGCGTTTTCGGCAATGATGCCCCCCGGCACCGTGCGACTGCCATTGACAATCTGGCAGGCCAAGCAGTTGGCAACGGGGGCGGGGGCGGGGGAGTGAGAATGATTCATCTCAAGGGGCTAGATGAGAACGGGAGCAAGTCCACAGGGCGCATGACGAAGCTATCTTACGGGCTGTGTCGGAAAGAGCCGCAGGCTGCACAAGGACTGTTACAAAGTGTTGGTCACAGTGCACAAGTCAGAGTCCCCATACGGTGACGGTTGGGCCGGTTGAGTTGGCTTACTCTTTGCCTTGCGCAATGGTCGCAACGGTGCCCCTTGAGCCTTCTCCGATCACCCTGAAGTGCCGGGACTGGCAGCTGCATCGCTTGGGGTAGCTGGGCGATCATCGTGGTTTCTGGTATCAACCGCAATCCGACGATCTCTGTCGCTAGGCACCCCCGTCCGGAAGAGACGATATCGGAGCGCACTGACAGCAACAGACTGGTCAAACTAGCGGCGCTTGACTGGCAGTGTTTCCAGCGCGCTGGAAGCAAGGTTAACCAAAGCCTTTGCCCCGATTGCTGGAGGGGAGGCACAGGCAGCTATTGAGCTGTTCACGGAGGGCGGCGTGATCCAGGTTTTGGCCAATCAGCACGAGCTGGTTTTTGGGCTCACCTTTCCACTGGTCGTCATCCAGGGAAAACCGCTTGCCACTGAGGTGAAAAATGTGCCGTTTAGGACTTTCCTCAAACCACAGGATGCCTTTAGCGCGGAAGATATTTTCGGGCAGTTGATTGTCGAGGAAATGCTGGAACTTGCGAATGGCGAAGGGGCGATCGCTTTCGAACGAGAGGGACGTGAACCCATCAATCGCTAAGTGATCGGAGTGGTGATGCGCGTGCTCATGCTCATGCTCGTGGTCGTGCTCGCAATGACCATGATCGTGGTCGCAATTGCTGTGGTCATGGTGCTCATGCTCGTGATGGTCATGGTCGTGATGTGCATGATCGTGGTCGTGGGCTGGCTCGGCGTCTTGTCCAAAATACTGGTCAGACTCGAATAGTCCGACGCTCAAAATCAACGGTAGCGGCACTTCTGAGCGGGTGGTGCGCATAATCCGCGCGCCTTCTTTAATATCCCGAATTTTGACTTCGAGTAAATCGAGGTCGGCTTCATCTACGAGATCCGCTTTATTCAGCAGCAGAATGTCACCGTAGGCAATTTGGTTGTACGCGGCTTGGCTATTGAAGAGATCCAAGCTGTAGTTTTCCGCATCAACAACCGTAATGATGGAATCGAGCCGAGTGAGATCCCGCAGTTCGGTGCCCAAAAACGTGAGGGCGATGGGTAGCGGGTCGGCCAAGCCGGTGGTTTCGACGACCAAATAATCAATTTTGTCTTGCCGCTCTAGCACTTTGTAAACGGCATCCATCAGGTCATTATTAATGGTGCAGCAAATGCAGCCGTTGCTCAGCTCGACCATGGTGTCGTCGCTGTCGTCGGTGGTGATCAGCAAGTCATTGTCGATGCCGATTTCGCCAAATTCATTCACCAGTACGGCGGTTTTCAGCCCTTCCTGATTGCTCAGAATGTGGTTGAGCAGGGTGGTTTTGCCACTGCCCAGAAAGCCAGTGATGATGGTGACGGGCATGCCATGCTTGGCTTCTTCCATACCCGCAGCTGGATTAGATGTAACCACTGAAGTCATAAGCTACTGCCAGAATTCGCGACATCTCCCATCATAATGTTCATTTTGTCAGGCGATCGTGATCGGATGATTTGGGGTGAACGAAAGTTGATGCAGGATGCTGGACTCACTCCCCATCACAGAACATCACGAGTTGGTTTGACGCCTGTCCTCGCCATTCTTTGGCGCGTGGGTGGAGACAAGCAGGCTAGGAGGCCGATCCAACCGATTCTCTAGGTTTTCTCTATATCTATGGGGATTTCGAGTGCGATCAATATGTATCTTCTATTACCGTTCAAATGACGTGACGTTAGCATCAAGTCATAGCGCCTTTGGCCTGCCAGCGATCGCAGTCGGTTGAGCCGTAGGCATTTAAGGATGTAAGTAAGCTGGAACAGCCGTCTCGGCTGTCTACTGGCAGACGCTGGAGGTGAATATATTGTTGACAGAAAAATCTCAGCCCTTTCACGTCACCTCCGTGGACGACCTGGCGACCCATTTTCAGACCAATCTGGAAGCGGGGCTGAAGGCGGAAGACGTGGCTAACCGCTACGAAACCTATGGGCGGAACGAATTGTCGGTCAAACCCGGCAAGCCTGCCTGGCTCAGATTTTTGCTGCAGTTCAACCAGCCGCTACTCTACATTTTGCTAGTGGCGGGGGCGGTCAAGGCATTGCTGGGATCTTGGACCAATGCGGCGGTGATTTGGGGGGTAACGGTGATCAACGCCATCATCGGCTACGTGCAGGAAGCCAAGGCGGAAGGGGCGATCGCCTCCCTGGCCAAAGCCGTCACTACTGAAACCACGGTGCTCCGAGGCGGGCAGATGTTGCGGGTGCAGTCCCAAGATTTGGTACCGGGGGATATTGTGCTGCTGTCGTCGGGGGATAAGGTGCCCGCCGATTTGCGCCTGCTGAAATCTCGCAGTCTGCAAGTGGATGAGTCGGCCCTGACGGGGGAATCGGTGCCGGTGGAGAAAGCGATCGCGCCCCTGCCAGTCGATACGCCCCTAGCGGAACGCCTGAATATGGCCTATGCGGGCAGCTTTGTGACCTTTGGTCAGGGCACGGGGCTGGTGGTCGCGACGGCGGGGGCTACCGAAGTCGGCCAGATTTCCCAATCCATGGAGCAGCGGGTGAATCTGACGACCCCACTGACTCGCAAGTTTGCCGCCTTTAGTCGCACCCTGCTCTACTGCATCTTGACTCTGGCGACCCTCACCTTTGCCATCGGTCTGGGGCAGGGCGAATCCTGGGAATACATGTTTGAAGCGGCGGTAGCCCTAGCGGTGAGTGCGATTCCGGAAGGATTGCCAGCGGTGGTGACCATTACGCTGGCGATCGGGGTCAACCGTATGGCCCGGCGCAACGCCATCATCCGCAAACTTCCTGCCGTGGAGGCGCTGGGCAGCGCGACCGTCATTTGCTCTGACAAAACCGGCACCCTGACCGAAAACCAGATGACGGTGCAGGCCGTTTATGCCGGAGCGCAGACCTATCGGGTCAGCGGCAGCGGCTATAGCCCTAAGGGCGAGATTGATCTGGGAGATGACATCCCCGATGACGTGGCGACGCTGGCGGATCACCTGCCGGATGCCCTGCGGGAATGCCTGGTGGCGGGAGTGCTGTGCAACGATAGCCAGCTCAAGCAATCGGGCGACCACTGGACGGTGGTCGGCGACCCGACGGAAGGGGCTTTGATTGCCGCCGCCGCCAAGGCGGATCTCAATCAGTCGGGCATGACCAGTCTCATGCCCCGGCTCGATTCCATCCCTTTTGAGTCGGAATATCAGTACATGGCGACTCTACACGATGCCCTCCCTCGGGTGATTTATGTCAAGGGATCCGTAGAGGCATTGCTACAGCGCTGTTCTGGCAGGATGACGACGTCGGGCCAGTTAAAGTCGCTAGATCCGTCGGGGATCGAACAAGCGGTGGCTGCCATGACCGCAAAAGGGTTGCGGGTTCTGGCTTTTGCCCGCAAGACCGTGGGCGATCGCCATCACTCCATTGATCATGATGACATTCAGTCGGGCCTGGTGTTTTTGGGTTTGCAGGGCATGATTGACCCGCCCCGCCCGGAAGCGATCGCCGCTGTCCACGCCTGCCAGGCGGCGGGCATTCAGGTGAAGATGATCACGGGCGACCACATTGCCACGGCCCAGGCGATCGCCCACCGCATGGGCATTCACCAAGCTGATCAGGTGGTTGCCTTTGAGGGCAAGCAGCTAGCGGCGATGGATGATGCCCAACTGACCCAAACGGTTACCGAGGGGGATGTGTTTGCCCGCGTGGCTCCGGCCCAGAAGCTGCGATTGGTGGAAACCTTGCAGATCAAAGGCAACATCGTGGCGATGACGGGGGACGGCGTTAATGATGCTCCGGCCCTGAAACAAGCGGATATTGGGATTGCCATGGGCCAAAATGGCACCGAAGTCGCCCGCGAAGCCGCCGATATGCTGCTCACTGACGACAACTTTGCTTCCATTGAAGCGGCGGTGGAAGAGGGGCGCACTGTTTACCAAAACCTGCGGAAAGCGATCGCCTTTCTGTTGCCGGTCAATGGTGGGGAATCGATGACCATTCTCATTAGTGCCTTGCTGGCGCGGGATTTGCCGATTCTCTCGCTACAGGTGCTGTGGCTGAACATGATCAACTCTCTCACCATGACGGTGCCTCTGGCCTTTGAGCCCAAGTCCGCTGGCCTGATGCAGCAACCGCCCCGCAATCCTAGAGAATCGTTGCTCACTAGACGACTATTGCGACGTATCCTGGCGGTCTCCTTCTTCAACTGGGTCCTGATTTTCGGCATGTTTGAATGGGCCAAAGCCACCACTGGCGATGTGGCGATCGCTCGGACGATGGCGATTCAAGCCTTGGTGGCCGCCCGCATTATTTACCTGCTCAGCATCAGCCAATTGGGCCTGAGCCTCTGGCAATCGCTCCGTCGCCGATCGACGGTCATTCCCAAAGCGCCGATTCTGATTTCAGGCATTCTGGGGGCAATTGCATTACAGGTGGTCTTTAGTCAGTGGGGACTCATGAATACCCTCTTCAAGACCGCTCCCTTGACCTGGAATCAGTGGCTAATTTGTTTGTTGCCCATGTTGCCCATGGTGCCCTTTGCGATGCTCGTGAATCGCCTTGATTCGCGGCAGGTAGAGGATGAACCGTCATCGCATCGCTACCATTAAGTGTGGTGTAACACGTAAGAATGCCACCACTCGACTTGAACATTGAGCCAGCCGCTTTTAGCTGATTGCGGCCTGCCGCGCTCATCGTCCTTCAGTCAGTGAGCAGGAATTCGCATTTACCCATGTCATGTCGCAAAAGCTGACCTATCATTAGCGCCATTGGCGCAGCTGCAGGTTGGCTAGCTGAGTGGAGGAGATGAACGATGAGATTGTCACGATTGACCATAGCCTTGCTGGGAACCGCCACGATTGTTGGGGGCTTTCCTACATATGCCTTAGCGCAAGAGCCTACGGCACCAGAGGCTGCTACGCCGGAAGTCACAGGGCCATCGGCGATTGACCTTTACAACCAAGGCATCGAGCAGTTTGAGGCAGAGGAGTATGCGGCGGCGATCGTGTCGTTCACTGAAGCCATTCAAATCAACCCCAGCTTTGCCGAGGCTTATGTCTATCGAGGGGCTGCGTATCGAGCCTTAGACGAAACCGAGGCGGCCATCGTCGATATTGATCGGGCGATCGCCCTCGATCCCCAAATCGGCCGGGCCTACCTGCTGCGAGCAGAAATCAATTACGAACTGGGCAACGCCCAACAAGCGCTGAGTGATGCCCAACTGGCTTTGGCACTGGATCCGACTTTAGGGGGCGCTCGCCTCTACGCCGGACTTGTGGCGCTGCAAGAGGGTGACAGTCAAAAAGCGATTAGCGATTTCACGGCAGCAATCACCCAAGACCCTACCGATCTGCGGGCCTATCTGCTGCGAGGCTTTGCCTATGACCAGGCGGAAATGTATTTTGAGGCGATCGCGGACTTCTCCTACGTTTTGGACGAGGAAGGGGATAACGTTATTGCCCTGATTGGTCGCGGTGCTGCCTACTACCACGAAGGCCAATTGTCGGCAGCCGAAGCGGATCTGTCCCGCGCTATTGAGATCAATCCAGAGTTGCCCTACGCCTACTACAACCGCAGCTTTATCTATGTCGCCCAAAATCGCTTGATGCTGGCCATTGCTGATTTGGATCAGGCGATCGCGTTGCAGCCGATCTTCCCTCGCGCTTACCTGAACCGGGGGCTATTGTTGGCGCGGGCGGGACAAGAGAGGCCAGCGATCGCCGACTTTGGGCGCGCGCTCGACCAAGATCCAGAGCTCGCTGAAGCCCTGACGGGACGCGCCAATGTGCAATTGGCGCGGGGCCGTGAACTGGACGCGATTACCGACTACACCCGAGCTTTAGCGATCACCCCTGATAGTGCGGTGAACTACAAACTGCGGGGCGATGCCTATTTGGCGGATGGCAACATGACGGCGGCACTGTCTGACTACAACCAAGCGATCGCCATCGCGCCCGATTACACCGCTGCCTATGCGGCCCGGGCGGAAGTTTACAACTCGGTCGGCGATAGTCAACGGGCGTTTGATGATTACTCTCTCGTGATTTCTGCCGATGATGACGACGTTGATCCCGACGTGCTGTACAAGCGGGGACTGGTGCGGCTGCGCTTAGGCGATCGCGCCGGAGCCCGCGCCGATTTGCAACAAGCGGCCGATCGCTATTTGGAAACGGGGCAAACTGACGGTTATCGTGAAACGGTGATTTATCTCCGTCAGCTCTAACAAGTTTGGCTGCAATCCTATGTCATGGCAACGGATCCGCCCCCAATGGCGATTTTGGCTCAGTTTGGGACTCCTGGTGTTGACCCTGTGGTTGGGGGCGATGCCGGTGGCCCAGGCCAGCGTCCACGTCTATCGCGAACGGCCCGGTCAGGTCACGGTGCGATCGCGCCTCAGCCTGCGGGATTTGAGCGATCGGGCCTGGCAGGTGATTGCCTTCAAACGCACCCAGGGCACCACCCTGCAAGGCTACTATTTGCGATTGGTGGGCTTTCCCGGTGCGGTGGAAGTGGATCGCCAGCGTCCGGCCACGGTGATTGCGCCCACTGGGCAAAGTCGGCAACTGCCATGGATCGTCGATCCCCAAGCGAAAGCCCTGCCGCCCAATGTGGGGCAGTTTGATCTCTCGCCTCTATTGGCCGAACTGGAGCAAGCCCTCCCGTTAGCAGTGCAGTTGCCTTTAGTGGGGGCGGATCCCGCCGAGATGGCGATCGCGCCTTTCATCGTGGAAGAGTGGCTCCAGGTCAAGCGCAGCAACGAGTCACCAGCGCCAATGGGAACGCCCTCGGGAAAATAGCCCTAGCATCAGCCCCACCAACTGCACGTAGCTCATGCCCACCAATAAGCTGGGGATGGGTAGCAAGCTCTTGACCCACAGCACCAGCGCCAGACAGCCCACCAAGGCCCACAGCGAAGCCGCGTCTAATCTCACAAAGCGAAAGAAGCGCTCCATCAACTCCACTGCCAGCACGCCCATGCCGCCCGCCGCCAGCACTTGCAGGAGCAATCCCACAATCCCTCCTTGCAGGAGCGCCGTAGTCCCCTCCGACCAGACGGTCAACATCGCTGACAGCAAAAAAATCAGGGCAATATCCAATGCCGTCGCCAGTAAGACCGTCAGTAAGGCATTCTGAATTAGGGGAATCCAGGGCAGTGTCTTCACGCGCCAAAGGGGATCTCTCATGGCCCAACTGCTTATACTCACAAAATTAATGCCCTCATCCTATCTCACGGATTTGCCTGACCTGGCCGCGATCGGCTGGCCCCTCTCGGTCGTCGTCATGCTGTTGCTGCATTGCCTCATCGGCTTGGTAGCCGCCCAAATCGCCCAGCGCAAAGGAGCCGATCTCAGCTTTTGGCTCATTTGGGGCCTGATTGGCGGTACCCTATCGCTGATCACCGCCCTGCGACTACCCGTCGATATAGAAGCCTAAGCACATGTCCACAACTTTGCTACTGCCAAACGATCGCGCCACCTTTGCTCTGGGGCAATGGCTGGGAGAACGGTTAGCGGCGGGGACGGTATTGTTGATGACGGGTGATTTGGGGGCGGGCAAAACGACTCTCACCAAAGGGTTAGGTAAGGGTCTCGCCATTCCTGATGAAATTGATAGCCCGACATTTACGCTAATCAACGAATATGACAGTGGGCGGCTGCCGCTGTATCACGTCGATTTGTATCGGCTGGAGGGGGCCGAGAGCGATCGCCTGTTTTTAGAAAGTTACTGGGAAGGGATAGAATACCCGCCGGGGATAGTCGCGATCGAGTGGGCGGAGCGACTGCACTATTTGCCGCCGGAGCCCCTCAAAATTGCCCTCTCCCATGCTCCCCCTGCGGGACGCCAGGTTACGCTCACGCCCAGCAATTCTGGGCAAACTCACTTATTAGAGGCCCTCACAACCGATGCGCTATTGGCTGATGAAATCTGAACCGGATGTCTACAGCATCGCTGATTTGGAAAACGACCCGACCGAGATTTGGGACGGCGTGCGCAACTATCAGGCCCGCAACTTTTTGCGAGACATGCAGGTGGGCGACCTAGCGTTTTTCTACCATTCCAACACCAAGCCGCCGGGCATCGTGGGGCTGATGAAAATCATTGAGGCGGATATTGTTGACCCGACCCAGTTTGACGAGTCGAGCAAATATTACGACCCCAAATCGAAGCCGGAGGAACCCCGCTGGCGCACGGTGAAAGTCGGCTATGGCGAAACCTTTGCTGAACAAATCACCCTCGATACGCTGAAGGCTACCTTCTCGCCGGAGGAACTGCTGGTGGTGAAGCGCGGCAATCGGCTTTCGGTGATGCCCGTCGATGAGGCCGTGGCGGAGAAGCTGTTAGAGATGGGGCGATCGGCTTGAGTGAGCGGTTTGCCATGATGGGTATAGTCAGATGCTTGGCCCTAGGGGCTGTCATCATTGAGCCGTAACAGGCTTTTCCGGTCAGGGTATCAGCCCCTAGCTGGTTGAGCAGTTGCGGGCGTGGAAATGCTGGTAGCACCAGGCTGCTGGAATTAATTAATGACCCGCCCTGGCATTAATGGTATGGCAAACCTCGGTTGACCGGGCTGACTAAGTTGCCTGACGCGGGGCGCGGGCAGCGAGGATATGAGCGATCGCGATCGTCGCATCAAAACTACGCAGTGCCACTCTGTCGGCGTAAAAATTCGAGATACTGGCTTTGCAAGATATACATACGAATGGCATCGCAGTATTTGCCGTTAATAAAAAACTCTTCTACCAAGTGTCCTTCTTCTATAAACCCTGATGTTTTATAGAGATGAACTGCTTTCTTATTTTCTTCTGCAACGACCAAATAGACTTTATTCAAGTTCAGAATCATGAATGCATAATCCAAAGCTAATTTGATGAGTTTTCTGGCATACCCGTGGCCTTGATGCTCAGGGGTGATAATGACCTGAAACTCTGTACTTCTGTGGATGTAGTCGATTTCCACGAGCTCTACCAAACCGATTTGGACATTTTCTGAATTAACGGCAAGAAACCGTCTCTCGGCATCGTCATGGATATGTTTGTTGTAAAGATCTTCAAGTTCATCAAAGGATTCATACGGTTCTTCGAACCAATAGGCCATGATGCTGCGGTTATTATTTAAGTGATGAATAAAGCGCAGATCTTCCTTTTCCAGAGCCCTCAGTCTCACATCTGCCGTCATCGTTTTTTATCCTTTACAGCCTGAGAAATTGTTAATAACTAGAGCGATCGCTGGGAGTAAGTAGCTGGGCCTAATTAAACGATAGCCTGGTGGCTGATTTCGACTCCGCTCAATCAGCGATATTGCTTGGCAG
>NZ_JACSWC010000117.1 GCF_016888165.1 Halomicronema sp. CCY15110 | reverse complement strand
ACCCAGCTTGAGGCGCTGCAATCGGAAAACGAGCAAGTCACGGCTCAGCTGCAAGAGACGCAGGCGCAGCTAGCGGGTATTCATCAGCTCTTAGGAAGGCCCGCTCAGCCAGCTAAAGCAGTGCCCCAGTCGTCTCCATCAGTGGCCAAGGCTCAGACGGTAGCCCCGGAGAAAGCCGTCCCAGAGAAACCAGAGAAATCAGTCTCAGAGAAAGCGGACACGAAACAGCGCGACCGTATTGACTCGAAAGCCAAGGTTGAGGCCATTGTGCAAGACATCATCAACTGGAACACCGCGCAAAAGAGCAACGATACTCGTCTGCGGATCTCTGTTTCTATCATCAAGGCGCTCGGTAGCTTGGTCGGGGCGACCTATCAGCCCGTCATTATGGAGGTTTTGAAGGAGCAGGAAGCCGCGATCGAGGAGGTGCATCAACGCTTTATGATTGGTGTTCGGCATAATGTCTCCGTGGATAAGGATACGATTTTGCAGGATATTGCCCGTGACTATATGGGCGTTGAGAATTGGCGAGAGGCCGCTTACTAAAGGTATGAAGGAGTGAGAGGGATGTATCGGTGTCAAAGAAGAATCTAGTTCCAGATGATGGTTATCGAGATCTACTAGAGGATCTAAAGAATCAGATTCGCTTATCGCAACTGCAAGCGGCAATTTCGGTTAATCAAGAAATGCTGCTGCTCTACTGGTACATCGGTAGAGAAATCCTTGCTCGCCAGCGGGAACAAGGCTGGGGCAGCAAGGTTCTGGAACGGCTGTCCCAAGACCTCAAGCGGGAGTTCCCCGACATGAAAGGCTTTTCGCTCTCAAACCTAAAGTATATGAGGGCTTTTGCTGAGGCATGGACAGAAATTCAAATTAGCCAACGGGCGTTGGCTAATTTACCGTGGCGGCAAAATGTCGCACTACTCGAAAAGCTGAAAGACCCTAATGAGCGCCTTTGGTACGCTGAAAAAGCGGTTGAGAACGGCTGGAGTCGAACGATTCTGGTAGCCCAAATCGAGACTGGGCTCTATCGGCGTGAAGGGGGAGCGGTTACCAATTTTGAGCGGACATTGCCGCCCTCTCAATCAGAACTCGCTAGTCAAGTTGTGAAGGATCCTTATTCCTTTGACTTTTTAACGATTGCTCAAGATGCCAAAGCGCAAGATCTGAAGCGAGCTTTGGTGGCTCATATGCGAGATTTTCTGCTGGAGCTAGGAGTTGGTTTCTCCTTTGTGAGACAGAACTATCGCCTCGATATTGAAGGAGAAGAATTTCAAGCTGATATGCTTTTCTATCATTTAAGATTGCGCTGTTTCATCGTAATTCAGTTGGAAATGGGGAGTTTTAGGCCAGAGCAATCAGGTTTAATGAATTTTTATATCGCTGCTGTTGATCGGCAAGAAAGACAGTCAGATGACCAGCCGACAATCGGTATCATTCTTTGCAAAACTAAAAATCGAACGATCGCTGAGTACGCTTTAAACAACCTTCGCAATCCTATTGCGGTCGCCGAACATCGATTCCCTAATTTGTTACCCACTCCTGAAGAATTGGAGCAAGAATTAGAGAATGCAGTGCAGGAACTAGAAGGCGAACAAGAATCCTAAAGCAGAGTCGCAGGTGCGATTAAATTATCGATAATTGACTTGCTGAGTACGTTCGCGCCGTTTTTGCGGGTTGGTGCGCCGGGTTCTGGGTTTGGATGAGGCTCGACTGGGTTCGTCTGCTTCCAGTTCGAGATCGATGGGTGTGATGAGGAATAGCCGCGCACCATCGGTAGCACGATAGAGGGTTTGTTGCTTAAAGGAAATGCCTTGGTCAGTTAGTTGAGCCGCCTGTTCATCTTTGGCAGCGATGGCGGCATCGATTGTTTCATAGTCCGTTTCAAGCAAGACAATGGGGGCTGGCGACATCGTTTCCTCTTTGCTAAACGTGGCTTCTACTCTAGCGCCTGCGGGAGGGTTGTGGGCAGACTGGGACAAGCAAGAGGGCAACAATCATGCCAGCGGTTGATCTTGATGGTTGGTATGGGGGCGATCGCATTTCTCCCCTAAGCATTCAGCGATCGCCAGCGGAGTCGTTAGCGCTGTTAGACCGCACAAGTTGATATTTTGGGCTTTAAAGATATGGAAACGGACAGTTGAATCATGATATAGCTGTCTGTCTCCATCAATTCAACTTCCGAAGAAGTTTTGGGGCGATGATCAATCTGTCTCGCTATTCCCAAGGCCTACAGTTTCCATTAATTCAACTTCTGAAGAAGTTTTGGGGACGATTTTTCCGAACTGGAAGAACACACAGTTCAACCGTTTCCATTAATTCAACTTCCGAAGAAGTTTTGGGCATTCTCAATTTGCTCAACTGCTGGATCGCTCCTGTGGTTTCCATTAATTCAACTTCCGAAGAAGTTTTGGGTCGCAGCAATCCCTTTCAACTTAACCGTTAACAGGATCGTTGCCACACCCCTCTAGCCTTAGTCACCGTTAATGACCTTGCCCCGAAAGACCACATAGTTGTAAATGTTGTAGAACAGCATGATGGGTATCAGCACTCCGATGAACGTGAGCATGAACACCAGGGCGCTGGGGGCTGCCGCCGCCTGGTAAATAGTGATCTGGGTGGGAATGATGTAGGGAAACACAATCAGCCCCAAGCCAATAAAGGTGAGCAGAAAGATCAAAATCGTCCAGATAAAGGGCGTGGCTTCTTCCTCCCGATTCAGGCTGCGCAGTAACAGCCCAACCAGCACTATACCGAGTACCGGAATCACCGCAAAGACATAGATCAAAGGTGGGCTAAACAGCCGAGTTCGCGCTGCTTGATAAAAAATGGGCGTAGCAATGGTGATTAAAATTGCCCCAATTAGAGTTGTAATCGCGGCAATTTTAGCGGTGCGGTAGTGGGTCTTTTGCAGGTCTCCTTCGGTTTTGAGAATCAGATAGGTCGAGCCAATCAAAACGTAACCCTGAATCAGAGTCAGGGCCACTAGGAGAGATCGCCCGTCGAGCCAGTCCCAGGTAGAGCCGATGAAGTGACCGGCCTCATCTACCGCAATCCCTTCAATCACGCTTCCCAGAGCAAAACCCTGGCCCAGGGCGGCGAGAAAACTGCCTGCCCCGAAGGCAAAATTCCAAAGCAGCTTGCGGGTGGAGTGTTCCCGAAATTCAAAGGCCACCGCCCGAAAAATCAGCCCAAATATCATCATAAAAATGGGAATGTACAGAGCGCTGAGGATGGTGCCATAGGCCAAAGGGAAGGCTCCAAACAAGGCTCCACCCATCAGCACCAGCCAGGTTTCATTGGCATCCCAAATATTGCCCAGACTGGTCATCAAAAGACTGCGCCGCTCTTCGTCGGAGCTGGTGAGCGAGAGAATGCCGACTCCCAGGTCAAACCCATCGAGCATGACGTAGAGAAACAGGAATAGGGCCAGAATGACGAACCAAACCTGGGGCAAAAAATGTATTAACGCGTCCATATCAGTCACCTACTGCTGAGCTTTACTGTTGGGCTTCGAGAGGACGTTCATTAGGTACGAAGGTAGCCGGTTCAGTCTCCAGCGCTGGTTGATTGTCAAGCCCTGGGATCGGTAGCTCTAGATTAGGACCATGACGGATGATCCGGCTGCCAAAGTACAGGGTCGCGACAAATAGGATCGAGTACACTACCGCAAATAAGGTCAGCGACGTTAGTACATTACTGGCGGGAAGCTGGGATGCCGCGTCAGCGGTGCGAATTTGCCCATACAGGGTCCAAGGTTGCCGCCCCACGCAGCGGACAATCCAGCCCGATTCCACCGCGATGTAACCTAAGGGTGCCGCAAAAATCCAGGTGCGCAGTAGCCATTTTTGCTGGCCAATTTTTTCGGTAGAGAGGTTACCTAGCAGCCATTGCAGAATGCTCCACAGCATCAGCCCAGCCAAAAAGAAGCCAATGCCGCTCATGATGCGGAAAGAATAGTAGATCAACCCGACCATCCGAGGGCGATCGCTAGAGGGCCACTCCCGCAGCCCCAATACCGGCTCAGACAGATTCTTCTTAAATTCCAAAATGTAGCCCAACCCGTTTGGAATGGTGATTTCCCATTTATTCGTCTGGGTGGCTTCGTCGGGAATCGCTAATAGACTCCAGTCAGCGGGTTGTCCAGCGGGGCTAGTCTCCCACTTGGCTTCCATAGCGGCTAGTTTGGTGGGCTGGTAGTGGGCTACCTGCTCAGCACTGAGGTGACCGATGTAAATTTGCAATGGCGTAACGGCGATGGCGGCGGCTAATACGATTTTTAGCGATTGGCTAAAAAAGGCCTGCTGACGGTTGTTGAGTATGTACCAGGCGCTGATGCCGCCAATCACAAATAGTGACGTTTCTAGGGTGGCAAAAAACATGTGCGACACGCTCTTGACCATAAAGGGGTTAGCGATCGCCTGAAAGTAGTCACTGACAATAAACTTGCCGTTGACCATCTCACCCCCTGCTGGGCTCTGCAGCCAGGAGTTGGCCACCAAAATCCAAAACGTCGATAGGTTGGCCCCAAAGGGGCACTGTCAACTTAAATTTCCGCATCTAAAATTTCCCTATCTAATTCAAGCACTAAATTTCCGTCAATCGCCTTCGGCAGTCGTACTAAGCGATCGCCGATAGTCGTGTGAACTGACGCCAGTCGGTGAACCGTTGACGCATCGTTGCTCGATATTCGGTTGCCGATTGTCGATGTTGATGAGGGTGAAAGTAACCCCGTATCGGTTCAAAAGCCGCGAGAAACCGTTGGGCTTGCCCTGGCGATTTAAAGCGCCCCATCCGCCTCTCCCGCACTCGGGTCGGCCTGTGCGAATTCTCCGCTCGATTGTTCACCCCCTTGTGCTGCCTGTGTTCAACGCCTGGAATCAGTTCTTTCTTAGCGGCCCCATAGCTTCTCAGTTTGTCGGTAACGATGACCCGAGGAGCGAAGCCGCTTGACTTGAGCAATTTGCGAAAGAACTTCTTGGCGGCGCGTTTATCGCGATGACGCTGCATCAAGATATCGATGACTTGACCTTCGGCATCCACTGCCCGCCATAGGTAATACTGCTGTCCCTTAATGGTGAGTACGACCTCGTCCAAATGCCATTTATCAGTAGGCTTGGGGCGACGGCGACGAATCTGATTCGCATACGCTTGAGCAAACTTTTTGCACCATTTGCGGATCGCTTCATAGGTGACCTCGATGCCGCGATAGAGCATCATTTTCTCAATGTCTCGGTAGCT
>NZ_JACSWC010000116.1 GCF_016888165.1 Halomicronema sp. CCY15110 | reverse complement strand
ATTTGTAACTGACGCTCATGGACTTGCCCTGACAGATGCTGGCAAAGGCTACCACGAAAGTTAAGTTGACAGTTCCGTTAGTAGAGATGTCAGAATTGCTATACTCCCTGCCAGTAGCAAACATGCTCCCCAAAATCGTTCGATCCAGTTATTTGAGGTCAGTAAGGAAGCACCTAAAAATATCAGAATCAGACTCATAAAGGAAGTTAGTATCACCCACTGAATACCAATAACTTTAATTCGTAGGCGGCTAGATATTTGTTCTACTTCCATTTGAGTAAGCTGAAAAGCATTTGCCAGATTCATAAAGAAGTATGAGCTGTACTTTAATCTTACATTCTGCAGTTTGATCGCCACTTTTGTAGAGTCAGGACTTACGCAAGAACCATCGCGATTGCGGGTTGCTTAAGCTGTGCCATCAGATAGTCGGACAGCAGACCATGCTTGATTTGATAAATCGTTTGAGCACTCTGGTAAGCAATCGTCTTTAATCGAGTCCAGACAAGCAATGCACAAGCAATGTGATTGCGTTGGATGCGCGCTTTGCGGCACTGACAGGCTTCTATGCCGGTCAACTGCTTGAGTTCACGGTGAAACTCCTCAATCTTCCAACGGACGCCAGACTCCTCTTGTGCAGCCGCCGTAGAGTTTTGAGTTAAGTCGTTGGTGGCGACAAATTCCGTCCGATGGGAAGACACCGTAACCCGGAACAGTTTCACCTTCTTGGCCTAAAACAACGGTTGCTGCGACTTACTGCCATTTAGTACATTTGAATTTAAGGATTCAACGAGTTTTGGTATTTGCAGCTTCTTTGGGCAGAGGCAATTCTCAATAGCCACTTATTAATAAGAGTCACTAAAACCCTTATCAGCAAAGAGTT
>NZ_JACSWC010000115.1 GCF_016888165.1 Halomicronema sp. CCY15110 | reverse complement strand
ATCACGCCGTTTAACTGGGAAATTGAGTTTCCAGAGGTGTTTGATCGGGAGAATCCGGGGTTTGATGCGATCGTGGGAAATCCGCCTTTTGCAGGAAAGAACACAATCATTCATGGAAATCCAGAAGGTTATTTAGAGTGGATTAAGGAAATCCATCCTGAATCTCATGGGAATTCCGATTTGGTAGCTCATTTCTTCCGAAGAGCTTTTACTTTGATTCGAGAAAGAGGAAGCTATGGTCTTATTGCCACGAACACTATTGCCCAAGGCGATACTAGAAGCACGGGCTTACGTTTTATCTGTAATAATGGCGGTTCTATTTATAGTGCTCAAAAGCGGGTTAAGTGGCCTGGTTTAGCCGCAGTTGTTATCAGCG
Source organism: Halomicronema sp. CCY15110 (assembly GCF_016888165.1). GTDB lineage: Bacteria > Cyanobacteriota > Cyanobacteriia > Phormidesmidales > Phormidesmidaceae > Halomicronema. The sequence continues at coordinate 8,834 of NZ_JACSWC010000115.1, read as the reverse complement.
TAATAAATATATTCAAGGGAGATTATTTAGGTAAAAAGTTTATAAATGAACGTATGGAAAGCTCTATTTCTGCCTTTCTGTTTCATGCTGGTGGTCACGATGATCCAGAAACTTTGCAAGCAAATAAAGATAGAAGTTTCATTGGAAGCATGATTTATGGTTCTGGATTTACTTTTGATAACTCTAAACCTGAAGCTACTTCTTTAGAAGAAATGTCTCGGTTGATTGAAAGGGATTCTCGCAATGCTGAAATAATATTTCCATATATCGGTGGTGAAGAAGTCAATTCTAGTCCCACACAATCCCATCATCGATACGTGATTAACTTTGCTGAAAAGACTGAAGCTGAAGCTCGCGAATATCCAGATTTAATGTCGATAGTTGAGGGCAAAGTGAAGCCTGAAAGGGAAAGGCTTGGAGATAACTCAGATGCACTGAGACGTAAGCAGAAATGGTGGCTTTGGGGAAGATATACTCCTGCTTTGTTTAAAGCTATCGCTCAATGTGAGAGAGTTTTATTTCATGCAAATATATCTCAGAATTTAGGTTTTGCATTTATCCCAGCCCAAACAGTCGTTGCGGCTCCTCACAATGTTTTTGTGATTGAACACTATGCAGGTTTCTGTTCATTACAATCTCGTGTTCATGAGATTTGGACTCGATTTTTCGGTTCGTCCATGAAAGACGATCTTCGTTACACACCTTCTATCTGCTTTGAAACCTTCCCCTTCCCTGAAAACTGGGAAACCGACCCCACCCTCGAAGCAATCGGCAAAGCCTACTACGAATACCGCGCCGACCTCATGGTGCGAAACAACCAGGGCCTCACCGACACCTACAACCGCTTCCACGACCCCGACGAACGCGACCCCGACATCCTCCAACTCCGCGACCTGCATGAACAAATGGATCGCGCCGTCCTCAACGCCTACGGCTGGCCCGACATCGACACCACCTGCGGCTTCGCCCTTGACTACCTCGACGCCGACCCCGACGACCTCCCCCCCGAGGCCCAAGACCGCATCGCCTCCGGCGACCTCTTCTTCCCCACCCCCGACGAAGCCGCCGCCTTCGACAGCCTGGTGCGTACTGGCAAGCGCAAACTCCCCTGGCGCTACCGCTGGCCCGAAGCCATCCACGACGAAGTCCTCGCCCGCCTCCTCGACCTCAACCAGCAGCGCCACCTCGAAGAAGTGCGCGGACACAAGGCAGCGGGCACCCTAGAAAAGGGGAAAGCCAAAGGCACCCGTACCAAAAAGACATCTCCCAAACCCCAAACCAACGCCCCCACCATCCCCGGCTTAGACCTTTGACCATTGCCCCCTCTATTCAGTCACCCTTGTAAGAGGCACCCGACCATGACCGACGCCACCACCCCCCGCAAAGTCAAACAGCTCGCCAAAAAGAACCGCTGGATTGCCGGACTGCTCACGCTGTTCATCACTCCCGCAGGCTACCTGTACACCGGGCGCAAAAAGCTGGCTTTAATCACGCTGGTAATTTGGTTGCCGCTGATCATGGCACCCGAAGATAACGATACCCTCAGCACCCTTCTAGGATTTCTCATCATTGGGGCCACAGTCGAAAATGTGATTGCCATTAACCGAGCCAAAGCGATCGCCAAAGAATTAGGCGTCGATGTCGAACAAGCGGAAGAAATCAGCGATTTAAGAATTGAACTGCTCAAACTCGTGCAGCAAAAAGGCCCCGTCACCATGGCCGACTGCGTTATCCAAACGGGCCAAGACGTCGATGAGATTCGCGCTGTGCTCGTCAAGCTAGAGAGCCAAGACCTGGTGCGATCGGGCAACCGCGATAGCGACGGTGCCGTCGTCTACACCATCGTTTAGTAGCGCCTCGAAACCTCGCACCCTCCCATTTGACTCATCTGTCTGCTGGCTCGAAACCAACCATCAATTTTTGCCAGGGCGATCGACGACGAAGACCACACTTCTTTATACAGTCCGTCAGTCCATGCCTCAAACAAAGTTCCCCCACCCCAAGCCAAAGCCCCTACCATTCCCGGTCTTGAAATCTGGGAGCTAATATCTCTTGTTTCTATGCAATTTTAATTTGAATAAAATTCAGTTCCAATACAGACTTAATCTCTTGAAAAGGGTGTTATGACAACAACCACAACCACCACTCTATTTTCAGTTAAAGATCCCGAAAAACTAGCCGAGAAGGAAATACCTATTACGCTATTTCTTTCATTCTTGCTGCCGCCTGTTGGTTATATCTATACAGGCCGGCAGGATATGTGCATCTTCATGCTTTTCTTCTTCTTAACACCTTTAGTTATTGCGTCTTTTCTGTTGTATGAATATCCATTTTCAGTAATTGGATCTGTGTTTGTACTCATGGTAATGCTGTCAATGGTTTTCTCTTGTTTTGAAAACACTTATCAACTCTTTAAAGCCAGGCTTCAACGTTGGCAAAAGAATAGAGAGTTTAATAAAGTAGCTTTAGAACTTGCAAAAGCAGAGCTTCAAGAGGATGGGAGAATTATTGAAATCGTCAGAATTTTAAGAGAAGCAACTCTTGGGGATATCGTTATTCATACTGGAATTGGAATGGATAAAGCAGAGCAAATTGTCCGAGAGTGCGAGAAAAAGGAATTTTTGTTGGCAAAACTTCGTTTAGAAGATGGTGTAACCCTATATTACGTGCCCTAACCTAGTGCCGCTAACCTTACTCACTGAGAGCCAGCCCCATGTCCCTCCAACTCACTATCGAATACCCCGACACCTTCCCCGATGCCCTCGGTCGCACCCGCGAACAATTCGAGCAAGAAGCCAAGTGGGCCATGGCCGTCAAACTCTATGAGCTAAGGCGCCTCTCTTCCGGCATGGCGGCAGCGCTGCTGGGGTGCGATCGCGTCACCTTTTTGCTCAAACTCGCCGAGTATGACGTGCCCGTGATCGACCTCACCGAGGAAGAACTGCGATCTGATATGGCCACAGCCTGAAAAATCCCTGAGTGAATGCAAAGTCCCCATGAACACCAAACTCGTAGAATCTCTCGTCGAAGCGGTGCAGTCCTTACCCCCCGAGGACTACGCCCTCTTTCAAACTACCCTGAGCGATCGCCTGGTGCGCAAAACCCCAGGCGTTGCAGGTGGTCACGCCTGCATTCGCAGCACCCGCATCGCGGTGTGGACGCTTATCTCCCTCCAACAACAGGGAGCCGATGATGCTGAACTGCTGCACAACTTTCCCGGCCTTACCCCCTTAGATTTAGTCGCCACACGGGCATACTACGTCGGCCATGCCGAGGAAATCGACAACCTGATTGCCTCCCACCCAGCTGAGGAGGCCGGGGAAGTCATTTCAGCGTCAGCCCAGCGGATGGAGGTTTAAGCCAATGTCAGAACTAAGCAATCGTGAAATCCAAGCCTTGCTCCAAGCCCGGAAAAACGAGATTCTGGCGATCGCCGCCCGGCATGGAGCCTACAACATCCGCGTATTTGGTTCGGTAGCCCGTGCCGAAGCCACCGCCACCAGTGACATTGATCTGCTCGTCGATTATGACCCGGCCAAGCGCAGCCCCTGGTTTCCAGTCGGTTTTGTGCAAGAGCTAGAAGCCTTGCTCAATCACAAAGTCGATGTCGCCACTCCCGCCATGCTCAAAGAGCGCATTCGCGATCGCGTGCTGCAGGAGGCGACGCCGCTATGAGGCGAGATGACGAACGGCTGCGAGACATGTTGGAGGCGATCGCCGCGATGGACGATATCGAAGCTGTAGGAGGAAGCACCATGGCAATTCTGACAATTCAGCTAAATTAAACGCCTACTGCTAACCCTACTCACCGGGAGTAAGCCCCATGTCCCTCCAACTTACTATCGAATACCCCGACACCTTCCCCGATGCCCTCGGTCGCACCCGCGAACAATTCGAACAAGAAGCCAAGTGGGCCATGGCCGTCAAACTCTATGAGCTTAAACGCCTCTCTTCCGGCATGGCGGCGGCCCTGCTGGGGTGCGATCGCGTCACCTTTTTGCTCAAACTTGCGGACTATGACGTGCCCATGATTGACCTCACCGAAGAAGAACTGCGATCGGATGTGGCCAATGCCTGAGACTACCGAAATCGTCATCAACACCTCACCCCTCATTGCCCTGGTCGCTGCTTGGGGTGATCTCAAGCCCTTAGCCACGCTGTATCAGCAAGTTTGGGTGCCATTAGAGGTCTGCCAAGAAGTGTCGCGGGGTGGGGCCAATCAGTTTGCCGTAGCTGAATTTGAGCAGGCGACCTGGCTCAAAAAACAAACCCAACCTCAAACCATCTCTCCCTTTCTCCTGAATGCCCTGGATTTGGGAGAAGCCGCCGTGATTCAGCTCGCCCTGCATCAGAAGATTGCTACGGTCTGCATCGACGAAGCGGTCGGTCGTCGGATGGCGCGGCTGAGTGGCTTGAGTTTAACCGGATCAGTGGGAATTCTACTAAAAGCAAAAAATCAGGATGCGTCGTTGTCCGTCAGGACAGCCATTGACAACATGCTCAACCGCAACATTCGCCTGAGCTCAACCGTAATCAACTTTGCCCTGACCCAAGCAGGCGAATTGGATTAACTTTCCGAAGGCTTGGAAACTGTCGCCATCAAGGAATCTGACTCGTGACAACCTCCGCTGACATTCGCGCCACTCTCGTCGATGCCCTAAACATCGACCTCGTCGGCCCCTCCCCCAACGACACCACCCATGCCGAGGAAGTGCTCAAACAAGCCCCCTCCAAGTGGTATCTCACCGGCTTTTTGGCTCCCTTCGGTGCGCCGCCCGAAATCCGCTCCGACGACGACAGCGACGACGACCTCCCCGAAGAAGTCACCCTAACCGACACCAGTGAAGACAGCCAGACGCCCGACAAACCCGCAGCCCGCAAAGCCCTCTTCCCCTCCTCCATGGGGCTGAGCTTTCTCGTTTCTGCCGCCACCCAGACCGTCGAAGCGACGGTCACCTGGGGCGACTATCTGCCCATCGAGCCTAGCGTCGAAGCCGCCTTTGAAGACGACCCAAAAGAGCGGAGCAAGCGCAAGAAAAAGCCGGAACACTGGCAACGGGTGCCCCAGCAAGTCGTCATGCCAGTGGACATCAAAGAAAGTCCAGAACCCTACGCCCTTGATATTCCGCGCGGCAGCGGCCTCAACCTGGTCGTGACCTGTCGCCCCGTCTGCGGCGACCAGTTCCCCCATGGCACTCAATCTGTCTCCATCTTTTTGGTGAACTACCGACAGGCCACTAAGGGCGATCGCGACGCGACTTTTGCTTTCCAAACTCATCTCTGCCTTAAATGTGCCGAAGGCTTTGTCCCTCGCTCCGACCCGCGTGGTTACAACACGACCGATCCAGACGAGGCGATCGCCGCGCTGCAATATCGTGAAGATTATGAGTTTGCCGTCGGTCACAATGTGTCCGCGATCGCCCACGGCGTAGAGGGCAACCGCTGCACCGACATCTGCACCACCTGGATACCCACCGCCGAAGTGCCCCGAGTCGCCCCCACCCCTCTCCCCAATGTGAAGCTGGGCATGGAAGCACTCGCCGCCGCACCCGACTACCTGACCGTGCGCGGCATGATCGGCCCCCTGGTGACCCAATATCGCGCCTGGATCGAGACCCAACGCGTGGTCGCGATTCATCCTCAGGAAGCTGCTAACGTCGCCAAACATTTGATGGATCAGGCCAGCCACGCCTGCGATCGCATCGAAGCGGGTCTCAAATCCCTCGAAGATCCCCAGGTGCTAGAAGCCTTCAAGCTGATGAACCGGGTAATTGCGATCGGGCGACGGCGGCAGCTCAGCCAAGAATTAGGACAACCGCCAGAAAGCTTCGAGCCGCCAGCGTGGCGACCGTTTCAGCTCGCCTTCATTTTGCTGAATCTAGTCGGCATTGCCGAACCGGAGGCCAAAGACCGGGAAACCGTAGATCTGCTCTTCTTCCCCACCGGCGGTGGTAAAACCGAAGCCTATCTGGGGCTCGCAGCCTTTACCCTCGTGTTACGACGGCTCCACAATCCTGGCATTCAGTCGGCTGGGGTGAGCATCCTCATGCGCTACACCCTCCGACTGCTGACCCTCGACCAGCTAGAGCGCGCCTCTCGTCTCATCTGCGCCCTAGAACTAGAACGGCAAAAAGCCCCTGACAAATTGGGCACCTGGCCCTTCGAGATTGGCCTGTGGGTCGGGCAAAGCGCCACGCCCAATCGCATGGGCAAACGCGGCGACAAAGACGACTATGCCGCCCGTTCTCGGACCCTCGCCTTCAAAGCCGACAGCAAGAGCAAACCGTCCCCGATTCCCCTGGAAAAATGCCCCTGGTGCGGTGAAAAGTTCACTACCAATTCTTTCCAACTGCTGCCAAATGAGGACACCCCAAAAAACCTGAAGGTCATGTGCGTCAATCGCGACTGTGACTTCCGCAGTCGCAATCCCCTGCCCATTCTTGCCGTCGATGAGCCGATCTATCGGCGTCTACCCTGCTTCATCATCGCCACCGTCGATAAGTTTGCGGGGCTGCCCTGGGTCGGCCAGACCGGAAATCTCTTTGGTCGCGTCACCCATTACCAAGACAAAGAAGGCTTCTATGGTCCCGGCGATGCCACCAAAGCCGGGCGCTCCTTAGACGGATTTCTGCCGCCCCCTGATCTGATCATTCAGGACGAGCTGCATCTGATTTCGGGGCCACTGGGCACGATGGTGGGGTTGTATGAAACTGCGATCGATGCTTTGTGCAGTCGTGACGGGGCGAACGGCCAAGCCATCCGCCCGAAAGTCATCGCCTCCACCGCCACCGTGCGGCGCGCCCAAAACCAAATTCAGGCGCTCTTTGGCCGCAGCCAGGTCGATATCTTTCCGCCCCCTGGCCCCGATCGCCATGACTCCTTTTTTGCCAAAACCGATTTCGAGTCACCAGGACGCTTATACCTGGGAGTAGCAGCCCAAGGACGCAGCCTTAAGGTGGTGCTCCTCAAGACTTATCTGCCTTTGCTCGCTGCTGCGCAAAAACAATGGGACATCGCGAGGGAACAGAAACTCAAGCCCAACCCGGCAGATCCCTACATGACGCTAATGGGCTACTTCAACTCTCTGCGGGAGTTGGGGGGCAGCCGCCGCATCGTGGAAGACGAAGTCAATTCCCGATTGACGCGATACCACGAGCACCTGCGAGAAGGTGAGCTAGTCGGTCCCTTCCAGGGGCGCAAAATCGACGAAGAACCCGAAGAACTGACCTCGCGGGTCGGGACTGACAAGATTGCTAATACCAAGCGCCGCCTTGCCTTACCCTTCAGCGATAAAGAGCGGGTGGACGTGGCACTGGCCACCAACATGATTTCCGTGGGGCTCGATATTGTGCGATTGGGCCTAATGGTGGTGCTGGGGCAACCCAAGACCGCCGCCGAATACATTCAATCTACCAGCCGGGTAGGACGAGATCCCAGTCGGCCCGGCCTGGTGGTGACCCTGATGAACATTCACCGCCCCCGCGATCGCTCCCACTACGAACGCTTTCAGACCTGGCACAACAGTTTTTACCGCGCCGTCGAAGCCACCAGCGTTACCCCCTTCTCTCCCCGCGCCCTCGATCGCGGCCTCGCTGGCGTCACCGTGGCTCTTGCTCGGCTCGGCGTCCCGGAGATGACCACGCCCTTGGGCGCATCCAACATCACCGACCAGCGAGCTGCCGTTGAAGCCATGGTAGAGACGATTGCCCGTCGCGCAGAAGGACATTGCCGGATGGATAACGCAACCTCTAGTGCGCTGAGGACGAGCGTGCGCAGTCAAGTCATCGACCTGCTCGACAACTGGGAGCGCATCTACCAACGCAACCAACGACTGCAATATCAGAAAGAAACCGACCTGGCAGCGCCCCTGCTAGTCGATCCCTTTGATCCAGAGGCTGATAAAAAGCCCCGGGACGAGCAAAAATTCACAACCCAGCGCAGTATGCGTGACGTAGAAGCTACGGTCAATCTCTGGATTCGTGACCCATTCAGCCTGGAAGATGTGGAGGCCGGAAACTAATGGCAAAGTCTAACAAGTCTCAACGCAAGCCTAACGGCGAACTCCGCCAAAGCCAGTTGCTGACCACTTTTGGTCCCGGCTCCATGGTGGATTTGCCGGAGCGATCGGTCATCATTTCCGGCCTCACTTTTTGGAAAGGCGACAAACAATATATCCGAGAAGAACGTCTTGCCTACAAAGTCGCCAAAAGCCTGCAGGACAAAATTCCCGAAGGGCAAGAAATTCAGCTTTATTCACCGCCTCGCCAATCGAACGATCCCAAAGCGGGCCATACTGGCATTGATGCCTTTGTGTTTCCCACCTGGTTCCTAGCTCAGGTAGACCGGACTTTTGAGCGAGAAGGCAAAGTCTATCGTACGCGCCCGTTGGTTTCCTGGGGGGCAGTTAAAGGGGGGCTGAACTTTGAAGGCAAGCGAGTCCCTGCCGTCCCAGTGCGCTTTGTGCAAGCCTGCACCAATGGGCACCTGAGCGATATCAACTGGAATGTCTTTGCTCATGATGACTTCGATGCTAAGTGTCGCGGTCAACTCTGGCTCGATGAAGCGGGCTCTGGCAACGACTTCGAGGAAATCTTTGTGCGTTGCGAACAATGCGGCCAGCGCCGCCCGCTGTCCCAGGCGAAAGTGCCCAACTCCAAAGTCTTGGGAGCCTGTAGCGGTCACCGCCCCTGGTTAGGTCCCAGAGGACATGAACCCTGTCGGCGCAGCAAAATTTCGGCTGAGACCGGCGATCGCATCGAAACCGATCAGCCAGAATACAATCGCCTGCTGGTGCGATCGGCCAGCAACGCCTACTTCAGCCAGATTCTCAGCGT
>NZ_JACSWC010000114.1 GCF_016888165.1 Halomicronema sp. CCY15110 | reverse complement strand
AACCGCAGCGATAAAGACAATCTCTACACCCACATCTTCAGGGCCGTCTACGCCACCATTGCCGCCCACTGGTTCTGTCCGCCCAATGTGCCAGAGCATCAGTACAAGGCAGAAATTCAGGGCCATTTCACGATTACGCAGGATGGCAAGAAGCTGCCCAACTACGCGGCGCGGTCGAACTATGACGACTATGCGATCGGTGACGGCCAGGGTAACCGGGACGGGCGCTTGGGCCTTAAGTTAGGCCAACTGCCAGGGCTGGAGGTGATTGCCGCCTTTCGGGATGACCCAGTAGAAGAACCTCAGCCCGTAGCCGATGAGATTGACGAAGCAGCGGCAGAGATTAGCCCCACGGTAACAGATACGGATGCAGTCATTGAAACAGTAGAGGAAGAACCCCAGATGAGCCAGCCCCAAGAGCGACCCATTAAACGCCCCCAGGTCTATGAAGCTGATTTGGAGCGCTTGATGAACCTGATGGCCCAGGAGGGCAGGACAGGCACCCCAGCCGAACTCATCGGTGCCCTGCTCGATGCCTATGAAACTCTGAAGGGAGAGCACCAGAGCCGACAGGCCGAAACTGTCGGAGAAGTGGCGCATACCTTTAACTGGTTTACTCGCGAAATCGACATGCTCAGGCAACAGGTCGTTGATTTACAATCTCGCTCACAGCCGCCCCAGACTGGGCCGTCGGATGCCTCCAGAGTCGCTGACCTACAAGCGCAGGTGGGCCAACTGCAGAGCGAGAATGAGCAGCTCACAACCCAGCTGGAGGCGCGGCAATTGGAAAACGAGCAAGTCACGGCTCAGCTGCAAGAGACGCAGGCGCAGCTGGCGGGCATTCATCAGCTCTTGGGAACGCCAGCCCAGCCAGCTAAAGCAGTGTCGCAGTCGTCTCCATCAGCGACCAA
>NZ_JACSWC010000113.1 GCF_016888165.1 Halomicronema sp. CCY15110 | reverse complement strand
CCCGGCGGTGCGAATGGCCTTTGGCCAGGCTTCGCCTACGCAGCGCTCTACCAACTGAGCTAATTCCCCAGGTTTTACAGACAGAGTAGCGCAGCAGCGTACCTCTGAGAAGAAAATATCCCCAAAATAGGCGTCGCCAACACGGCATTCGATTGGCTAAGTTCAGGATTCAACCTGTGTTTTGCAGGGCTCAGCCAAGGCAGTAGACCTATTGCCGATTAGCTCTAAGAGAGGCGATCGCGCTGCATGAATTCCACCTTTGGCCCACTGGGATCGCTGACCAAACCAATGCCCGCAAAACCCCAGCGGCTCAACATTTCTTTGAGTTGATAGGCCGGGACGGATTCCACGGCAAAGCGATCGCGCACCTCTGGAGCGTGGGCGCTCAAATACGACAGCGCCTCATGATCCGCCGAGAAAATGAGCAGATAGGTGCGATCGCTCTCCGGTTCCTCAGGACGCGCGGCGAGATGACGACCATCCTGCTTAGAGCGCAGTAGGTAATAAATGCTGGAATACATGACCCTAGCCCGATTTCAACTGCGGTTTACGAGCGAGTAGATAGGAGTTGTAGAGGTTTTGGAACACCACGTAAAACATGGGGCCAAGGGCGATCGCGGGGGTCAAAAACGTCAGACAGACCCAGATACTGAATAGGGTATTTTTTTGCCCCAAAGATTGCCCCATCTCCTGCCCCCAGTCATTGCCCCCCAGCCAGCGCCCCACGCCAAAGTTACAGGTACAGAGCAGCAACGAGACCGAGGCGATTTCGACGATGACGATCCACGGGTAAGTGGACTCGACTTCGATGAAATGGGTCGCTTTCGCCGTTGACAGATAAATCGCCGCCATCCAAAAGTAAAAGCCCGTACTGCGCACGGGGTCTAAAGTCTTCACCAGTGCTGGGGCATAGTGTTGCAGCAGTTGCGTGAGCCCCAAGGGCAACAAAATGACGGTCAGCGTATTGGCCAGTCCCGTCAGTTCAATATTGGTATGACCGTTGGGATTCAGCAGAGGCAAGACCAACGGCAGGGCGATCGCCGAAAAGCTATTGGTCACAATCACCGAAGACATCACATAGTCCACTCGACCGTCTAAAAATCGGGTCATCACTGGGGCCGCCGCTGCCGTCGGGGCCATGGCAATCATAAACGCCGCCAGCGCCAAGTCGGGACTGACCCAGTTGCTCACCCAAGCCGTAATGCCCGCGATCGCCATCATCATGGCAATGATCGTACCCAGGCGCGGATTCAGAGCCGATTTCACATCGATCTTCAGATCCAGCAGCGAGCAAAACAGAATCATCATGATTAAGTAGCGAATCAGGTAGGCGTACTGGTGACCTTGGGGAAAGGCAATGCCCACAGCGATCGCGCTAAACAAAAACAGTGATTTCTTCATGTGACTCAGTGACCCAGACGCCTATCAGGCTACCCCTTGCTAGTTCATTCAAAGCGTTTGAGGTGGACAGTCAAAGTAACCTTCATAGATCGTTGCATTCGCGGCGGGGGCAGCAATTGGGCATCCTCTAAACTGTTAAGGCATCCCTGGGAGACTGACATCGGTGAAACTCACGTTGATTATTGCCGTACTGCTCGTCTTGGCGTTAGGTACCGTCGAGCTGGCGTTGCGCTTCTTTTTCGGGTTTGGCAAGCCTCCCCTATATGTCGCCGATACCCAAACGGGCTACCGACTCGCCCCCAACCAACGCACCAAGCGCTTTGGCAACGTGTTTGCCATCAATCAATATTCCATGCGGGGGGAGGCGATCGCCCCCCAGCCCGAGGCTGACACCTTACGGGTTTTGCTGTTAGGCGACTCGATTGCCAATGGTGGCTGGTGGACTGACCAATCAGAGATTTTGTCGCAGCGGCTGCAGCAACAACTCACCGCCCTGCTCCCCAGCCAGTACACCCAAGTGGAAGTGTTGAATGCCTCGGCCAATTCTTGGGGGCCGCGCAACGAGCTCGCTTATATCTTGAAATTTGGCACCTTTGAGTCGCCAGTAGTAGTGCTATTGCTCAACACCGACGACCTGTTTGCCACCGCCCCCACTTCGCTACAAGTGGGCCGCGATCGCGCCTACCCCAAACGCTACCCGCCCCTCGCCCTGGTCGAAGTCGCCGGACGGTTCATCAAAGCGCCTCCTATCCCCGAACTGGAAGCAGTACGACAAGAAGGGGGCGATCGCGTCGGGGTCAATCTCGAAGCGGTGCGGCAACTCCAGCAACTCACTAACCAAGCTAACGGTCGCCTCATCGTCGCGATGACCCCACTCCTGCGAGAGGTGCAGCCCCCCGGCCCGCGCGACTACGAAATCACCGCCCGCCAACGGGTGACCCAATTCACCGAGCAAGCGCAGATTCCCTACATCGACTTTTTGGCCGACTTTAAGACCGCCGCCGATCCAGGCGCTTTATATCGCGATCACATTCACCTCAGCCCCCAGGGCTACACCCTGGTCACCCAGACCCTCAGCAGCGCCGTCACCCGAACTCTACACGCCACCGGATCTTCTAGCCGCCGCCTGCCCGACACCTTACTAGAAGATCCCTGGTAAGCGCCGCCGCGCCGACCCAGCTCCTGAATTGCTTATTCTCGAAAAATATACAACTAATTAGTTATATACTCGTATTTTTATAGTATTGTAAATACAGAAGATAACTTGCCCTACTCACCAGGGCGCAATGAGGAAGCCATGTATCACTTCAGCAAAGTTCTAAATGTCTCTTTTGATGAGGCGATCGCCCTTGTGACCGATGCCCTCAAGGCAGAAGGCATGGGAGTACTGACAGAAATTAATGCCCAGGCTGCCTTTAAGAAAAAACTCGGCATCGATTTTCGGCGATACACGATTTTGGGCGCTTGCCATCCCCAAACCGCGTTTCAGATTTTGGAAGAGGATGATAAAGCGGGCGTGCTGTTTCCCTGCAACGTCGTCGTGCAAGAACATCAAGATGGCCGCGTTGAAGTGTCAGCCGTCGACCCTTTGATGATGTTCCTCATGGTGCACAGCCCCCGAGCCAAAGAAGTGGCGCAAAATGCCAGTGTCATGATGCAGCGCGTCATCGATCGCTTGCCCGCCCTTCAGACAGAAAGCAACCTGGCGATAGTCTAAGACCAATGTCGCAAAATGTCGCAATAAGTAGGGCGATGACTGTAGCGAGTCCGTTTCTACCGATATCTCTTTTTGAGCAGTAGTCGCAGATGGTCCCGACAGAGATGAATATCGTGCTGCTCAGCCAGATGCTCCACCAGTTGACGACGATTGACAGTGCGCTCCTCGCTCGAGATGTGCTCGGCCCACGCCGTTATCATCGCTGGGGAAACTGCCGGTAACCGACCGGAGCGGGGGCGATCCCATCAGCTATGCAGACCGTCCTGGGGCCAACGATGAATGGCCGTGCGGGCGGTAGCGACCGGCCCATCAAGGTACTCACAATCTGCTGAGGTATCTATCCTCGATGACTTAAACCCAGTGCCTCCGCCCGATCTTGCGTCCGTTGAGGCACCCCAGCATCGGTGCGTAAGTCTTGCAAAGTGCAATCTTCAGCTCCACTCAAGTTGACTCGCCAAGGTGGAGCTGACATCGCTAGGATAGCCTCAAGGAACGGCTCTTCAGCGTACCTCCATAGCTACCAATTCCGCTTTTCTACTTAAAACCCAGGCGCGCATAACGCTTGTGAATTTAAGCAATAAACATTTGCTGTCTTTACGGACAATCCCGCACAATTACTGAAGACATGGGTGTATTTCTCGCAGGTGTGCAGTACTTTTGCGCAGATTTGGGTATGAGCCTCCAGTAAAGTTACGGATCAACTGGCTTGAGGCTGGGATAAAGTTCACTAAACCTGCGAAGTTATCCAACGGCTGTATCTACTTATAATTTGTATAAAGGCATTGCGGCAATCATGTTCCCTGACTTTGGCAGGCTAATTAATGCTGCTTTCTTTCTCGGTAGAAACTCCGGTTGAGTTTGGTGAAGTTTTTGAAAAGCTAGCAGAGATCTCTTCGCAGCTTCATCAGGCGACTCAACTGGAAAACCTTTTAGAGTACGGGGTGCAACAGACCCGCTATCTATTTGGGTGCGATCGCGCTTTGATCTATCAGTTCACCGATGGCGGCGATGGGGCGGTAACAGCCGAAGCCGTTGGCGAAGACTGGTTACCGACTTTTGGACAATTAATTTACGACCCCTGTTTTGAACATGTTTGGGGCAACAAATTTCAGCGCGGAGAGATCACGGCAATCGCCGATATTGAGCACAGTGATCTTGATCCTTGCTATCAAGCATTGATGAGGCAGTTTCAGGTCAAGGCCAATCTGGTCAGTCCGATTTTGATGCCGTCGTCCGTACCCAGAGTCACGACACAGTCTTCAGGTCAGTCGCCAGTTTTGTGGGGGCTGTTAATCATTCATCAATGCGGCGAACCGCGAGAGTGGGCACCGATTCATCGGCAGGTGGGCCAACACCTGGCAGCTCAACTAGGCACCGCAATTCGCCACTTGCAGATGGCCCAAACGCTGTCTTCTAGCCGCATTGATGTGCAGCAATGGCAGCGAGCCGCCGCGCTGGCTGGGTGCGTCATGTGGCAGTGGCAGTTAGACCATGACGTGATTCGATATTCGTCACTATGGCAAATGCTGCTGGGCTATCAGCACCAAAACATCGGTAACGATTTCAACGCCCTGTTGGCGCTGATTCATCCGGATGATCGCGAACGGGTACGCGAGGCCATGCGTCAGCATCTGGAGCAGCCGACCAGTCTTTATCGCGTTGAGCATCGGCTGCACTGTAGTGATGGTCGATGGAAATGGGTGTGCAGCCAAGGCCAGGTGACGGCCTATCAGGCTAACGGCACGCCACTACAGTTTGTCGGCATGATGGTGGACATTAGCGATCGCCAAGCGCGGGAGCTCACACTGCAACACCAGGCCCAGCGAGAAAGAGCCCTCTACGAAGTTATTGATGTCATTCGGCAGTCGCTTGATTTTCAGCATATTTTTGCCGTAGCCGCGACACAAATTGCCCAATGTTTGCAGTCTCGGGTGCGGATTACTCAATACATTACCGATGAAGCCATGGCCTGTTGGCGGGCAGTCGCAGTTGACGGTGGCCCCTACGGCTGGACAGCAGCACAAGAACAGCAAATTTGGGTTGATGTGCCCGACCAGGACAACGCGATCGCGGTCCAGCTCAAGCAACTCCAAATTGTGCAAATCAGCAATACTGAAACCATCAGTCCAGACGATTCCGTGAATCAATCCTATGCTCAATCATTTCCTGGGCACTGGTTGATTGTGCCGATCGTCTATGACACTGAGGTTTGGGGAGCCATTGCCATGACCCGCCCGAGTCCGATTGATTGGACGACAGCAGAGGTAGAACTTACGCAGCGCATTGCCGCACAATTGGCGAATGCGATTCACCATGCCCAATTGCATCAGCAAACGCAACTGGCCGCAGAACGCGATGCCCTGGTACTTCAGAGCATTGACGAAGCGATTTGGGAGTGGCACACACACACCGGTATTCAGCAGATTTCCGATCGCTATTGGGAGATTTTGGGCTACGACCCGCCCGCTGCACCACCCCTCCTTAGAGACGAGTTAGCGCGAGTTCATCCCGACGATCGCCAGTGGTTAGTTGCTTGTATTGAAAACCACATTTATACGCCACATCCTTTTCAACAAGAGTTTCGGCTCCAGCATCGCGACGGTCACTACATCTGGGTACGGGTACGAGGGCGCACCATTTGGAATGAGGTCAGTAATCCGACACGAATGCTCGGCACAGTGGAAGATATTAGCGATCGTAAAATCCTCGACGTGAAGCTACGCCAGCAGGAAAAAGAATTTCGGAGTCTGGTGGAAAATAACCCCGACGGCATCATGCGGGTCAATCGGCAGTTTCAGATCTTATACGCCAATCCGATGATGGCATCGAGAATTGGGCTACCTCAGGCAGAGTTAATTGGTCAAAAAATCAGCGAGTTGGCCCTTTCTCGACTAGTCAAAAATCGCTGGCAAACGGCCATTTCGCGAGTGTTTGAAACGCGACAAGAACAACTGCTAGAAACCCAGGAAATGCTGACCGACCGCGAGCAAACTTTCTACTCCCGCATCGTGCCCGAATTGAGCGAGGCGAATCACATACTGTCGGTCTTGATCATTTCTCGGAATGTGACCAACTTGCGAACAGTACAAATTGCCCTTCAACAGCGTATCCGGCAAGAACATACCCTCCGCCTGATGACGCAACACTTTCGTGCCACGCTCAATCTAGATGAAATTTTATCAACGGCTGTGAATGAGTTGCAGGCAGCATTCTATGCCGATCGCACCATCGTAGTTCAACTATTTTCCGATCAGTCTCGACAAGTGATTGCCGAAGCCGTAGACACCCAGCATCCCAACCTGCTGCACACCCATTGGGAAAACGCCCCAATTACCCCTCATTGTCTTCCTCTTTATCAAGCTGGGCAAGCCCAAATTGTGCCTGACATTGCCCAGGCTGACTGCGATCCTGAGTCCGTACTGGCGGATTGGCAGCAGGCGGGTGTCAAGTCGGCTATGGTTGCCCCATTACCCCAATCATTAGGGCCTGAGGCTAAAGTCTGGGGCTTTGTGATGACCCATGCCTGTGCCACTCAACGCGACTGGCAAGCAGACGAATTGCACCTATTACAACAAGTCGCCGAACAGTTAGCGATCGCCATCCAACAGTCAGAACTGTACCAACAGTTGCAGGCGGCTAACCGCGAGTTGGCCAGCATCTCGACCACAGATGCCCTGACCAAAATTGCCAATCGCCGCCATTTTGACACCACTCTGGCAGATGAATGGCTCAGGGGACAGCGTCACCAGCGGGAATTAAGCCTGATTCTCTGTGACATTGATTGGTTTAAGGACTTTAACGATACCTATGGTCACCCCGCAGGCGACACGTGCATTGCCTCCGTGGCTCAGGCTCTCCAACAATGTGTCAATCGCTCGACAGACTGCTTAGCCCGCTACGGGGGAGAAGAGTTTGCTCTCATTTTGCCCCACACCAATCAGGATGGAGCGATCGCCATTGTGGAGCAAGCCCGCGTAGCGATCGCCATGCTCGACATTCACCACCCCGCCCCCCAAGCAAGCGGCCGACTCACCCTCAGCTACGGCATTGCTACAGTGATGCCTACGCCAAACGTGACGCCACAAGATCTGATTGCCCTCGCTGATCGCGCCCTTTACCGAGCCAAACAAACCGGGCGAGATCGCTACATCGTGGCTGACGGTGATGCTTCTCCTGATAATCTCAGAGCATAGAATCCTGCTCTTTGAATGTTGCGACTTCCCACCGCTAGAGGTCAAACCTGCAAAAAACTAGCATCAGCATTTCTCCTAGGTGTTATCTGCTGCCACTAACCTGGCTCATTCTAACAATTGCTATGGTGCCAATATGGTTGCCTTATCCACTAATCGACCAGTTGTCTTTCATACTACAAAGCTGACCAAAACCTATCAAATGGGCAAGGTCGCAGTGCACGCTTTACAATCGGTTGATCTGGACTTGTACGAAGGCGAATTTGTGGTTCTGCTAGGCCCCTCAGGAAGCGGCAAATCGACCCTGCTCAATATCCTGGGAGGACTCGACATTCCCATCAGCGGCCAAATATTCTTTCGTAACCAAAACCTCACCAACGCTAGCGATCGCGAACTAACACAATTTCGCCGTCAATCAATTGGCTTTATTTTCCAGTTCTACAATCTGATTCCCAGCCTTACGGCACGTGAGAACGTTGGCTTAGTTACAGAAATTGCCAGGCGGCCAATCAGTCCAGAAAAAGCCCTATCTATCGTGGGGCTCAGCGATCGGCTTAATCACTTTCCTGCGCAACTTTCTGGAGGGGAACAACAAAGAGTAGCCATTGCAAGAGCGATCGCCAAACGTCCCGAAGTCCTCCTCTGCGATGAACCTACCGGAGCCCTCGACTTCCGTACGGGTAAACTTGTTCTGCAAGGGTTAGAGGAAGCGAATCAAGAATTGGGGACGACGACAGTTGTTATCACGAATAATGCGGGCATTGCCGCCATGGCAGACCGGGTCATCCACCTCGACAGCGGCCACATCAGTGCCATTGAGTCTCACCACCATCGAGTCAGAGCCGCATTATTGAAATAGTAATTACAAATAATGATAATAATAATCCCCCTTGAGTGTGATTCACTCAAGGGGGAAGAAGAGAGACCTGGCACCG
>NZ_JACSWC010000112.1 GCF_016888165.1 Halomicronema sp. CCY15110 | reverse complement strand
TTTGCCGCATTGAGTTCTCGAAAGTGACGACTTTCTCACGATGAGACTACCGATACTTTGCTCCCAAAACTTTTCTGTACCAGTGAGCTCTGGGACTGAGCCTTACTTGGCTGGCGCTGGGGCGTCGAGAAAAGAAACTGCGTCAGCGCCGTCAATGGCAGTCATCACTCTTAAAAACTCAGCAAGAGCAGCCTCCAGACGTGGGTGATCCGCTACAGGGGTACCAATTGAGCACTCTGGAAGAGGTGACTCCTGGCCAGTCAAAGGAGGCGCATTCCTGGTGCTGGAATGTTTATTAAGTTGCGGTGAATTAGTATTGACCAGGGATCGGCCTCCTGTTCTTCTGCCGATCATGGTTCGGCTAGGTCAACGAGGGCTAACAGCGGCCCCGTCTGCTCCTGCCCGTTCACTGCCAGGTCGCTGTGGCACAGGATGACGCGCTCAGTGGTGCGACCCAGTAAATCTCGCAAAATCCTTTCGAGGCGGGCTTCGTGGCTCTGCTCGATGAAATCGACCGTCATGGGTTGGCCGTTCCAATCTTGGAGAAAGGCGGCATAGCCGAACAGTTCGTCGGTGCCAGTGAGCCACCGGGGGGAGCTAGCATCCAGCCAAAATTGCCTGCGATGACTCAAGCGCTGCGATCGATATTGAAACACGGTGGCCAGGGTCACGCCCTGCTGGTCGGGCTCTAACGGCCTCACTGGATAGGGGTTAGCCGTCACAATGCCCTGCTGTAGTAGTTGTAAAAATCGGGCTACGGGGGACAACGGCGTGTCTAGGCTGTCAGGACTGAGCGGTTGGCGTTGGCGGAGTCGTCCTTGCACTTCCCAAAAATGTTGGGCAGTTTCCATCAGTTCGCGCAGGGCGGCGAGTTGATCATAGGGGAGGTAGTTGCCCCGCCAGAGAAACTCTTGAATCGCGCGGTCAATCAGGTTGACTGGACTCGTAATTAGGCGTTGCTGACGGGCTTGTTGTTGCTGGGCAAGCCACTGGCGAATCGCGTTGTAGGCTTCGGTGGCTTGGTAACCGAGGCGATCCCACCGGGGAAACTCAGTCACTTCTAGCAGTTGTGGCTGCTCAGGATCGGGCTGAAAGCAGTGATCAACGATGAGTTCGGCCCGCACGGGGTCGATTTGCACCCGCTCAAACCAAGAGCGCTGAGGATTTCCTTGGGATGATTGGCTGAGGACGACCAACATTTCGGCTACGGCGTCGGCGTTTAAATGTCGCCCTAAGCCGGGATAAACAAAGGGCAGTAGGGTCAGTACCGATCGCACTAATGGCGTGCTTACTAAAGGGCGCTGGTCGTTGAGCGACGCCACGGGAATACCTTGCTTTTGCAAAATCTCCGCCAGGGTATAGCGGGCGATCGCGTCAAAACCGGGACCAATGACGGCAATATCTCCCGGCTGCAAAGACTCATGACGAATGGCGTGGGCGATCGCTTCAGCCGTTTGGCGCAGCAGTTCCCCCCGAGACGTCGCTTGAATTAGGCTGACCGCTGCTATCGGTTGCGGGGTGGCGACAGAGTTCAAGACGGTTTCGACTAGGGGCGTGGCCCAAGTCGCTGCCAGAGTATCAGTCGCCGTGTCAGATAAGCTTTCGACAGTCGCCGTTGCACGCAGGTCGCTGGTTGCCGCTGGATCGGCTCCGACTCCCAGCCGCACCTTGCCATAGGGATTCCAAGTGACGGCAGTGGGCAATCCCCAACGATCGCCATGGCGCAAGCAGTCGGCAAAAATGCCGGGATATTCATCCAGGTCATCGGCAAAGAGTCCCCCAAACCGCTGGGGAAACTTTTCTTGATAGAGCGGATGGGGCAGCAAATGTTGCCCGTACAGTTCGGTGGCGATGCTATAGGTCAAAAACCCCTGACGCAGGCACCAGTCCCGCCAATTCACGACAGCGTCGGCGATCGCCCCCCACACTTCTGAAGTCGCGGTGCCCCTGGGCATCCCGTCGGCGAGCAGCGTTGGCAAGTCGGCCGCCGGAATGCCCCCCGATGCCGCCAACTGTAAAAAGTCGAGCGATCGCCGCACGATTTGCGTTTCCGTCCAACCAGGCACTTCTAACTGCCCATCGTCTAAGGCTTTGCGCCAAAGCTGGGTGGCTAATTCTTGCTCATTTTCGGGGCGCAGCTTCATGGGAAACTGCGGACTCAGGCCCAGGGATTCCACCAACACCGGCCAGAATAAAGTGACCTCGTTTTGAATGAAGCCCGTTGGGGTCGCCGTCGTCACCGGCAACGTCGCGGGCAACACCTCGGCAATGCGATCGGTGAGCGTCAATCGGGTGTCGCCATTGGCAGCAAACAACAGGTAAACGGCCCCAGGCCCCAGGGAGGCCGCCCGAGCCGCCGCCACATCAGCCAAATGCTCCAGCAGCCGCGCCGTCTTACCGCTGCGGGTGCCCCCTTCAATCCAGGTGAGATTCGTCATGCCCAAAGCTTATCGCGTGCCCCTCCCAAAGCCCGACCCCACGAATGCGATCGGGTCAGCGCAGGGAAACCCATCGCAATTATTTCACCGTCACAGTAATCGGCTCTGAAAGAACGGGCGGATCGTGGGGCACGTGAACATAATTGGCTAAGAGCAATTGCAGGGTATGTTCACCCGGCGACAGCGTCAGCGTGGTTTCCGTTTGACCGCCCCCAAAATGCTTGATGTGATCCGTTGCGGGCAATGCTTCGTCGAGTTTCGGTAATTCGGCTAAGTCAATCAGCAGGTGATGGTGCCCAGTGCCGGACTGATCAACCCCAGCGGGCGCGACCCCCATCTCTTTAAGGCCAAATTTGACCGCCAATGGGCTCGTCACTACGTCCCCATCTTGCGGAGTAATGAGATAAACCTCAGCATTGGCGGGGGCCGAGGAGCGATAGTCGCTGGCTAGGGCTGGCTGCCCTGTAGACAAAACCATGATTACCATCAGCATCAGCCAACTCGCCAGAGCGATCGCGCGTTTCATAACTCTCTTTTCCCATTCCAATACAGTGCTGCTTGCATCCTATCAGCCTGTTTACCGAACTGCCGCGAGTGCTATTAGTTGAACTTTGACCGGACTGGTGGCCTGGTGTCGGGGATGATTTTAGGGCTGTCGGATCGACCCCTGCGCGATCGGGCAATCGTAAAGGTCAACCCCCAGGACTAAATCGTCTTCAAAGGCTTGGAAACTTTGCGGTTCCGCATTAACCCGGTGGACTTGGTAATTACGCTGACCGTCGTCGCCATTAAACCCAATCTGGACATAGCATTGGCCCCCACCGACACCCCAGTGGTCGTAATCATAAGTGCCACCGACCGGCGGATTTTCTGGCCAATTCACAACGCCTTTGGGTGGGCTACCCGCATTCGTGTCTGATGGATATTGGCCATTTTCTAGCAGATAGGCCTGAATCTCTCTAGACATGACCCCCATTTGTTGTCTGACCTCGGCATATTGCGCCCGGCGCACCATTGAAACAAAAGCCGGATAAGCCAACGCGGCCAAGATGCCGAGAATGACAATCACCACCAGCAACTCAATTAGGGTGAATCCGCTTTGATTTTGATCGCGATTTTGTATGTGCATAGGATTGATCAATTAAGAGGCACAAGTATCTGGGCAGCTTTGATCGGTCGGTCGATGCCCCTAACCGTTGGTTAACACTGGGGCCGACACCGCTGTCTGTGGCAAGATGATTGGCCAATGAGCCAGCCGTGAACCTCACCACTATTTGTCAATAGACGCTTATGCTTTCGGCGCTGCGATCGCCCAACAGCAATCGCAGCGCAAAATTAGTCAATTCCCCATAATGAGTGCCCTTAGCTTTACCGGATCTTTATAATTTTTCAGTGGTGATCCGGTTGCTGCTAGTGCCAAAATCTGGGTTTCCTCTCCCAACTGCTCGCTTGGCATTCCTCCTGTGAGGGTTTTGCCTGTTCTCATGTGAGGGCTGGGACCGGCTCACAGGTTGGCTATCGAACAATGAGTGGGCGATTGCGGTTGAATCGACCATCCCAGCCGCTGAACGTCGAGTTATGCGGAGTATCTCCCCGGACAAAGTAAGCGCTTAGGGACTTGCGCGAAAAAAAGATCCCCATGAACCGAGTTTCGACTTCGCTCAACTCTCGATACTGGCAGGTTGAG
>NZ_JACSWC010000111.1 GCF_016888165.1 Halomicronema sp. CCY15110 | reverse complement strand
TAAAGTACCCGTTCAATCCGGTTGCGACTTCGCTCAACCTACCAGTATCGAGAGTTGAGCGGAGTCGAAACTCGGTTCATGGGAATCTTTTTTGCGTGCAAGTCCCTAATCTGAAATCAATGAGAGCTTGGCCCTCATTGACCTGGTGTGGAACAGGGCTAGATGCCAGTCCGCGCCTCCTGATGCTTCAGTCCAGTAAGGCTCAATCTCACACGAACTCAGGGAGAGCCAAGAGCTTTTAGAAATGCTTTTGCGCGACATTAATCTTCGCACAGACTTTGGGGAGCCCCTTGAGTCGTGACTGCCGCAACCAAGACTGAATGCACAGACAACAGTCAGTTTGGCCGACTTCAAGGACCGCTTGAGCAGATTTTATTCTGGCATGATTTCTAACGCAGGTGGACTGCTTTGGGCTAGATGTTGATCAAAGGCTGCTTTAAGTTTGCTCCGCAATAATCTGGGAACATGCAAGTGCTTACCGGGCTTCACACGAGTCATGGTGCGAATTACGAGATTGTGCGCGTCAAAGCTTTCGAGTCCTTCAATTTGGGTGGGTTCTAATACGTCTAAACAGTCAACTTTAAGTTGTTCGCCCACTCGGTTAATAAGTTGATAAACCTGCTCTAATTCGATGCCCGCTGGAACGGGAACATCGACCTTGGCATAGGTGTAATGCTTTGAATAATTCACAATCGAGCCAATGTCGCCGTTACGGATAATCTGCAATTGACCATCGGGATGGCGGAGGTGGGTGGTGCGGAGTTCGATCGCTTCCACTTCTCCCTCGACCATGCGCTCTTCTACCTTGCCCGCTTCAATGTAATCGCCGACCAGGTAGTAGTTTTCAAACAGAATAAAGAAGCCACACACGATGTCGTTGATCAGGTTTTGGGCTCCAAAGCCCACCGCCAAACCCACAATTCCTGCCCCTGCCAAAATGGGCGCAGGATTGATTCCCACAAGATTCAGCACCATGACGCCCCCCACGAAATAAGTGACGTATTTCAGGATGCTTTTGAGTAGGGGAATAATGGTGAGGCGGCGCTGGCGTTGTAATACCAATTCCCTATGAGGTGAAGCAGAATATAGGAGTACTGATTTCAAGCACAAAAGATGGCTCGTCCACTCA
>NZ_JACSWC010000110.1 GCF_016888165.1 Halomicronema sp. CCY15110 | reverse complement strand
TTCAATCCGGTTTCGACTTCGCTCAACCTACCAGTATCGAGAGTTGAGCGGAGTCGAAACTCGGTTCATGGGGATCTCTTTTGCGCGCAAGTCTCTTAACGTTCCTCGCAGATTATTACGCAACAATTTTCAAACCCTTAAGATGCCTACGATTTCAGCCAGCACCGACTAGGATCAAACAGACGATACAAATCGCAGCAACCGACACAACAGGACTGCAAGGTATTTATGGCTTCTGTACAAAAAGTTCAAGCTTATCTGGCTTACTGGTTTCAACTGGGCAAGCCGGTCGTTTTGCAGCATTCCAATACGCAATGTCTGCCTGCTCCGGTGTTTCAAGGAGCCAAATTTAGCCAGGCATTTTTGGACTGCTGGCAGCAGATTATGAAAGCGCCTAAACAATGTTTCCTCACAGGTACGGACGAGAGTATCGCGGTGCTGTTAACGGATGAGTGGGACATTGAGGGCTGTGCCCGCTGTACCATGCCGCTGCCCATGCCCGTGCGGGGCATTAAAGTTTCCCCTTGTCCCT
This sequence comes from Halomicronema sp. CCY15110, assembly GCF_016888165.1. GTDB lineage: Bacteria > Cyanobacteriota > Cyanobacteriia > Phormidesmidales > Phormidesmidaceae > Halomicronema. The sequence continues at coordinate 11,027 of NZ_JACSWC010000110.1, read as the reverse complement.
GCGCCGATTTGCCCTCTTGGCCAGATCAAACCATGCCCGAGCCCCGCACGGCAGTCTGTTCGCAAACGCACTTGGGCAATCTGCGCCATCGGCTGGCTCAGTCTGCTGAAGATACATCCAATGAGGCGATCGCGCCTCTGGACGACGATCGCGATCGCCTGCAGTTGGCTTTTGCCCATAGCCCCACCCTAAAGCGGGTCGCCAGTCGACTAGGCGATGCCGCTGCGGCTCCCCGTGATCAGGTCGCCAATCTTATTGAACCCGCCCCTGAAGAGCTGCTTAAGAGGCCATCAGAGCCGTCTGCTCTTGACGGTTAATGGTGTGAGTGTCGAAATCTCGGGCCATTACCGTGTTGGGAAAAATCGCCCTTGCCTCTGTTAGCAAGTCAGCCAGCTGAACCGCATTGCCCGGCGCATAACGAGGGCTGAAATGCGTCATGATGAGCTGCTGAGCGTGGGCTAGCAGCGCCGTTTGGGCCGCCATCGTCGAGGTGGAATGTAGACGCTGATAAGCCATGTCAGCGTCTTGATGGGCAAAGGTCGCTTCATGGATGAGCACATCAACCCCCTGGGCTAACTCCACCGCGCGATCGCAAAACACCGTATCGGTGCAATAAGCCAAACTCCGGCCGGCCAGTGTCGGGCCGCACAAGTCTTTGCCGTTGATCCGGCGACCGTCGGGCAACGTCACCACTTCGCCATTCTTCAACTTGCCGTAAATCGGCCCCGGCGAAATGCCCAAAGCCTGCGCTCGTTTCACGTCGAATCGACCGGGCCGATCCTTTTCATCGACCCGATAGCCGTGGGCGGGCACCCGATGCTCTAGCAACGCGCAGCTGACCTTAAACTCATCGTCCTCGTACACTAAGCCCGGCTGCACCGTGTGAACCTTAATGGGAAAGGAAAAGTGCGTTTGCGAATAGCGGCGGCAAGCCTGTAAATAGTCGTTCAGCTTGGGGGGGCCATAAATATCCACCTTCTGCTGGGGGTTACCCGCCAACCCGCAGCTGGCCAATAACCCCATCAGCCCAAAAATATGGTCACCGTGCATGTGGGTGACGAAAATACGCCGAATCTGGCTGGCCTTAAAGTCACTACGCAAAAACTGATGTTGAGTGCCTTCACCGCAGTCAAACAGCCAAATTTCGCCTCGTTGGGGTAATCGCAGCGCCACACTCGACACATTGCGCGATCGCGTCGGCACGCCCGAGCTTGTCCCCAAAAAAGTAATCTCCAAACTGGCTCTCCTTATTCCATTGCACAGGTCTATCTTGACATGGGGATTGGCCGGAGTGGTGAGAGATGAAGGGTCGCGATCGCCCGTCATCCCCAACTCAGTTCTGTTGGCTCTGGAAATGCTTGTGCATTCCCCCATGGTCACGAAGGTCGCACATCATCCATCCGAGGCGGCCCGACCGACCGAGATTTTCTCAACGCCATCAATTTAAGACACATTAATGCCCTGGTAATTGTACGGACATAGTTCAGTCGTATGTGAAGTTCGAGTGAAGCCTTGCTCGTCAACCTTAAAAGGGATGTGAAGTCATTCCAGGCGTTGTGTCAAACCCATAACCCTCGGCTAGTTTGGTAGCAGTAATTACAGTCCACTTCATCAAATGCTTACGCTAGTTGAAGAAGTTCATTATTCATACTGATGCCGACTTGTCAGGCTTGTAGTGATCATTAACCCCAAAACTACATTGCAGCTTCATAGCTTGCCCATCGTTGAAGGGTAATCAAGCAGAAGAGACGCGAGGCATATGTTTGAAGCTGATTATTTCGATGAATTCACTGACATGGCTCGCGCCGAATAAGCAGCAAGTTTGTCCGCAGTTGTGTGTGACCCAGAGATTAAATTGACACGATGACAATCATTTACGGCACCGAATTTGGCGAATATCTGGTCGGCACGATGGCAGCCGATGAGATTTTTGCAGGTGATGGCGACGACATCATCTTTGGCGGGGATGGCGATGACATCCTCCACGATGGCGGCGGCAACGATAAGCTGTTTGGCGGCAATGGCAACGATACGTTCAAGCTGTCTGACTCTAATTTGCTGGGGCCACCCCCTGACGGACGACAATTGCCGTTTGACCCGTTTGGTCTGCCCGAAATCAACGGCGGGTTGGGCTATGACGTGGTTGATGCGGCCGATGCAGTGGAGGGGATCAGTTTTAGCGCTGACAATTTCGTCCATGCCAGCATCGAAGAATTTATCGGATCAGCCTTTGCCGATACTGTGAATGCGACACTGGTCGATTTTGCTGTGGTCCTTAGCGGCGGGGCCGGCAACGATACCCTGATCGGGGGTAGCGGCAACGACACCCTCAACGGAGGTAGCGGCCAAGATTTACTAATTGGCGGCCTGGGAGCCGATATTTTAATCGGGGGGGCTGGGGATGATATTTTCCAATTCGGTGATTTGGGAGATTCCTTACTTTCAGGTTTCGATGTAATCGAAGACTTGACCATCGGCAATTACTCCGGCGATGTCATAGAACAAACAACCCCAGCAGTCGAAACGCCTAGTAAGGACGCTGAAGGCTCGCTGGGCGGCAGCGCTGCCAGCGAAGCGACTGAAGCATCAGAGGGGGATACTTCGGCGGTTGATATAGGAACTGACTCCAGCCTGACCGGCGAGGCTAGTTTAGACGGCGTTGATGCGACAGCAGAGACGACTGCTGATGAGGCTGCCGTCAGTGACGAGGAAACTTCAACTTTTGTCGAAGAGACTTCGGCTGATGGGAATGTTTCTGCGACTGACCAAGAGAATTCTACCGATGAAGGCTTGTCTGTTGATGGGGATAGTTTGTTGGGCCACAGTGACGCGAGTGCTCATGATGACCTTACAAATATGGGTGACTCGATTATGGCCAGTCATGCGGTAGCGGCGGCTGACCTTTTGCAATTAGGTGAGGTGTCGCAGCTCGAAGCCGCTGCGATCGCTGACGTGTTATCGGCTGACCTATTTACCCCTTTGGGTGCGGCAACTTTCACCTTTGAGCAACGCACCTTTTTAGCGCTGAATGACGCGATCGCAGGCTTTCAAGCCGCCACTGATGGGGTGATTGAAATCACCGGATTCGCCGGTGACTTAGCCCATTTAGAAGTGGGATCGTTCTCCTAAGCTCGCGTCTGAGCTGGAGCTGTGACTGCCAGCTGGATTAGCCCAGCCGAACTCGAACCCGTCTGTCACCAGACCCACAACAAAAGCCGCAGCGACCAGAGTCACTGCGGCTTTTGTCAATCTGCGTTCTCTTTGAACAAGAACGCATGTAAATTTGATGATTTATTTGTAAAGTTCAGTAGCCAGGCGCAGCGCCAAGAATCCAGGTACGAGAGCGATCGCTAATGCGACAAAAACTTGAGTATCCGTCATTGCTATGAGTCCTTTTGATAACGTCGATCCGTCTCACACAGCGAGACTGAACTAATTTTTGACCAAGATCCTGCAATTGCCAGTCTTTTAGGGCGCAACTGTTACACAGTGTTACCTAAAACAAATAAATCGGGCTTGTTGGTTTCTTAACCTTGATGGGTCATCATATGCATGTATAGGTCTAGACCTTTTAAGTCGATGTTTGCTCAAGCTGCACATTGCGTTCATCCCGTTTTTCAGCAGTGGCCACCGCTCAAGCTTAAGTCTGATCAACCTCAAGGGATGGAAGTGACCACAAACACGGCTCTTCTCTGTCCTGAATGCCCATACTGAATGATCCGCTCACCTGATTTTTTGCAGTGACCCAGTCCAACTCATTTGTGCCCTCTGATAACTCATCGTCGCCGCCATTTGGTCATCAACTCCGGCGGATCCAGCGTGATGTTCTGCGCATGGGGGCATTAGTTGAGCAATCTTGTTTACTTGCTCGTTCGGCGTTATGCGATCGCAACCTTGAGGCCGCACAGCAACTCAAAACCCACGATAAGCAAATTGACCAATTTTACCGACAGATTGAAGTTGACTGCATCGAACTGCTGACCCATCCGCCCCAGGGAATGCAAAACCTGCGACATGTCAGCGCCTTTATGCAGTTGATTCGTGACCTAGAGCGCATTGGCGACTATGCCAAAGATATTGGCGAAGTGGCCATCAAGCTCTTCCCCTATCCAGCGCACCCTATTTTAGAAAGAATTCAAGTCATGATCGATCGCTGCCGCTCAATGGTGGCACTGAGTCTGTTAGCGGTGTCTGACCTCAATGCCGATGTGGGTCTGGACATTAAAGTCAAAGATGACGCAGTTGATGATGATTACGACTATCTGTACGAAACCCTGATTCATCAGGATCCCGGGCTGACGAATGTCGAAGTGATTGTCTTGCTCGTTCTGGTAATTCGTTATTTAGAACGCGTCGCCGATCACGCGACGAATGTAGGCCAGCGAATCGCTTACGTGATCACAGGTGAGCGACGCTGACTCTCTTGGGCGACTCAGCTTCAGCGATTGGCGATCTGGATGGGGGTGCTTGAAGACAGCGCCGTGACTGCCGCTTGACTAGGCCGTTCAGCCAATGTGCAGATGATTTTGGCGAGCGATCGCTGCATGTCTGTGCAATTCTTCCACTGCGCCGCTGTACTCGTTGCCGCCTGGGAGAACGAGTGAATACCCACCCACCAAATCTGTTACAAAACCATGAAGAATTGACTAAATGAACCCATACTCACAGATTAGGGTATAGTTGTAACGGCTTAGGGCTGGCGGCTCTGTCGTTTTGAGCTGTTATTTTTTAATCTGCCTGCTGCGACACAAACACACTGTTTCTTGGCTCCTGTGATGTTCGCTTAGGGTTGAAAACGTGCGACATTTGGACGTTTTCCCGTGAGACGGGGCTGTTTGCAAGTAGTTAGGTGATGATACGGAAAGCCTCAACGCCATGGCACGATATTGGATGATCAGCCGCTTTGACCAGTTTAAGTAAAGCGATGATTATGCTCTCAGGGCTAGAGTTTCCGCTGATTTTTTGGAACAGAAGACTCTCAACCCGACCTAGTGCGTGTCAGAAAAATTGCACCGGATAAGGATTACCCGCTTCATGAATTTCTCGATCGCCTCGTTGCTGGCCAACTTTACCGATGGTAAAACCCTCACTCTCAAAAACATTCAAAAGAAGCTGCACTGTGATTCTGATGATAGTGTGCGGGAGCTACAGATCACCCTAGATGCCCTGGAGCGTATCGGGGTACTTGTCAAAGACAAGGGCAAATATCAGCGAGCCACTGAAGATGGCGTTGTCGAAGGCAAGTTGCGCTGCTCTAGCAAAGGCTTTTGCTTTGCGATTCAAGACGACGAAGCTGCTGATGATATTTACATTCGCGAAAGTCAGCTCAACACAGCGTGGAATGGCGATCGCGTGCTAGTGCGCGTGACCAAAGATGGCAGCCGTCGCCGCAGTCCCGAAGGGGAAGTCAAAGTCATTCTCGAACGGGCCAATGCCTCGGTGCTGGCCCGCGTCAAGCAAGAAAACGAAAGTTACCAAGCCGTCCCCTTGGATGATCGACTACTGTTTGAACTCAGCCTCGACGATGAAGCCGCCACCCTGCAAGAGGCCGTCGATCAGTTAGCGCATATCGAAGTGGTGCGGTATCCCCTGGCGCAAGAGCCCCCCCATGGACGCATTGCTCAAATTCTCGGTAGCGACGCCGAAGCCGCTTCTGACATCGATATCATTTATTGCAAATATGATTTGCCGCGCACGTTTCCTGACAACGCCCTCGAAGAAGCGAGAGCGTTGCCGACCCGAATACGCAAAGCTGATCTCAAGGGTCGTCTCGATTTGCGTGACCAACTCACCGTCACCATTCACAGCTCCCAAGCCCAGGTCATTGATGATGCCCTGACGATCGCCAAAACCGAGGAGGGCAACTGGCAATTGGGCGTGCATATTGCGGATGTGGCCCACTACGTCCCCCTATTCTCACCGATTGATCGAGAAGCGCTGAAGCGCGGCATGGCGGTTTACCTCGGCAACGAGATGATTCCGCTGGTGCCGCCGCCATTAGCCACCTCGCTCTGTTCGCTGAATCCGGGCAAAGATCGGTTGGCCATTTCTCTGCTGGCGACCCTGAATGACAAGGGTGAAGTGCTGGAGTTTGAACTGCAACCCAGCGTCATTGCCGTGGACCACGCCCTGGACTACAAACAAGCTCAAGCAATTCTCTCTCGGGAGAACCCGACCGAACTGGAACAACTAGAGATTACCTCTAAAGACCTCAAGAAGTTGGAGTCGATTTTTGAGGTCGTCGATAACCTTCACGAAGTCAGCCGGGCGGTGCGGCAGCAACGGATGGCCCGGGGATCTTTTGAACTCAATCTGCCCGAGCACGAGTTCCCTGATGATGCGAAGGAACCCTTGGCCTCTTACGCTTCGCCGCGCTTTCAGTACGACGACGAAGGTCTGCTGGGGGTGATTGTCGTGGCCTCATCCTTAACCGCACGGATGGTGGTGACGGAGTTTATTTTGTTAGCCAACCAGCTGGTGGCTGCTCACCTCAAAGCATTAGCCGTGCCAGCGATTTATCGCTTGCATCGCACGCCCACGATTTCTGATGTGCAAGAGCTGACGAAGTTAGCCGAAAACATGGAAATCAATCTGGAACTGGCGGAAGAAGAAACCATCTATCCCATGGATTATCAGCGGTTTACTCAGCAGTTTGCCGCCTCGCCGTCAGAAAAGATTTTGACCTATTTGCTGTTGTCCACGTTTAAGCCTGCCTTTTATGGCATTCACCCCGATCTGCATTTTGGTCTTGCCTTGACCGATGGCTATGCGCATTTTTCGTCGCCCACCCGTCGCTATCCTGACTTGGTGATTCATCGGGTGCTACATGCGGTGTTTGCCGATGGCCGCGATCGCCGTTCCACCCGGTCAAAAGATCGGGTCAATCTACGTCACAGTAGCTGCCACGGCAAGATTAACTGGAACGTGTTGCCGCCCGACATTAACAACGACCTGGAAGACTACATCAAGCGGATTGTCGGCCCCCTGAGCGAACGCGAGCAGCTAGCACAAGATGCCGAAACCGATCTCGAAGGTCTCAAAAAGGCCGAATTTATGCGGGATCACACCGGTTCCGTCTTCCACGGCTTGATTACGGGGGTGCAGTCCTACGGTTTCTTTGTCGAAATCGAAGAGCTGCTGGTCGAAGGTCTGGTGCATGTTAGTTCGCTCAAAGATGACTGGTACGAATATCGATCGCGTCAACAAAAGCTCGTTGGGCGCAAAAATCGTCGTCAGTTCCGACTCGGCGATCGCGTCGAAGTTCAAGTCAAGAGCGTGGACTATTATCGTCAGCAGATTGATCTGGTCGTAGTTGGTGGCGGCAGCGAAGCCAGCGAGGACGATCTCAGTGATGACGATAACTATAGTGATGAGCGGGGCTCCGACGAGTCCGAGTAACTCGTGACTGCCCCGGCTTGGGCAACTCGTTAGAATTGAATAGCAGCACGGAAATCGACAACATTGCCCTGGATCGCGAGGTGATATGGGCAGTAAGCTCCACTCCTCGCAATCGCGCCAGATTGGGCAAGAGCCGGGAACAAGCGCGATCTCACCTACCCATGGTGTCGTTGAGCCATTTCTCCCAACGACAGCTCTTGCCGCTGGGAGAAATGGTCTGGTGGCAGTCTCGTTTTGGCAGCGGCGATCGCTTCCGTGCTGGTCAACCTGTCGCCTGTTGAACTGATTAAAACTTGTGATGAAATCTGCTGGGCGATCGTTGCCCATCACCTTAGGCGTGACCGGCGCATCCGGTCTCATTTATGCGGTTAGAGCCGTAAGATACCTCCTCGCTGCCGACATCCCCGTCGAACTGGTGGCCTCTAAAGCCACTTACCAGGTTTGGAAAGCCGAGCAAGACATCCAAATGCCCGGTGATGTCATCGCCCAAGCGGACTTTTGGCGCGAGCAGGCGGGCGTCCCCACCCAGGGAAAATTGCGCTGTCACCCCTGGAGCGACGTGGGGGCCAACATCGCCAGTGGTTCTTTCAAAACCCGGGGCATGGTGATTATGCCTTGCAGCATGAGCACCGTCGGCAAGCTAGCCGCTGGGCTCAGCTCTGACCTATTGGAGCGGGCCGCTGATGTGCAGCTAAAGGAAGGCAAACCCTTGGTGCTGGTACCGCGAGAGACCCCCCTGAGTCTGATTCACTTGCGTAACCTGGTGACGCTCGCCGAAGCGGGGGCTCGCATCGTCCCAGCAATTCCAGCTTGGTATCACCAACCCCAGACAGTTTTGGACTTGGTAGATTTTGTCGTTGCCCGTGCCCTCGACCAATTTGATATCGACTGTGTACCGTTGCAGCGTTGGGAAGGCCACCATCACGAGTAGGGGAAAGATATTCTGGTGGAGCATAGTAGCTGGGTAGTTGGGTGGCTGGGTAGCTGGGTGGCTAGGTGGCTGGGACTATCCTGGTCAGATGTCGATACTTTTGGTGAGCGTGTCTCCCTCAGATTCTTGAGTCTGGCTCAGGCGAAACAACCCGACTGGTGATTGCCGCCCATGGGCGGTGGGGAAAGTGGGTTATCGAGCGGTATTTTGTCGCATTAACGCTACGAAATCACGGAAGAGATAGTCGGCGTCGTGGGGGCCAGGACTGGCTTCGGGGTGGTATTGCACCGAGAACAATGGCAGCGTTTTATGGCGAATGCCGGCCACGGTGCGATCGTTCAGATTGAGATGGCTAATTTCCACGTCGGCGTTTTCAATGGAGTCGGCGCTGATGGCAAAGCCGTGGTTTTGGCTGGTGATTTCGACCTGCTGCGATAAGCCACAGGGATGATTGAGACCACGATGACCAAACTTGAGCTTAAAGGTTTCACCACCGAGCGATCGCCCTAAAATCTGGTGGCCCATGCAGATGCCGAAGGTGGGCAGTTGATGGCTGAGCAAAGCCTGCACCGTTTTGGGAGCTTGTTCTACGGCAGCGGGATCGCCGGGGCCGTTGGACAGAAAAATACCATCGGGCTGGTAGCTCAGAATCTGCTCTGGTGAGGTGTCAGCGGGCACTACAATCACTCGACAGCCGTACCGCGTCAGCCGCCGTAGAATATTGCGCTTGATGCCAAAATCGATGGCGACGACGGTCAAGGTCGGCGCTGCGGTCTCATCTTCGGGATAGCACTCCCACAGGGTGTCCGTCGCTTCGCTCCACTCGTAGGGCTCGGCGGTGGTGACTTCTTGCACTAGGTTTAAGCCTGTCATGCTGGGGGCGGCCTGCAACTGTCGCAAAAGGTTGTCTACTTCCAGCACCTCGGTGGAAATGACCCCATTCATTGCCCCAGTTTGGCGGAGAATGCGCGTCAGCGATCGCGTATCAATGCCAAAAATGCCGGGAATCTGATGCTGTTTCAGATAATCGGGCAGCGACTGCGTCGATCTCCAGTTACTGGGAATCTCACAAATATTGCGGGCGATCGCGCCACGAATATGCGGTCGTGCCGATTCCTCATCGTCCGGGTTGACTCCGGTATTGCCTAATTCGGGATAGGTAAACGTCACGATCTGCCCACAATAGCTCGGGTCGGTGAGCACTTCCTGGTAGCCCGTCATGCCCGTATTGAACACCACCTCGCCCATCACCGTGCCCGGCGCACCAAAGCTCCAACCGCGAAAACTAGAGCCATCGGCAAGAACGAGCAAAGCAGGGGAATAGTTTTCTGAAAACATAGGCGTGAGGCCGATAAGTGTAACCGTGCGCTAGCGTAAGGGCACTCTTAAGAATAGCGGACTCAGCGAAGTCCGCAGCATGATTCTGTAGGTTTCTTTTAGGAGAGAATATATGAACCGTTCGGGCCATTGGCTGATTGGCATCGGCTGCTGCTGGATGGTGTCGGGTTGCTCGTTACTGCCTTTCTCGATTACGATTACGCCGTCGAATACTGAAGCGCCCCCACAGGAAACCGCAGAAACTCCCTCCGTCGACGCCACGACAGATACCAACCCCGCGACCGATGTTGAGACCGTGGCTGATGCTCCCTCAACCGCCGCTGGAACAGACGCCACAACTCCCAAAGCACGGCCCAATTATTTTCGGGAAGCGGTGACGCGGGCGGAGAGCGCTGTCGCCATTGGTCAGTCAGCCCAGTCGCCTGATGACTGGCAGTTGGCGGCGAGTCGTTGGCAACAAGCTGTGCAGTATATGCAGCAGGTGCCGACGGACGATCCCAATCATGCCACGGCCCAACAAAAGGTGAAGGAATATGGTCAAAATCTGACTTTGGCCGAACAGCAGGCGGCTGGCAAGGCCCCCACGCAGGCCCAACCTACGACCTCGGATCGCCCGTCTGGCCTCGTGGCCAGCATTCCGATTGTCGAAACGATGGGGGGCACGCCAGTGGTGCCTGTCAAGTTGCAGGGCAATCGCAGCACCCAGGAATTTACCATGCTGTTCGATACCGGGGCATCGGGGACGCTGATTACTCAAGAGATGGCGAGCGCGATCGGTGTCGTTGTGACTGGCGAAGCTTTGGTAACGGTGGCCGATGGCCGTCAAGTCCAAATTCCGGTGGGCTATGTTAGCAGCATTACCGTGGGCGAGTTAGTTGTCCAAAACGTCTGGGTCGCGATTGGTGGTGATGTTGGCCTATTGGGACAAGATGTCTATGGCGAATACGGCATCTCGATCGGGGGCAGCCAGATCAATCTGTATGAGTAGAGTGCTCCTGAAGGCCAAGCCCCCACCAATCTAATCCCGCCCGCAGCTCTCGAACTCTGGCCAGAGCGGTGGCGATGGTGACTGAGACTGAAGTGACGGCAGCCCATCGTGAGGGACTAAGGCGATCAGATTGACAGTAAATCACTCGACTTGGCTGTGGTTGCAATCCGGTGTTTTTCCTCCCCTTGGGCGAGGTGATATTTGCCCCCAAGCTATCCACAACCCACAACTGGGGACTAATCATCTAAGAGGGTGTTTGAAAAGTTCTCCTGCCAAGGTTTTGCTACCTGGGACACCTAGAAACACGACGATAAAAGAAGCATTTCAGACCAATCTCAAGGGACTTAGGTCATCTTTGCTACGCAAAGCAAC
>NZ_JACSWC010000011.1 GCF_016888165.1 Halomicronema sp. CCY15110 | reverse complement strand
GTTTTCGTCTCCGTCTTCTTGATGTATCCCTTGGGGCAGAGCAGCTGGTTCTTCGCACCGAGCTTCGGCGTCGCCGCGATTTTCCGCTTTCTGCTGTTCTTCCAGGGTTTCCACAACTGGACGCTGAATCCCTTCCACATGATGGGAGTGGCCGGCGTCTTGGGCGGGGCGCTGCTGTGTGCAATTCACGGTGCCACCGTGGAAAACACGCTGTTTGAAGATGG
>NZ_JACSWC010000109.1 GCF_016888165.1 Halomicronema sp. CCY15110 | reverse complement strand
CGATGCGCTGGCAATTAAAGTACCGACTCCAGACCCGCAACTGACACAGCCACCCAGCCACCCAGCCACCCAGCCACCCAGCCACCCAGCCACCCAGCCACCCAGCCACCCAAGCACTGCCGTTACCGGGATGTTATTTTCCCGCCGACCCCTAAGCGGCCAAGGCCGCCAGGGTATTGACGAGGAAGTTGAAGGGACTGCGATGGCGTGAATGCTCAATCTGACAGCCGTTCTTGAGCTGGTCATTGATCCTTTCAATCAAGACCCGTTTGCGCAGCATTACCTTGTCGGTGAAGACATTGCGGCTCAAAGGCTCGACAGAAATCATCAACTACCCAGCAAACCTGCGAGATATCGAGGTGCGAGACTGCGGATAAAGTGGTGTGCATATCCAGGCTCAGCTTTTTCCCTCCTCATTTCTGTTTGGCGAACGCACGTAGCTTAGGGCGCAAGATCTCGGGCAAGAGGCGTTCGAGAATTGCCCATGCGGCATCGGTCAAACTGCTGGTAGACGTCATTGCTCACTTTGACGGCAATACCGAAAGATCTCAAATGGTCTCTCTCGGTGGCGGCGGGTCGCTGGCAGTTGTCGTCAAGGAAGTAGCATCAGACAGACGCAGAACATATCACCCCAGCCCCGCGATCGCTTAACCGGGAGGACGTTTTGCAGAGGTGTCCTAGAAATCATGACGCTAGCGAAAAAAGTCCTAAAGTAAAGGCGTGATAATATCTTGTTTAATTTCGTAACCTGTTGGCATGCTGATATCGCTGATATCTCGGTTGCGAAATTCCTTATTCAGAGGATTGCAGGCTAACACGATGAGTCTATCTATGAACGGTGCAAATACTGAAGTCCCAGCGACGCCATCGCACCCGATTCGGGTGGGGGTCATTGGGGTGGGCAATATGGGACAACACCACACACGAGTCTTAAGTCGCCTCAAAAATGTGGAACTCGTGGGTGTTTCTGATGTCAACGTTGAGCTCGGGCTCGATACTGCCAGTAAATACCGAGTGCGCTTTTTCGAGGATTATCACAGCCTGCTTGCCTTGGTTGATGCCGTTTGTGTGGCGGTGCCCACGCGGCTACATCACTCCGTGGGCATGAGTTGTTTACACGCTAGGGTACACGTCCTCATTGAAAAGCCGATCGCGGCTAGCATTGCCGAAGCAGAATCATTGGTCAACGCCGCTGCTGAGTCCAACTGCATTTTGCAAGTGGGGCATATTGAGCGTTTTAATCCCGCCTTTAAAGAGTTGCATAACGTCTTGCGCACCGAGGAAGTCTTGGCCCTAGAAGCCCGCCGGATGAGTCCTTATTCCGATCGCGCCAATGATGTTTCAGTCGTGTTGGATTTAATGATCCACGACATTGATTTACTGTTGGAACTTGCCGGAGCCCCCGTGGTGAAGCTGTCAGCCAGTGGCAGTCGTTCGGCCAACTCGGGCTATCTCGACTACGTGACCGCTACCCTGGGTTTCGCCAATGGCGTGGTAGCAACCTTGACCGCGAGCAAAGTCACCCACCGCAAAATTCGTAGCATTGCGGCCCACTGTCGCAATTCCCTGACGGAAGCCGATTTCCTCAACAATGAAATTCTGATTCACCGTCAAACCACGGCCAATACGATGACCAGCTACGGTCAAGTGTTGTATCGCCAGGATGGTCTGATCGAAAAGGTTTACACTAGCAACACCGAACCGTTGCACGCCGAACTAGAGCATTTTGTGAACTGCGTACGCGGGGGCGAAAAGCCATCGGTGGGCGGCGAACAAGCGCTCAAAGCCCTGCGTCTAGCCAGCCTCATCGAGCAAATGGCCCTGGATGGCAAGGCTTGGCATGGTGAAGACTTAGCTGCCACAGGCATTGAATCCAACGCGATCGCGCTCTAGCTGGGCCGACTGACAAGCTCGTGTCGCGAGTTCCCCATGGCTGCTCAACAGACGACTTCCTTTACGCTGACTTCAGCATTTGCCCCATGCCTTGGGCCTGTTGCAAGCGATGCATATGGTCAAATAGCTGCCAAACGTATTGCTCGGGGAGCCCGCAGGTGTAGGCTCCCCGCAGCACCACGCTGAAATACCAGTCATTCGGGGCAATCTCTTGGGACAACTTTTCGCACACGGTGTAAGTGCGGACGTTCTCGTACAATCGCCCTTGGCAATGCACGCCGATCGCTTCGTGGTGATAGCCGATTTCGCGCTCATCTAGTCGCGCACTCAACCGTTGGGGCAAGCGATATAAGACCCCTTCGACGGCACTTTGAGACTCTTTAACCACATCGAGTACGCCGCAGTTGCGCCGCTCTGATTTGCGGAAGAAGCCGAGCCGATATCCCGTCAAGGTGGCTGGCCCCACGACATAGTGGTGGGTGCTTTCGCCCAGCGATCGCTTCAAATCAACGGGACACATACAAGACCCGTAAGCAAAGTAGTAAAAACTGGGTTCGTTGGAAATCTCAGAAAAAAGTCTTGTCACCGACATAATCTGCTGGCCTGAGCGACATGGGAGGGATTGTAGCAGACTTTGCCTGCCATGGATCCGCCCAATCTACTATATCCCGATTGGCTTACCGTAGATTAAATGTGAAATTAAATTAATTCGATGCCCGTACAGCGAACTTCACATCACCAGTGAGTCACTGACCTAGCCGCTGGCTTGAGGGCGAAACAGGTGAGTGTGCTCTGGATTGTAGAGGCGTGATCGCACCGTTGCCCCCCGTAACGCTGGGCTGACGATGTATAGCGTGGTGCGGATCAGGTTTTCTCGCTGCGTGATGGCAGCCATCTCAGACAGGGGCACGACCTCAATTTGTTCATCGGGCCAACCAACCCGAAAGCATACCGCAACTGGCGTATCAGCCGGATAGTGAGCTAACAGTTGCGCTTGCGAAGCAGCCACATGGCGGGCGCTGAGGTAAAGGCAGAGGCTAGTCTGGTGGGCGGCGAGGGTGGCGAGTTCTTCCGTGTCAGGCACTTTGGTGCGACCACTGATGCGAGTCAAAATAATGGACTGTACGAGGCCCGGAATCGTCAGCTCGGCATTGAGTTTGGCCGCCGCCGCCTGAAAGGCACTGATCCCCGGAATCACTTCAAACGGGATGGCGGCTGTGGTCAGGATTTGCATCTGCTCATGGATAGCGCTGTACAAACTGGGATCGCCTGACTGCAGCCGCACCACGGATTTGCCCGCTTTGACCCGCTCAATCATCAAGGGGGCGATCGCCTCTAAGGTCATATTGGCCGTCGCCACCTTTTCCGCATCCGCTCTGACCCAACTCAACATTTGCGGCGGTACTAGCGAGTTAGCGTAAACCACCACATCGGCCTGCTGTAATAGCTTTTGTCCCCGCACCGTGATGAGCTCTGGGTCGCCCGGACCCGCCCCTAAAAAATAAACTCCAGGGGCCAACGGTTGGGTATCGGCAGTCGCGCTTTGGGGCGTGGTCAGAGGCATGGCGATGGGCGCTAACAGGTAAATCAGCCCTTAGCTTAGCGCTTTCGGTCGCGCTCATCTGTTTCTGTTCGCCGAGCGCCGCCCGAGATTTCCGAAAGACTTTGGCCTGTGGACGTGGCAGAGGCACTCGATTTCCCCACAAAATTCTAGGAACTGGGTATTTTCCACAGTTTCCTGGGCACTCTACATCAGCAACTTCTGAAAATTCCTCCGGTATGATGAAAGCGCTGGCGCAGACTTTTCCCCTCCTAAGTCCTGACTTAGCAGACTTGAACGTCGTCGCCACTCGCTTCTGCACTGTTTCGCACCGGGGCTCTGGTCTAACCAAGCCTGGTCGAACGCAATGTGTAATGGTTGACACTTAGCTGCTAGTCCTAGATTGCAAGCGTTACTGGTATGCCTCCAAACTCCCCCTCTTCTGCCATCACCACCAGTTTTGCCAATGGCGTTTGTACCGTCATCCTGCCCCCGCTCTTTGCCGTTAATGAGGCGATCGACTTTCAAGCGATCTGCCGTAATATTTTTCAATCCAGCCCCGACGATCTCAGGCAAATCACCCTCGACTTTGGGGCCACCACATTTTTAGACAGCAGCGGTTTGGGCTCCCTGGTCATCTGCCGCCGCCTATGTGAGCAACATCAGGTGGACATCTTGCTGAAAGAAGTCGGCCCCCAGGTCATGATGGTGCTCAACATGACCAACCTCGATAAGGTCTTCACTATTGCTCAGCAGCGCCCTGCCGAAGATGCCTTACCCACACCGCCGCGACAACTAGAGCGGCAGATCCGCTCTACGCACCCCTCCGTCACCTCTAAAGCCAAGCGCCTGATGGATATTGGCGGGGGGCTAGTCGGCTTGAGCGTGACGGCGGTGCTGTTGGTGCCGATCGCGATCGCGATTCAGATTGATGACCCCGGCCCCGTCTTCTTTAGTCAAATCCGCTGTTCTTGGATGGGTCGTCGCTTTCGTATTTGGAAGTTTCGGTCCATGGTCGTGGATGCCGAGTCCCTGAAAAAACGAGTCAAAAATGAAGTACAGGGGCCACTGTTCAAAAACGAAAATGATCCGCGCGTCACCCGAGTCGGTCGCTTTTTGCGGAAAACAAGTCTCGACGAATTTCCCCAATTTTGGAACGTGCTGCGCGGGGACATGAGTTTAGTCGGCACGCGACCGCCGACCCCTGATGAGATTGCCCATTACGAAATTCCCGCTTGGCAGCGACTGAATGTGAAGCCCGGACTCACGGGGGAATGGCAGGTCAATGGGCGATCTAATATCAAGAAATTTGAGGACGTTATTCGCTTGGATATGAAATATCAGGAAAACTGGAGCCTGATGTACGATGTCAAACTAATTGTGAAAACGGTCTTGGTGCTGTTCAGCAAGCAAGCGGGCGCGTCTTAAATCGCTTAGCCGGCATGATTCATGAGAGTGAGACAACAATAGCTGAGCGCTCTAATGTAAAAAGCTCACGATATTTTTGGAAAATTGCAGCGTGTTGCGACCACTCGTCCTGAACTGGTCGGAGGGTCGCTGTAATGCTTTAGCAATCGAGGCTTCGACCAGCTCAGCCTGAACGTGTATAGACGAGGCGTTATTTAGGCTAAGTCACTGTCGTGTCATTTCGAGCAGAAGCGATATATTAGTGCAAGCGATCTAACTTTTTGCACAACTGTGGTAAGGCCGTTGGTGAGTGACCCGGCAAAAGCAAACGCAAAACCCATCCCTCAGCCATCCGTCTCGCAGGACTCCCCCTCGGCTGAGGCCTATTCTGGTATCCCGGATCAGCGCTGGCAGATTCATCCTGCCCTCAAAGGTGAAGCCCAGGGCCTCGCGCAACAGTTGCAGCGATCGCCTTTGGTAACTCAAGTGCTACTCAATCGTGCTATCGAGACGCCAGAAGCCGCTCAAGAATTTCTCAATCCGGAATCACTGCTGTTGCCTTCCCCGCTGGATGAATTTCCCGACTTGGAACCGAGCATCGAGATTCTGCTACAGGCGATTGAGCTGGGTGAAAAAATTGCGATTTGCGGGGATTACGACGCCGATGGTATGACGAGCACGGCGCTGCTACTGCGGGCCTTGCGGTATTTGGGAGCCCAAGTTGACTACGCCATCCCCAGTCGAATGCAAGAGGGCTACGGCATCAACACCCGCATCGTTGATGAGTTTTTTGCCGATGGCATTAGCATCATTCTCACGGTCGACAATGGCATCGCGGCGGTGGAGCCGATCGCCCACGCCCGGGAGTTGGGGCTGACGGTGATTGTCACCGACCATCACGACGTGCCCCCCGAGATTCCCCCTGCCCACGCGATCTTAAATCCCAAATTAATTCCGCCGGAATCGCCCTACTACGGGGTGGCGGGGGTCGGAGTAGCCTACATTTTGGCGGTGTGTCTGGCCCAGGCCATGGGCCGCATTCAAGACCTGACGGCCCCATTGCTGGAACTCTTCACCTTGGGCACGATCGCTGACCTCGCGCCCCTGACCGGCGTCAACCGTCGCTGGGTGCGGCGGGGTCTGCGGCTCTTGCCCAAATCGCGCCTGATTGGGGTGCAGGCCCTGATCAAGGTGGCGGGACTGGGGGACGAGAACGACACCCTGAAGCCCGAAGATATCGGCTTTCGGCTCGGCCCCCGCATCAACGCTGTCGGGCGCATTGGCGATCCGCAAGTCGTGATTGAAATGCTGACGACAGACGATGTGGATGTGGCGCTGCAACGGGCCTTGGAATGTGAGGCCGCGAACCAACAGCGACGCGAAATGTGCGATCGCATTGAGGAAGAAGCGATCGCCTGGGTGGAAGCGCAAATAACTGAGGGCAGCGTGGATTTGGTGCGCGATCGCGTATTACTTGTTTTGCAGCCAGACTGGCATCACGGCGTGATTGGGATTGTGGCGTCGCGATTGGTGGAGCGCTACGGCGTGCCCGTATTCATCTGCACCTATGAAGATGATGACCACAAAGAGATTCGCGGTTCGGCCCGAGGCATCCCCGAATTTCAAGTCTTTGAAGCGCTGCAAAGCTGTCACGACCTGATGATCAAGTTTGGGGGACACAAGGCGGCAGGCGGGTTTTCGTTTTTGGCTAAGCATTTGCGGCAGGTCAAGTCCCGGTTAGTCAACTTTGCCAACCAAACCCTGCGGATAGAACACCTGAAACCCTTGGTGACGGTGGATGTCCGCGCCACCTTTGACCAACTCACCTTTGCTTTGCACGACCAACTCGATCAGTTGCATCCTTGCGGCATTGGCAACCCGGATCCGGTGTTCTGGACGCCGAATGTGCGCGTAGCGGAGCAGCGGGCCATTGGCCAGACCAAAGCCCACCTCAAGCTAACGGTGGCTGACGATGCGGATCATCGGTTGACCGCGATCGCCTGGCGCTGGGGCACCTACTGTCCGCTGCCGGATCGACTGGATATTGCCTATAAGCTCAAGATCAATGAGTGGCAGGGCAACACCAGCCTACAGCTCGAACTGGTGGGCGTACGACCGCCCACTCTGCCGACCGCGGCAGCTCGGACGGTGCCAGTTAGCCATACGGCCCCAGTAAACGGTCAGGCATCTCCCCAATTACCGCTGACCGTCGCCGAAGCACCTCCAGTGAGGACTTCAGGTCAGTCCGATCCCGTCGCGGCCTCCCCTCAGCGGCCAGGGACTCCTGCGCCAAGTGCGGCGGCGACTCATGGGAGAGACACGGCCCCCGCCCCAGTGACTCAAGCCACCAGCCAAGCGGAATTTTATTACAGCCACCGTTGCTATCAGGTGCGCACTGTGCAAACCGGTCACTCACGCCAGCTCGAGATCCAAAATCCTGAAAGTCAGGTATTTGTGGTGTCGCTGCCTGATCGCCAGGGCTACTTGTGCGTTCCGGGGGCGACGGCAAAGCCCGTCGATCTGAGCGAACCCCATTATTTCAACCTGTTGCGCGCGGGCCTCGATGCGTTGGAAATTCGGCAACAGACCCATCTGCTGTTAGAAAAAGATGAACTGCTGGCGGACAAAGACCAGCACATTGCCACGTTGACCCGTCAAATCGAACTGCTGCAAGCTCGGGCAGGGCAATCATCGGTGACGCAAACCCAACAGTTGCAAGCCTTGCAAGCCGAGGTGAAAGCCCAGGAAACGGCGATGCAACATCAAGAGGCCCACATTGAAACGATCAAGCAGACGATGCATCGGCCCCCACCGACCCTGGACCCCAAAGCAATTAAGCGGGAGGTGCGGGATGCGGTCAGCGACAAGGTCTGGTTTTGCCTACAAACTCAGAGCCAAAAAGATCTGTACGCCGCTTATAAGCATGTCGCCCTAGCAGCAGCCGATGGCTCGGAACCGCAAACCGCTGATTACCGTGAGGCCGGGTTACGGCTGGGGCACGTGGTGGAACGAGAGGTCGTAAGGCCCTGCCTGGATGACTTGCATGGCTTTTTACAACGCCAGGGCCACGCCACATTGGCTAACTTGCCGTTGGGGACAAGGCATAAATACACGGTGGCGATGGTCGTGCCTCTGTGGGCCGATGCTTGGACGACTGTCAAACCCGCAGCGCTGAAGGCCAGTCAGCGTCCCAGTGACCAGCAACTCTACGCCCCGGCAAATTCGGAACCGGTCAGCCCCGGCGATCGCGCCCTGCTCGTAGCTTTCTTAGCCCAGTGGGAGCATCCCATGAGTGCTTGGTTTCAGGCCCATGGCGACACCGCCGCTACCTATCTCGACCAAATTAGCCAGTTGCAACAAGTTGCCGCCCAGGCGAGCCCCCCACTCTATCAATGGGCCTTTGAACACATGCGAGAGTTAGTGATTGGCGATGCGCAAACGCCGGGTTTGCTGCAACGCATTTATGCCTGAGTCGCGATGGGTGATCGTGTGTTGCGGCGATCGCCACACCCGCTCACGTTGCTGACGGTGATGCCGACCAGCAGGCAATATCGTTATCACAGAGAAGGAACACCGCTAAGGAAAGGCCGATGGGTCAAAGAATTATTATTGTGGGGGCCGGCCCCGCTGGCGTCGCCCTGGCCTATCTACTCGCGACTCGGGGAATTGCCGTCACGCTGATTGAGCGAGAAACTGAGTTCGATCGCGTCTTTCGCGGTGAAGGACTGATGCCTGCAGGCGTACAGGCGTTAATTGACATGGGACTGGGAGACTGCCTGACCCAGATTTCGACCCGTAAGCTTGACGCTTGGGACTTTGTGATCGACGGACAGCGGCGTATGCGCGTGGTGGAACCCTGGCCGCTGGAGGGTCCCCCACCGACCCACATCATTCATCAATCCGCCTTGCTGGCGGCGATCGCTGAGCGGGCTCAAATTTACGACCACTTTCAGTTTTATGCTGGTTGGCAGGTACAAAATGTGTTGCGGCAGAACGGGCGCATGGTTGGCGTGACGGCCACCCAAAACGGCCAGACCCAAGATTTCATGGGCGACCTGGTGATTGCCGCCGATGGTCGCTATTCGCGGCTGCGTCAGTTGGCCGGTTTAACCCTCCACCAAGCCGAAACGCAGTTTGATGTGCTGTGGTTTAAGCTGCCCGCCCCCGCTGAACTGCTCTGCGAAACGGTCTTTACCGTCTGCCTGCAACGGCAGCGGCAGTTTGCGTTTTATCCCTCTTGGGATGGGCGGTTGCAGATTGGCTGGATTGTCGAAAAGGGAGCCGGGAAACAGCAGCGCGATCGCGACTGGATCGCCGAATTCACCCCAGCCCTGCCGCCCAAGCTCGCCACCCATTTCCACCAGCAGCGCTCAGCACTGGTCGGCCCCATCTTTCTCGATGTCATTGTGGGGTGCGCGCCCCAGTGGTCAGTACCGGGGCTATTGCTGACGGGGGATGCCGCCCACCCCATGGCTCCCAACCGCGCCCAAGGCATCAACATGGCCTTGCGGGATGCGATCGCGATCGCCAACCACCTTGTTCCCGGGTGGCATCAGGGGCAAGATGCGGAAATCCTCGACCGTAGGCTGACGACGATTCAAGCTGAGCGGCAGCCCGAAATTGACCTCGTACAAAAGTTGCAGCTCGAAGAGTGGGAAAAAATCGCCCTCATCACCGGCTCCCCGCTGACGTATCAACCGTTCAAAGCTTTAGCGACGGCGCTGGGACGTCTGGGGATCACTCAAACCGCCTGGCTCTATCAACAGCGCCAGCTGCGCCACGGTCTCGCCCCCGTGCCCCTGCGAGTTTAGGAAAGAGATGCAGCGCCCGAGTTCACCAAATCACCCCGTGCAACGCCGGATTATGTACCGTCTTCGAGGGGCTGTTAAGTAGGTGGACACAATTATTTCGCAGACGGGTTTCGACTCCGCTCAACCCTCAACCTCTTACCTGGACAGTGATA
>NZ_JACSWC010000108.1 GCF_016888165.1 Halomicronema sp. CCY15110 | reverse complement strand
ACGAAGAACATTTTGTTGAACGAAGGTATCCGGGCTTGGATGGCACCGACCGACCAACCCCACGAAAAGTTTGTATTCCCTGAGGAGGTTCTCCCCCGTGGTAACGCTCTCTAGTAATTCTTATGTCAGCGGGCGCGACCAGCAGACCTCAGGTTTTGCCTGGTGGTCTGGGAACGCACGCTTGATCAACCTGTCCGGCAAGCTACTGGGTGCCCATGTCGCCCACGCTGGTTTGATCGTCTTCTGGGCCGGTGCGATGACCTTGTTTGAGGTGGCGCACTTTGTTCCTGAGAAGCCCTTGTATGAGCAGGGCTTCATTCTCTTGCCTCACCTCGCCACTTTGGGCTGGGGTGTCGGGGCCGGTGGCGAAATCGTTGACACCTTCCCTTACTTTGTCGTCGGTGTTTTGCACCTGATTTCTTCCGCTGTTCTGGGTTTGGGTGGTATTTATCACGCTATCCGTGGCCCTGAAACCTTAGAAGAGTACTCTTCCTTCTTTGGTTATGACTGGAAGGACAAGAACCAGATGACCAACATCATCGGTTACCACCTCATCCTGCTGGGTTGCGGTGCGTTCTTGTTAGTGTTGAAAGCCACGTTCTTTGGTGGGGTTTACGACACCTGGGCACCCGGTGGTGGTGCTGTGCGGGTGATCACGAACCCAACGCTGAACCCCGTGAAGATCTTCGGCTACGTCGTGGGTTCTCCCTTTGGCGGTGATGGCTGGATCGTCGGTGTCAACAGCATGGAAGACATCATCGGTGGCCACATTTGGGTCGGGATCCTCTGCATCAGCGGCGGGATCTGGCACATTTTGACCAAGCCTTTTGGCTGGGCTCGTCGTGCTTTCGTTTGGTCGGGTGAAGCGTATCTCTCATATAGCTTGGGTGCTTTATCCCTGATGGGTATCATCGCCTCCTGCTATGTGTGGTTCAACAACACCGCATACCCCAGCGAATTCTACGGCCCGACTAGCTCCGAGGCTTCTCAGGCTCAGGCCATGACCTTCTTGGTGCGTGACCTGCGTTTGGGTGCCAACATTGGTTCGGCTCAAGGCCCGACTGGTCTGGGTAAGTATCTGATGCGCTCTCCTACCGGTGAAATCATCTTCGGTGGTGAAACCATGCGTTTTTGGGACTTCCGGGGTCCCTGGTTGGAGCCCCTGCGTGGCCCCAACGGTCTGGATCTGGATAAGATGCAGAATGACATTCAAGATTGGCAAGTCCGTCGTGCCGCTGAGTACATGACTCATGCCCCGTTGGCTTCCATCAACTCGGTGGGTGGCGTGATCACTGAAATCAACTCGGTGAACTACGTGAACCCCCGGCAGTGGTTGGCTGCGTCTCACTTTATCCTGGGCTTCTTTTTCCTGATTGGTCACCTATGGCACGCGGGTCGTGCTCGGGCGGCAGAAGCAGGCTTTGAGCGCGGAATTGACCGTGAGTCTGAGCCCGTGCTGGCAATGGATGATCTTGACTAATCAATTTTTGAGTCACATCATCGATTGAGTATTGTTAGGAGCTCCTGCGATTTCGCAGGAGCTCTTAATTTTTTCTTGACTGTTTTTAGGTCTGCTATCCATGTGACCATGAGCAATTTTGCCGAATCGTTTACCGATCAAGGCTCCTCTGCGATGGCCGTCCCCTGACTAAAAGGGGCTTGACACGGTCTGGATATGTAGTCGAGCTCGGCGAATCCTATCAGCTTCAAGCAGCCCCAAGCTTAGAAAAACACAGCTAGTTCCAGTCCTTGGTCCGCGATCGCCCTGAGTCAGCGTCGCTTCAAAACCTGTCAAAAGCCGGTCGCTCCGTATCGCTAGTTTCTTTACCGCTGTCTATGCCCTCCCAAAAGTCAAACCAAAAATCACTTCAGATTGTCGGCTGGGTGCTGTTCATCGGCTCAGCCCTTTTGTTCACCGTATCCACCTGGCAAAATGACGACTTACCGGGTACGCTGGGTAGCTTACTTTTCCTGATTGCCTGCTTTGTATTCTTATGGCCATTAGTCACCGAACGATAGGGGTACGTGCAGGTGATGAGACCGCTGAGAGTACCTGCCCACTTCCAGATTTGGTGTATGGATATTGCAACCTTGTTCTGAGCGACCCCTTATCAACTGGCGAGTGCTCACGTAGTTTTAGTGATTGTCTTGTTGGCGGTTAAAAAGGGCGACAATTTCGGTCACGACGTCATCAATAGACAACCCATCTGTCAGCAACTCGACGGCATCTTCAGCTTTTTGCAGAGGGGCAACGCGGCGTGTACTGTCTTTGCGATCGCGCTCATCAATGGCTGCTTCCAAGGCCTCTAAGCTCATGGGCGGCTGGTTTTGAGCTAGCAAGTCCCGTTGCCGCCGTCGTGCCCGCTCCTGCACCGACGCCGTGAGAAAGACCTTGAGTTCCGCCGCGGGAAACACATGGGTGCCAATATCGCGACCTTCCATCACGACACCGCCCTGGACGTCGTAAGCTTGCTGCTGTCGCAGTAATACTTGCCGCACCGTCGGTTGCGCCGCGACGGTCGAAACCTGTGCTGTCACTTCCGCCGTTCGAATCGCTTGGGTGACTTCAGTTTCATTCACCCACACCCGAGTCAATCCTGGTTCGCCTGGAGTTGCTGCGGGCTCAGTGGCTAAGCGGATCTGACAGGTGGCGACCGCTTCAGCAACGGCTACTTCATCGGTGGGATCAATCTCTTGTGTGAGTACCCGCCAGGTAACTGCTCGGTACATCGCCCCCGTGTCGAGGTACATCAGCCCCAAGCGATCGGCCACCAACCGCGCCACGGTCGATTTGCCCGCGCCCGCTGGGCCGTCGATCGCGACAATCGGCTGCCGCGATCGCAGCAACATGTTGTCAATCAGCCGGGTTTTGCCCAGATAAGCGGCGATCGCCAAAAGTCCCACAGTGGTCACCTGTTCTAACGGTTGAAAAGTTGCTGGATGCACGACTTCGATATATTGCGGCTGGAGTGTGGGCACCTGCTCAAGGGTCGTACACACCTGATCAATCAACCGCTGACTGTGGGTTTCCCCTTGGGCAAACGCCGTTTGCGCCGACTGCAAGGCGCGGTAGAGAACCGTGGCTTGGCTTCTCTCTGTTGCCGACAGGTACTGATTACGAGAGCTATAGGCTAGGCCATCGGACTCCCGGACGATCGGGCAACCGACGATCTCGATGGGCCAGTTGAGATCGGCAACCATGCGCCGGATGAGCGCGAGTTGTTGAGCATCCTTGCGCCCAAAGTAAGCACGGTTAGGTCTGACCAGATTGAGCAGCTTCGCCACCACAGTGGTGACCCCGGCAAAATGTCCGGGTCGATAAGCGCCACATAGACGCGCGGTCATGCTGGCTACTGGTAAGACCTGGGTGAACTGCTCTGGTAAGGGCGCTGACTGTCCATACAGGGTCTGCGGTGATGGACAAAATAATGCGTCCACCTCAGCTGCGGTACATTTCTCAATGTCTGGTTGGAGCGTGCGGGGATAGGTGCCGAGATCCTCTTGGGGGGCAAATTGCAGTGGATTGACAAAAATGCTGACAATGACCCGATCGTTGGCTTGCCGAGCTTGGTGAATCAGGCTCATATGTCCTGGATGGAGGGCACCCATGGTCGGCACCAAGCCCACCGAAGCGATGGTCGGATGTTTGCCAACCATGCTGGGCTGTCGCCAGAGGGCTAAACAGCTTTGTAATCCTTCAATTGTGGTTAGGATTCTCATGAGCTTTCACCCCGATGACGTGCGCACAAGCAAGTCGGCCATCCCGACTCTGGCAGATTCTTGCCGCAGTCTGACTGCCGATCAAAGTAATATGGCTTTGGCAAATGGCGGTTGGCGAGGGCGGCGATCGCTGACAGTTTGACCAGTCCTCAAGAATCAGCTAACCCCATAACGCAACATATATTCACACTTTAGCCACAAGTTTTATACCCTATCAGACTCTGACCAGAACCCAGTAGCTAATTTATGTGGAAAGCGCGATCGCCACTCCGTTCGTTACTTCCAGCGGTCGGCGACACGAGATGTTAGGGGCGCTGAGGGCGCTCGGCTGCCATGTTCGGAAGACAGCCGCAACCATAGAAAATAGATATCCTGACTATTAAATCAAGTTTTGCACGAATTAATAGCGATAATCTGAATGACGTGCCGGCATGATGGACTATGAACTCGCGCTTTCTTGGGATTTCTGGTGGCATTGCGATCGCGTTCCTAAGCGTGGAAAATGTTCAGGCCCAAGCCACCTCGGTCACCGCTGCCACGATGCCCGACAGTCATCGCCCGGCAGAATTGTTAGCCCAAGTCGATCCCGGCCAAGACCGACTGCCCGAGCCAGAATTACCCGTACCGTTGCCAGCCGACGACCCCGCCCCCGAGCCGTCAGCCCCTGAGCAACCGCTCCCCCCAGCAGCCGACACGCCCTTTCCAGTCACGGATATTGTCGTGGTTGGCAGTAGCATCTTTGACGAGGCCACCCTAGCGGCGATCGTCGCCCCCTACGAAAATCGCGACGTCACCCTGGCCGAATTACAGCAAGCCGCCGATGAAATCACCCAGCTTTATCTGAATGACGGCTACATTACCTCGCGGGCAGTTGTGAGCACGCAAACTGTCGTCGATGGCGTAGTGCAAATCGATGTCATTGAAGGGGAATTAGCCGAAATCTTGGTGGAAGGCACCGACACCCTGGAAGATTATGTACGGGTGCGCATCGCTCAGGGCGGTACGAAACCGCTGAATCAGGGCAGTTTGGAAGATCAGCTCCGGCTGTTACGGGTTGATCCCATGTTTGAGAGCGTGGAGGCAAGTCTGCGGGCGGGCACTGGCGTCGGCCAAAGTCAGTTGGTCGTGCGGGTCGTAGAAGCTAATACAATTGGCGGCTCAATTTACAGTGATAATTATTCGTCGCCTTCGGTGGGCAATGTCCGAGTCGGGGCCAACCTTCAGTTTCGCAATCTTGCTGGTTTAGGCGACACGTTATTTAGCTCCGCCACTTGGACCACAACGGCCGGTTCCAAAGTTTATGAAATCGGGTATCGCGTGCCCATTAACCCGATGAATGGAACGGTGCTCGTCCGAGCCACGCCTAATGAATTTGAGATTACCGATCCCAACCAACCGACCTTTGATCTGGGCACCGAAGGCTCGACGGATATTTATGAAGTGAGTGTGCGTCAACCTTTGGTGCGCACCCCACGAGATGAGTTTGCGCTGTCCCTCGGTTATCGCTATCGGGACGGCTCGACGCTGATTTCAGGCATCATTACCGATGCCACGACGACCAATGTCCTCAGCTTTGGGCAAGATTATGTACATCGGGATGTGAGTGGTGCGTGGGCCTTACAGTCGCAGTTTCGGCTGGGTACCGAAGAGGCCGATGATACGGTCACCACGGCAGGCAGTTCCGACACGTTCTTTAGTTGGATCGGTCAAGTCCAGCGAGTGCAAAGACTCAATGATGACCACTTGTTACAAGTGCAAGGCAGCTTGCAGCTGACGCCGAACTCATTGCCTGGTTCTGAAAAGTTTTTTGGTGGCGGTGGGTTGTCGGTGCGCGGATATGACCAAAACCAGCGATTTGGCGACAATGGTTTGCGGTTCTCGATCGAAGACCAAATTGTCATTACTCGGACCGAAGATGGCCTACCTTTTTTCCGCATTGCGCCATTCTTAGACGGCGCTTATGTGTGGAATGACGGCGATAGTGCCGAGGTCACGGATAACAATTTTCTTTTGGGGACAGGGGTCGGCGTTTTATTCAACGTGGTTGAGGGACTGAACGCCCGCGCTGATTTCGCTTATCCGCTGATTGATGTGGAAGAGCTTTCCACGGATGATCCCCCTGGTTTACGGTTTTATTTCACGTTGGGATATCAGTTCTAGGGCGGATCTAGGGCGGGGAGCCATCTATAAAAACAGCGTCAGACAAGCGATTGCCCGACGCTGTAATTGTGATAGCCGTATAGGAATCGCGATCGCTCTAGAGCACGCCCAAGTTAGCCAGTCCTAAAATGGCTCCGGCCCCGATGAGGTGACCAAAGCTGGTGGTGCCAATGACGGCGGGCAAGCCAAAGCCGCCAAATAGAGCCGGTGAAGGCATTGCAGGCCCTTCGCTGGGATATTTAATGGTAAATTTGCCGATCGCGATCGCCAGAATGTTGCAGACAATCATCACGATCGCGACTTTGGGGCTCCAGGTGGGGGTGCTGGGCACGGCTACTGCTAGCAAAGAAAGATAAGTCAATTTCAATTTCCTCAAATACGTCGTCATTCGCATCGAGGCCAAGCCATCCCTGACAACCCAAGAGCTGCCAGCGGCCTTGGCCTTAGTCAAGATTCTTGATGACCGGTAAAGGCAAATCAAAACCTTGTTGCAAGAATTTACAGAACCTTACGCCATGAGGCGGGAATGAATCGGGGTTTGGCAGGGGAAATCGGGTGTCTCCAGGTCTTAGCGTGGAGCCCTGTCCGCAGCATTGTCCAGTTAAGCTACAGAAAGCGGCTGATGAGGATTGAGCGAACAGGCTTCAGTCTGTAGTTGGCGTGGTGTTGTCAGAGGTCGAAATGGAACGCGGACTATTGTGGCTGCCCTTGCTGGGCGTCTTTGTGTGGCTGGCTTGGGCGGGCTGGAACGAGTATCAAAAACTGGAAGCTTATAAACAATGGGCGGCGGCGTTTGAGCGGGCGAAATATGACATCTACGCCGTGTTGGGCCAGCAGGGCGATCGCTTGGTGTGGGGAAAGCCGACTCGACAAGGCCCCGTGGCACTGCAAGAAGTCACGATTCAAGCGATTCAAGCGATCACCCTTGACGGTGTGGAAGGGCCGTTGCCCGCGACCGCTGACGTGCCTAAAGGCTGCACGATCGCGATCGCCCTCGACCTTGGCGACAAGACTCAATGGATCCCTTTTACCGATGCCGACTTAGCGCTAGCTTGGACAAATCAGTTGCAGACCTGGCAAGAATCGCTACAATCGACGCCACAGACTTAAATGCCCCGGTTGCGGCTCACCGTGTCAGGGTGTTGGTGAGGCGGTCTGTACCGACGGCACCAACCTCGGTCTGAGGATGTCAACTCCCGTCTTGCGATGAGCCGCCAGGCCGTCAAATTGACGATCGGCAACATGGGTTGATAAACATTGCCGCTCTCGGTACAGTGACCGGATGATCTAAGCTGGAATCCCCATTTGCTGCGGTGTGCGCGATCGCGTTATGACCAACCTTGCCACCCCCTCCCCTGAAGAACTTGCGGATCGTCGGCGCACCCTAAAACGGCAACGACGCATTCGCAACTTGCAGCATCTTTGGCGTATTGCTGCCATCACGGGCTTAGCGGTCAGTACGATTTGGCTCATTCGCAATCCGTTTTGGCTGCTGCTGCGCGATCAGCAGCAAGTCATCATTGATGGCAATGAGATGTTGTCAGACGACGCTATCTACCAAGTGCTGGCGCTCGAATATCCACAGCGCATTTTCGACATTGAGCCCGAGCAGTTGGTCGAGCGATTGCGCACTGAGGCTCCCGTGGCCTACGCCCAAGTCAATCGCCAATTGTTTCCCCCCCGCGTCGAAATCACTTTGCAAGAGCGCATTCCGGTGGCGGTGACCGTGCCCTCACGCCCGCTCGCCGATAACCCACCTACCCCCATGCACCAACCGGGGCTCCTCGATTCCGAAGGCTATTGGATTGCGCAAAGCGCCGTGGTGGGGCTGGATCAAGATTTTGCCCTCCCCACGTTAAAGGTACGGGGATTCCATGTGCGCTATCGCAGCCAATGGTCACAACTATACGAGACGCTCCAGTCCAGTCCAGTCGAAATTCAGGAAATCGACTTGCGATCGCCCAACAATTTGATCATCCAGACCGAAGTGGGGACGATCCACCTGGGGGGCTACGACGCTCGCCGGTTGTCAGAGCAACTGGCAATTTTGCCGCAGTTACGTCAGCTCACGAGCGATCCCCAAGCCCCCCGAGTCGATTATGTGGATCTGGCGAACCCCCAGGTACCCGCCGTTAAATTGGCTGAGCCGCCCGCCTCGTCCCCAACAGAGCCTTAAGAAAATCTAAGATTCGCCCGTTCTTTCGACAAATGCATGAGCGATGGGGTAACTTTTTAGGCTAGTTTGAGCAAGTTGCGATCGCGCCTGCTAGCGTGTGCAATTGGCTCCTATTGCAGCGATTTCAGGCACTGTATGGTTTGTTTGGTTTTTCCACCGAAGTACCTTATAGTTGTCTAAATCGTACGGGGTCTTGCTTGTTGAAGTTGATTTCCTACGAAGGGTAGAGGTACATGTCTTCTAATTCAGCATCGACTGATTTCGATGACAACGGTTTCGAGATGAACGGTTCCCATCTTTCTGTCCAAGATGATGCTTCATCGCAGGTCGGGGGCTCTCAGGTTACTTTAAACCGAACCTCTAGTGCAGCTGACGACAGCAGTGATGGCCCCAAAACGGCTTCTGGAGAAATGCTCCTAAACGGTGAGACTGTGCCCAGTAATATTGCAAAAATCAAAGTTATCGGCGTCGGCGGCGGCGGCTGTAATGCCGTCAACCGCATGATCCATAGTGGTCTTTCTGGAATTGAGTTCTGGACAGTCAATACAGATGCCCAAGCCCTACTGAACACCGCAACCGAAAACCGCTTGCAAATCGGCCAAAAGTTGACCCGCGGGTTGGGGGCTGGCGGCAATCCGGCGATCGGTCAAAAAGCTGCCGAAGAATCGCGAGATGAAATCGCGGCGTCGCTGGAAGAATCAGATTTAGTCTTTATTACCGCTGGTATGGGCGGTGGTACGGGGACTGGGGCCGCCCCGGTGGTTGCTGAAGTGGCTAAAGAATCTGGTGCCCTAACGGTGGGGGTCGTCACTCGGCCTTTTACCTTTGAGGGTCGCCGTCGCACTGGCCAGGCTGATGAAGGGATTGAAGCCTTACAGAGCCGGGTCGATACGTTGATTGTGATTCCCAACGATCGCCTGCTGACAGTCATTTCGGAACAGACGCCCGTTCAAGAAGCCTTTCAGTCCGCCGATGATATTTTGCGCCAAGGGGTTCAAGGTATCTCGGACATCATCATGATTCCAGGCTTGGTCAATGTAGACTTTGCTGACGTGCGGGCGGTGATGGCCGATGCGGGTTCCGCGCTGATGGGTATTGGCATGGGCTCGGGCAAATCGCGCGCTCGGGAAGCGGCGATCGCGGCCATTTCTTCGCCGCTGTTAGAGTCGTCGATTGACGGCGCTTCGGGCGCAGTCTTCAACATTACGGGGGGGGGCGACCTGACCCTGCATGAAGTCAACTCCGCCGCTGAGATCATCTATGAAGCCGTGGATCCCAATGCCAACATCATTTTTGGGGCGGTAATTGATGAACGAATGCAGGGTGAAGTGCAGATTACGGTCATCGCCACCGGCTTCAATCTGGAATCCCACGGCGGCCAAATCGATGCGTCTCGGATTACCCCGCTGAAGCGTAATAATCTTGCCAGTAAACCGGCCACCTCGTCGCCTTCAGCCGACGCTTCTAATAGCGGGCCGGGCGGTTTGGATATTCCCGAGTTTTTGCAGCGTCGCCGGCCTAATCGGTAACTAAACTATTCCTGAATACACCTCTTCGACCGCTTCTGAACGGAGTAGGTCGATTTGGTTTGACCGCTGTTTTTCCATCGGAGACCTTTGTGACAAATTCGCTGATTCCTCCCGTGGCGCTAACTGTTGCTGGTTCTGACAGTGGCGGCGGGGCGGGTATTCAAGCTGACTTACGGACCTTTGCGTTTCACCAAGTACATGGGACAAGTGCGCTGACCTGCATCACCGCGCAAAATACCTGCGGCGTTAACCGCGTCGATGCCTTGCCACCCGAAGCCGTCATAGCGCAAATGACTGCGGTGATTGAGGACATCGGCGTGCAGAGTGCCAAGTTAGGCATGCTGTTGAACAAGGGCATTATGACCGCCGTGGCTGACGCGATCGCCCAATCGGCAATACCTAGTTGGGTCGTTGACCCCGTGATGGTTTCGCGCACCGGAGCACAACTGATCGACGATGCGGCGATCGCGACGCTCACGACCCAACTCGTCCCGCAGGCCACCGTGCTCACGCCCAACCGTTACGAAGCCCAAATCCTGAGCGGCCAAGCAATTCACACCCTCGCGGAAATGGAAGCTGCCGCGCAGAAAATTTTTGACCTCGGGCCACAAGCCGTTTTGGTCAAAGGGGGCAGTATGACTGGAGAATTGCGCGGCGTTGATGTGTGGTACGACGGCAATGAACTTGTGACCCTCAAGACTGAGACGGTGACCACTCAAGACACCCACGGTACCGGGTGTACTCTGTCAGCCGCGATCGCGGCCAACCTCGCCTTAGGCCAAGAGCCTTTGACCGCCACGCGCGCGGCTAAAGAGTATGTGACACAAGCTCTGAAATATTCCCTCCGCCTTGGTCGGGGCCAGGGCCCGGTGGGACATTTTTACCCGCTGCTGGAAGAGCACAATCGCTAATACGAATTCCTCAAATTACCGCTACATATGAAATTCGGCTTCGACTCCGCTCAGCCGACGTTCCTTGAGCGGAGTCGAAAGGAACATCTGTAGCTTCATCTCAAAGAATTGGTATGACTGACAGGGCAGTGCGTGGGAGCGAGTATGCTCGTCAGATGGCCCTGGGTCACCACTCAGCTTTACATCGAGCATGCCTCGCCCCGACGCATGCAAGGTGGCCGTGATCAGTGAGAGCCAAAAGACTCCCAATCGGGACACTGGTCATCTTCGGGACCGTAGGGATACATCGCACACACCAGCATATTGCCGCCGTGGGCCTGACCGTAATAATGCTTGCAGCCAATGCAGGTGGGATGATCGTTGATCATCGGATCGATATGGCTCGTCACCGGAGCGGCTAGGGCTTCTATCCAACTTTCCAGGGCGATCGCCATTGGCCCGACAAGGGGCGTGACAAACTCTGAAAACTCTTCAGAAAACCTTTCCGCCTCTTGGTCGAGGGCAGTTTCCAAGGGTTCCAGCGATCGGTTTAGCTCGTTCGCCCACAGTTCCAACGTTGGGGCAAGCTGCTTTTCTAATTCGTCCGCGATCGCATCAGCCGTCTCGACGACCCCCTGCAGCGTTTCCTCGGCCCAAACCTCGGTTTGGCGAGTAGCGTCTTCCCACAGGCGCGAGAAATCTCTGGTCCAATTCTCGAAATCATTCATTGGCCGTTGGCGCGTTTCAACTCTTCTAATTGCTGCCGCGTGGCGTCGACTTGGCGACGTAATGCTTCGGCTTCTTGGGCGGCGGCATCTTCCGCGTCGTCCACAATTTCGATGCGACGGGGCTGTTCGGGCGGCTTTGCCGAGGTTGCCTGGGGCGTAGCGGTTTGCGCTTGCTGCATCATTTTATTGATCAACTGCTGCGCTTCGTCCGCCGTGATTTCGCCACGCTCGACCAGTTCATTCACCACCGCAGTGGTCTGTTCCCGCAATTCTTTTAGCGTGCCCCCGGCTTTTTCACCCGCGTAGGAAGCCGCTCCGACGCCCAGATAAAACGCTTTTTGTACCAAATCTCCGAAACCTGCCATGGACGATTCCTCAGCGATGAAGTCTTTTCTAGGATAAGAACCCAAAAGTGAGAATGCCCATTGGGGTTAACCGCCAGTAATGGGGGGAATGACTGTCGTCTGATGCCCTGGCAACGGTGGGCAAAACGCAAGAGACCCGGAGTCCACGCCTGTCACAAGCATCCCGTAATGCTGCTACCTTCCGGTCCTGACATGATTTGGGCGTTGTGACCGCATGGGTCCAGGTCACCTACACCATAACATCATTCCTGGATTTTCGACTGAGTTTGCCGGGGTGTCTTGACTGCGTAAACACTTCTGGGCAATCGCAGATGTCTGGCCCACGGTGTGGGCACCGATGACGCAGCACCTTCGGGCAAAAACTTCGGTCTACTTCGCCTCACTACGCTCTACTGCGACCCACTGCTAATGGCTGCCCATACCTCCGGCTGGCTGCACCGCTCTCATTGGCAGTGCAGGGATGCGGTAGAGAGAATGGCCTCAAGTTGCTCAATTTGCCCATCCAGTTCGGAGATTTCAGCACATGCAATCTAGCTCTCTCAGTGCATCCAGTTTGATGAACGGCTACCTGCCGTCGGCCTACATCACCCACATCGGCAAATATTTGCCGGGAAAGGCGATCGCCAACGACGAAATGGAAACCTATCTCGGACAAGTTCACGGCAAAAAATCCCGCGTCAAATCCCGCATTCTGAAAAGTAACGGCATTCAACAGCGCTACTACGCCCTCGACCAACAGCAGCGCACCACTATCAGTAATCGAGCCATGGCTGCCGCCGCCGTGCGGGATGTGCTGAGTCAATCAGGGCTCGATCCGCGCGCGGTGGATTTACTCGCCTGCGGGACGACCTGGCCCGATCAGCTCGTTCCCGGTTTTGCCAGTATGGTGCATGGCGAACTGCCGGAAATGGCCCCGCTGGAAGCGACCTCTCACTTAGGGGTGTGCTGTGCCGGGGTGGCGGCGCTGAAATATGCGACCTCTCAGGTGCAGCTGGGGCAAAAGCGCCAGGCCGTTGCCGTTGCCTCGGAGCTGGCTTCTCGACTATTCAAAAACACCCGCTTTGAGGCGGAGACGGGCACCCAAGCGGGGGACAATCTACCGTTTGACACGGAATTTTTGCGGTGGATGTTGTCGGATGGGGCGGGAGCGGTTTTGGTCAGCGATCGCCCCGCTCCTCAAGGTCTCAGCCTCAAAGTCGAGTGGATCGAGTCCGTCTCCCATGCCAATGCTCACCCGGTCTGCATGTACGCCGGAGTCGAGAATCCTGAAACGCTGAATAGCTGGATGGACTATCCTTCGCAGGCCGAAGCGGCGGCAGACGGAGCCGTTAACCTGCGGCAAAACATTCGGTTATTGGACAAGGTAGTGCAGCTCGGGGTCGAAGGATGGCTACGGCTGATTGAAGCGGGTCGCGTCCGTCCCGATGAGGTGGATTGGTTGCTGTGCCACTATTCCTCTCACTTTTTCCGCAGTCAGATTATCGAGCTGTTGGAAAAAGCGGGCTGCATGATTCCCGAAGAGAAATGGTTTACCAATCTCTACACGCGAGGGAATACGGGCTGCGCGTCGATTTATCTGATGCTAGAGGAGCTGTTTCACTCGGGTAAGTTGCAGCCGGGGCAAAAGATCTTTTGCTTTGTGCCGGAGAGTGGGCGGTTCACGACGGCCTACATCATGCTAACGGTGGTGGATGGAACGATTCCCCCACCTCCCCTTGAAAACGGGGGCGGTTCAGTCAAGTCACTTGAGAGCCCCCTTGCTCAAGGCGACAGCGGGGGAGCGGCGATCGCGAGTAACACTAGTCAATCGGTTACACCGATGAACCCTGAAGGGATCTCCCCAACCTCCGTTGAAAAGGGGGGCAGCGAGAGCCTGGATCTCGAGAGCCCCCTTGCGGAAGGAGGCGGCGATCTCGGGGGAGCGGACGACTCGGTATCGGCGGGACTGCTGCGACAGTTGATGCTGGTGTGGCTGAGCTTTGAGCGAGAGCTGCGATCGGTGCCGATTATCAACCGACTTAATCAGGGCACGTTCACGCTGGAAGACTACAAGGCGATGTTGCGTAACCTGCGACCGCAGGTGGTGGATGGGGCGCGATGGATTACGCGGGCCGCGTCCAACATGACGAACTTTGAGCTGCGATCGCACCTGATCAGCCATGCCCGTGACGAGCACCGCGACTTCCAAATGCTGGAGCGCGATTATGTCTCCGTCGGCGGCGAACTCACAGAAATTCTCAACGCGGAACAAAACGTGGGCTCAGAAGCGCTATCGGCCTTCATTTTTCAACGGGCGTCGCGGGAGAATCCCATCGATTTGCTGGGCAGCATCTTCATTGTGGAAGGGTTGGGCAATCGCCTGGCGGGGCAATGGGCCGAGCAGATTCGTCAAACTTTGTCTCTGGAAAAATCTCAGATCACCTTCCTGAGTTATCACGGGGAAAATGACGAAGCCCATGTCCAGAAGCTCGACGCCTTTCTCAATGCGGATTGGATGACCGCCGAAATCGCTGCCCGCATTGTCAAAACTGCCCAGGTGACAGCTCGCCTGTATCGTCTGCAATTAGAGGAGATTCAGTAAATGACTTATGTACCGGAGACGCGCGATCGCCAAGATCCCAACCATTGGGACGCCCTCTATTTTGATGCGGGCATTCCCGTTGACCCCGTGGCCAAAGCCTACATGGTCAAAGACTTGCAAAGCTGGTCGCGCAACTATTTACTGCTGCCCATCAAGGTCATTGCCAACCTGGGGCTGGGCGTCATTATGACAGTGAAGCGACTGCTGCCCTTTCAGTTTCGGTCTTACTGGCTGATGCACGAGATGGCGGTGTGGTTTCTGAATACCTTTGCTACGCCAGAAGCCTGCTACCTGATCGTGCGCCACTTGGGCATTGGCTCCAACATCGTCAACTTTTTGATTGACAACGGCCCCGACCCGACGCTGCCTCGGTCGAACTTGTACCCGCGCACGGTGGAGGATTTAGCGGATAACGCTTTTCTGGAGCACGACATCATTCTCTATAACTTTGTGCTGGACTATCACGCCGCCCAACGGGCCAATCCCAACTGGGTGGAAACGGTGCAGCAGCGGGGCATTGATTTCAGCAGTGTGCGTCCCCTGGAAGTGGATGTGGACACTCGCCAGCGGGGCTGGCTGCAAGTGCTAGATATGGAGTCGGCGCTGGAACTGTTCAAAATTTGCTACTCCCTTTGCGTCACCAGTCGGGAATTTCAACGGGCGGTGCTGTCCCTCCAGTTTGACGAAAGCTTTGCCCAATATTTCAGTCAGTTCACGGGGGACTATCGCTGGAACCATGTGGTCACCAACCGCCACCCCCTCGCGCCGAATAGCCCCTTTGCCGCCGCCCACGATCTACTACTGCACGGGGTGCTGTCGGAATATCTGCAACGCTATCTCGAACTCGCTGCTGAAGAGCAAGCCCAGGAGGTCAACCCCCACCATGCTACTCATCACGCTTAGCGCGATCGCGATCGCCTGCTTAAAAGCCCGATTCACCGCAGGAAAGCGGGGTTGTCCCCCGGTTTCCCCTGCCCCCTCAGCCCCCAAAACTCCACCAACCGTCGCCAACCAGCCCCCGACCCCGCTTGCCACTCGCCCCACGAGACACTCAACCCATTC
Source organism: Halomicronema sp. CCY15110 (assembly GCF_016888165.1). GTDB lineage: Bacteria > Cyanobacteriota > Cyanobacteriia > Phormidesmidales > Phormidesmidaceae > Halomicronema. The sequence goes on along the minus strand of NZ_JACSWC010000108.1, from coordinate 16,580 downwards.
GCTTATCGCTCAATCCCGGAGTTTCGACCATGAATACGACTAAACCCACCCCCGCTTTTATCGGCGCGTCCTACTGCGCCATGTCCATCGGCATGTCTGCTTTCCTGACCGGACTCTGGCGCACGCCCTCCATGGGCTTGGCCGAAAAGGGCTTTTACTTCACCCTGTTGATGTACGGGCTATACGCCGCCGTGTCCGTGCAAAAGAGCGTGCGCGATCGCAGCGAAAACATTCCTGTGACCGACCTGTACTACGGCATCTCGTGGCTATCCACCATCATGTGCCTGTCGCTGCTGGGCATTGGGCTGTGGAATGCCAGTTGGCCCATTAGCGAAAAAGGCTTTTACAGCATGGCCTTTTTGCTCAGCCTGTTTGGGGCGATCGCCGTGCAAAAAAATACCCGCGATGTGGCTGGTCTGCACCGCCTCGCTAGCCCCCCCGTAATTGACCGCGCCGTACCGGATCGTCCACTGCCCGATCGCAGCAAAAAAACCTGACGTTTGCATGGATGATCAGGGTAACGATCCTGCTGAGGGTACAGCGCTATGAGGCGATCTCAGCAGCTAGGGGACGGGTCCCTTGGACTACTCCTGACTATCCTGATTGAACCGACAGGGACCCGTCCCCTAAGGGAGCTATTTTCAGAGCAATCTCATGATGACCACAACGAGCAAACAAACACTACGCCAAGGTTTACAGCGTTACTACGCCGAAAATCCCGACTTCATCCAAAACCAGGATCTCGATCTCGGCCTCGTCCGCATTCCCTGGCGCGACCTGCAACGCCACGACATCATGCACGTGGTCACCGGCTACGGCACCAACCTGGATGACGAAATGCGTCTCGTCGGCTTTATTCTCACGGGGCTAACCTGGCGACGCCCCTGGACTTACTACGTCCAAAACATCGGTGCTTTTTTAGAAGTCCTGTGGCGATCGCTCTGGGGCCGCACCGTTGGCACCGCCACTACCCATTACCACCCCCGCGATATCTGCCGCTTTTATCTAGCAGGGATCCGCCAGGGCCGCACCGTCCGCCAACCCATTAATGCCTATCTCGACCCCGCCGCCGTGATGGATCAAGAGCTCGACGCCCTGCGCCAACACTACGGCATCCATAACGCAGGCGCTTGGGATGCGGAATGAATAAATTAGCGAACCGCACGAGGCATTATCCATAAAACGCGACACCTGTAACCGTTGAACTACTTCGACAATGCCTCGCCCCGACGGCACCCTGCCACCCAATCACCCTGCCACCCGCACACTCTTCGCACCCATGCACTCCACCACGCTGCCCCACCGCTGGAACCTACAGGGCAACCACCTCATGGGCATCACCCGCGATCGCTGGCGCACCCTCCGTCGCCGTCCCCACCACCAAGTGGCCTCCGCCTACTGGCATCGCGCCGCTGCCATGACCTTGACCAGTTGGATCAGTACGCCTCTCAGCCAGTGGGAAGCGTGGCGCTATGATGCCGCGATCGCCGCTACCGACCTGCCCGCCGATCCCATTTTCATTTTGGGCCATTGGCGCAGTGGCACCACCTGGCTCCATGAGCTGCTAGCCCTGGATATCGAGCACCTGGCCTATCCGAATACCTATGAGGTGATGAGTCCGACCACATTCTTGTTGTCAGAGCCAGGATTGAGCCGCTGGTTCGCCAACTTTCTGCCCCGGCGCCGCCCCATGGACAACATGCGACTCAGCTTGCAGTCGCCCCAAGAAGACGAATTTGAGATCGCTTTAACCACCCTCCAGTCCTACTATCTGGCGCTGTCCTTTCCCGAGGCGGAGCACATGTACGAGCGGTATCTCACCCTAGCCGACCTCTCGGTCGAAGAGCTGCAACAGTGGCAAACCCAATTTCTCTGGTTTCTCAAAAAGCTGACGTTAAAGCATGGCCGCCCACTGGTGCTGAAATCGCCGCCCCACACTGCCCGCATTCGTCTGCTGTTACAGCTTTTCCCCAAAGCGCGGTTTATCCACATTCACCGCCATCCCTATGAGGTGTTCCGGTCAATGCGGCGGTATTATCACACCGCTGGCTGGCTCAATTGCCTGCAAAAGCCAGATTTACAAACCCTCGATCAAGCAATTTTGCGGCGCTATTGCCTGCTCTATGACGCCTACTTTGAGCAGCGATCGCTCATTCCCAGCGACCAATTTTATGAGCTGGCGTTTACCGACTTAGAGCAAGCTCCCGCAGCTCAAATTCAGGCCATTTATCAACATTTCCAGTTGCCCTACGCCGACACCTTTACGGCTCGACTGCAACAAACGCTGCAAGCACGGCAGCAGTACCGCAAAAATCAGTACGCGCCTCTTGAAGCCAACCTTTGCCAACAAATTTTCCAGCAGTGGCATGAGAGTTTTGCCGCTTGGGACTACTCACCCTAAAGCAAAAAACGATGGGCAGTTTCAGGCTGAATGTGTTCAAATTGTGAAGGTATGGTGACAGGCGATCGCGATGGAACGTTTTCGGAGCACGAATTTTCGCATGAATCAGCGACGACAGATTTTGGCACTCCTCAGCGCGGTGCTGCTAGGCTTCACGGGTTTAGTCGGTTGGCCCGCGATCGCCTACGCCCGCGAAGCCACTGTTACCACTGACATTCAGCCCTATCTTGATCGCGTTGCCGATCAAGTCAGCGAATTCAGCCTCGATAACGGCATGAAGTGGATCGTGTTGGAGCGGCACCAAGCTCCAGTCGTCTCTTTTATGCTGTATGCCGACGTTGGTGCGGTAAACGAAGCGGATGGTGAGACCGGGGTGGCCCACTATCTGGAACATTTGGCGTTCAAAGGTACTCAGCAGATTGGCACGACCAACTATCCTGCCGAACGGGCCATCATGGAGCAAATGGATGCTGTCTTCGACGAGATTGTGGCCGCACAAGCTGCGGGGGAAATGGCTAAAGTGCCAGAACTCGAAGCACAACTCGCCGCCCTTCGGCAAGAAGCGGCGCAATATGTCGAGCAAAATAAATACGGCCAAATTATCGAGCAGGAAGGTGGCATCGGCCTTAACGCCACCACCGGAGCAGATGCCACGCGATATTTCTACAGCCTGCCGTCCAATAAGCTCGAACTCTGGATGTCACTGGAATCTGAGCGCTTTTTAGAACCCGTGTTCCGCGAGTTTTATCAAGAAAAAGACGTCATTCTCGAAGAGCGGCGGATGCGGGTGGATAATTCCCCCATCGGCAAGTTCATCGAAGTGTTCCTCGAAGAAGCGTTTGAATTACATCCCTATCGTCGCCCGATTATTGGCTATCAGGAAGACTTGTATGTCGCCACTCGTGACTCGGTCCAACAGTTTTTTGATGACTATTACGGCCCGAATAATTTGATTGGGGTCGTTGTTGGCGATGTTGATGCCGCTGAAGTGCAGCAGATGGCAACGGTCTATTTTGGGCGCTTTCAGTCCCGCAGCTTGCCGGCTGAGGTCACGGTTGAAGAACCACCCCAAACCGCGCCTAAAACCTTCACGCTAGAGCTACCGACCGAGCCGTGGTATCTGGAAGGCTATCATCGCCCGAGCCTGACTGATCCCGACCATGCGATTTACGGCATGATTGAAGGCATTTTGGTGAGTGGCCGCACGTCGCGACTGTATAAAGAACTGGTTCAAGATCAACAAATTGCCCTTGATATTGGCGGCTTTAGCGGTTTTCCGGGCGATAAGTATCCCAACATGATGGTGCTGTATGGCCTGACGGCTCCGGGGGTTACCCCCGAGCAAATCGAGACTGAATTTCACCAGCAGCTCGATCGCCTGAAAACGGAGCCCGTTTCTCCAGAAGAGCTGGATCGTGTAAAAACCCAGGCCCGCGCTGGCCTGCTGCGGCAATTAGATTCCAACTCGGGCATGGCCTCGCTGTTGGCCGAGTACGAAGCCAAAACCGGCTCGTGGCGCAACATTTTTACGGAATTGCAAGAAATTGAAGCCGTGACCGCTGAGGATATTCAGCGGGTAGCTCAAGCGACCTTCCAGCCGGAAAACCGAACGGCTGGCAAACTCTTATCGGCGGACGCATCGTAGGCGATCGCCCCTATTTGTTCGTTCTTTCATTTGTCCAACTATCACTGTGAATGCCGCTATGCGTGGGTCTTTCGCTTTTACTACTATCCGCCGCTTTCGTTGGCTACCGTTGCTGTTAGGCGTCGTCAGTTTAGCCACTGCGTTGATGTTGGGGTGGTCGCCCGCTCCAGCTTCGGCGGTCACGGCCCAGCATTACGCCGAGCTAGAATTTCCCCCGCTTCGGGATATCCAAATTCCTGATTACGAGCGCTACGAACTGCCCAATGGCCTGGTGGTGTATCTGATGGAAGATCATGAATTGCCCCTCGTGACTGGAAGCGCCACCTTTCGCACTGGGGAACGCCTGGTGCCCGGTGCGAAAACCGGCCTGGGAGAAATCATGGGTGATGCCATGCGCTTGGGCGGTACGACCACCTATCCCGCCGATGCGCTTAACCTAGCCCTGGAACAACGGGCCGCCTCAGTGGAAACTTCGGTTGACGTGGACTCGGGGGCGGCGTCATTTAACACCCTGACAGAAGATTTGACCGACGTATTCACCCTGTTTGCTGATGTGGTGCGCCGCCCCGCCTTTGCCCCCGATCGCATCGACTTCCTCAAAAATCAATATCGCGGGTCGATTCAGCGGCGCAATGATAATCCCGATGACATTGCCTCCCGGGAGTTTCGCAAGTTAGTTTACGGGGACAATAGCCCCTACGCTCGCACCACCGAATTCAGCACCATTGACAATATTTCCCGCGCCGATATCCAGACGTTTTATCAAGCTTCGGTGCAGCCCGCGCAAACGATTTTGGCGATCGCGGGTGACTTTGATCCAGAGTCGATGAAACGGCTGATTGCTGAGTACTTTGGCGACTGGCAAGCCGCGCCTGATGCTCCGGTATTGCCGCCAATTCCTAACGCGACCCAGGCTCAAGCCGGGGTGTTTCTCGTCGACCAGCCCCAGCTCACCCAAAGTTATGTGCAAATTGGGCATATCGCGGGTCAACTCAATGCCCCTGACTATGCCGAGATGACCGTGCTCAACGAAGTGCTCAATGGCTTTGGCGGCAGATTGTTTAACGAGGTACGCTCCAGTCAAGGCTTAGCCTACGTGGTCTACGCCTTTTGGGCCGCCCGCTATGACTACGACGGGATCTTTATCGGCGGTGGGCAGACGAGGTCGGAGGCAACCGTCCCGTTTATCGAGTCGGTCAAACAAGAAATCGCGGCGATGCGCCAGTCTCCCGTTTCGGAAGCCGAACTCCAGCGCGCCCAAGATTCTGTGCTCAATAGTTTTGTCTTTAATTTCCAGAGCCCAGAGCAGACCCTGTCGCGACTGGTGCGTTACGAGTACTATGGCTATCCCCAAGACTTTGTCTTTCAGTTCCAGGAAGCGATCGCCAACACCACTGCCGCAGCGATTCAAACCGCTGCCCAACAACACCTTCAACCCGATGATCTCGTCATTCTGGTAGTGGGCAATGCCGCTGATATCACCCCCTCGCTGAGTACCTTGATCCCCGACCAAACCGTAACCAACGTGGATATCACCATCCCCATGCCCGAAGCTTAATTTAGTCGCCAGCCATCAGCCAATGGCTGGCGTAATGAGACTACCCAGGGACGTCATTCTTATCGAGGGGATGATCGCCTAGCAGTAGTAGAGATGAGCGTTCCTGTCAGAACCCGGGAATCATAGCTGCATGTCCATTATCACTGATGCACCTATATGAGAATTTTAGTCACCGGGGGGGCTGGCTTTATCGGCTCTCACATCGTCGATCGCCTCATGCAAGCAGGACATGATGTGATCTGCCTAGACAATTTTTTTACCGGCCATAAGCGCAATATTCAACAGTGGTTTGGTAATCCTAATTTCGAGCTCATTCGTCACGATATTACCGAACCCATTCGCCTAGAAGTTGATCAGATTTATCACCTGGCCTGTCCGGCGTCGCCCGTGCATTACCAGTACAATCCCGTAAAAACCATCAAAACGAATGTGATGGGCACGCTGAATATGCTGGGCTTAGCCAAGCGCATCAAAGCCCGTTTCTTGTTAGCCTCAACCTCCGAGGTTTACGGCGATCCGGAAGTGCATCCCCAGACTGAAGATTATCGGGGCAACGTCAACACCATTGGTATCCGTAGCTGCTATGACGAAGGCAAGCGCGTCGCAGAAACCCTAGCCTTTGATTACCATCGGCAAAACGGTGTGGATATTCGCGTGGCACGGATTTTCAACACCTATGGCCCCCGCATGTTGGAGAATGATGGTCGCGTAGTGAGTAATTTTGTCGGGCAAGCGCTGCGCGGTATTCCCCTCACGGTATATGGTGATGGCTCGCAGACCCGCAGTTTTTGCTTTGTCGATGACTTGGTAGAAGGGCTGATTCGCTTAATGAATGGGGATTTTATCGGCCCCATCAATTTGGGCAACCCGGGTGAATATACCATTTTGCAACTGGCGCAAACCGTTCAGCAGATGGTGAATCCGGACGCAGAGCTACAATACGAGCCCCTGCCTCAAGATGACCCGAAGCGCCGCCAGCCGGATATTACGCGAGCCCAAACCCATCTTAGTTGGCAACCTACCGTGCCCCTTGAGGTCGGGCTAGTCAAGATGATTGAAGACTTTAAGCAGCGGTTGCAAATTGAACAGCGTCTGTCGTTGGAAACGACAGTGTCGTAGGGTGCTGACCGCGCTGCGATCGGGTATCAAGCGCCGATATCTGCTAACAGCTAGGTGTTTGTCCATGTTGGGATCAGTGGCTTGCGCGAGCTATCTGTATTTCTCTGATATATCTGGGCAATCTATACCTAGCCGTCATCACTCCGGCTGTTGGGTATTTGTAAACTCACCTCGTATTGAAAGGACAGAATTATTATGCGTGTTTGTGTCATTGGAACTGGCTATGTTGGCTTAGTGACGGGGGTTTGCCTGTCTCATATTGGCCATGACGTGATTTGCATCGACAACAATGCAGAAAAAGTCAAATTAATGCAGTCAGGCCAATCGCCGATTTATGAGCCGGGCCTATCCGAGTTAATGCAGTCGTCAATGGAAGCCGGACGACTCACCTTTACGACTGACTTGGCGGCGGGCGTTAAGCATGGTGAAGTGCTGTTTATTGCCGTGGGCACCCCGCCACTGCCGACGGGGGAAAGTGACACCCGTTACGTCGAGGCCGTCGCGAAAGGTATTGGTGCTCATCTAAATGGCGGCTATAAGGTCATTGTGAACAAGTCTACGGTGCCGATTGGCTCGGGTGACTGGGTGCGCATGATTGTGATGGATGGGGTTACCGAGCGCAAGAAGTCGCTGGTCGGGGCTGGCGCTCCGGCACCCGCTGAGGAAGATATTAAAGCGGACTTTGATGTTGTGAGTAATCCCGAATTTTTGCGGGAAGGCTCAGCAGTCTACGACACATTTAACCCCGATCGCATTGTGTTGGGTAGCACCAGTGCTAAAGCACTCGAGAAAATGCAGGAACTTTATCAACCCCTGGTTGAGCGCAAGTTTGCGGAAGATTCCTCGCTGCCCCCGGTGCCCGTGGTGACAACGGACCTGAGTTCGGCAGAAATGGTGAAGTATGCCTCGAACTCCTTCCTGGCGACCAAAATTAGCTTTATTAACGAAATCGCGAATATTTGCGATCGCGTCGGCGCTGACGTGGTGCAAGTGGCTAAGGGCATTGGCTTGGACTCTCGCATTGGCGAGAAATTCCTGCAGGCGGGTATTGGCTGGGGTGGCTCTTGCTTTCCGAAAGACGTGCTGGCACTGCTGCACACGGCTGAAGACTACGGCTACGACGCCGAGCTGCTCAAAGCGACTGTTAGCGTGAATCAGCACCAGCGCACAATTGCGTTAGAAAAACTCCAGCAAGAACTCAAAATCCTGAAGGGTAAAACAGTTGGCTTGTTGGGCTTGACCTTTAAGCCCGATACCGATGACATGCGGGATGCGCCCTCGCTCACGCTGATTGAGCAGTTGAATCGTTTGGGGGCCAAGGTCAAAGCGTACGACCCGATTGTGTCTCAGAGTGGTTTGCGGGATGGCCTGACGGGCGTGATTGTGGAAACTGATCCTGAGCGGTTAGCTGATGGTTGCGATGCCTTGGTGTTGGTCACCGATTGGCAACAGTTCCTAGAGCTCGACTACGCCAAAATGGCCAGCCTAATGCATACCCCCATCGTCATTGACGGTCGTAATTTCTTGCCACAAGCGAAAATGGAAGAATGGGGATTCCGCTACTTGGGCATCGGTCGCTAACGGCGATCACCAATCATGGGGAAACTCTCCCAGGTGAGCATGGTTAGCTGTGCTCACCTTTTTTATTGGCAGCTAATATTTCGCTATCGTTTTTGCACAGCATCGGCAACGTCGCCGTTTGGGAATGGCTTCGGGACACATGATCATGACTCTAGACTTTAATGAACTGCTGCGCGATCGCTTTGGCTGCACTAGCTCCACAACCCACAAACGTCTCCCCTGTTGATTCCCCCCCCTCTCTGCGGGACTTTCATAACCTGGAACTGATGCCAGATGATGGCAGCTGGAAGCGCTATGAAATTATTGATGGAGAACTGTTCCATGACCAGCGCTTCCCACATTCGTCACCAGAGCGCTGCGGGCAAAATTCATATGCGCCTAGAACTTTGGTCAGAGGAAACAAGATTGGGGAACGTATTTCAAACGCCTGGTGTATTCTTCTCTTCCACTGATGCGGTGATGCCTGATGTGCTATGGATTAGCCAAGGGCGTCTGGAAAATGGCATTGACGATGTGGGACATTTGACGGTAGTCCCGGAATTGATGGCGGAAATTTTGTTGCCGAGGGAAACGCATGAACAGTGGGACAAGGAATTTAAGCTGAAGCTCTATTCGATTCAGAGTGTGTAGGAATACTAGATAAATTATCTGGGCATTGTCTGGGCGACGTTACATCGGGGCAATCCCAAACAGCCCACATTGGCAGTTTGTACCTTGGTGGATGGCGAATACGAACTACAACAGTTTCGAGGGAGAGATCGCATTCTCTCCCACACTTTTCCCTGTTTGACATTAACTGCTGCTCAGGTTTTTGAAGCGGATAACAACGTTGAGTGACACACATCAGCTCCCAGCAAAGGTAATGGTTGCGAAAACTTGATCGATAGGGTGATCTCAGCATCAGAAACGCAAAGTCCCTGTTCACATAGTCCACCACTCGTTGAGGAAGGTTGAGGCTTTAGGGCATGAACTCTTTGCAGTACCATCCTTATCTCAAACTATTATGTGTTCCAAAACATCCTCAATGGTCATCTTGAAAGCAGAATACCGCTGTATCAGAAGGACTTCTCATAATCGACTTCAATTCGAAAAAGCAAAGATCCTCATAAAGAAAACCCTCCGCAGAAAATAACTCTACGGAGGGTTCGGTTATTCACCTGAAGAATCAAACTAGCTAACCAAAGCGGCTAGAGGTTGAAGCAATCAGGAAGGCAGCGTAGGTGATGATATAACCCGCCGTGAAGTGGGCCAGACCAACTACCCGAGCCTGAACGATGGACAGTGCCACGGGCTTATCCTTCCAGCGAACAAGGTTCGCGAGAGGAGTACGCTCATGCGCCCAAACAATGGTCTCAATCAGCTCTTGCCAGTAACCCCGCCAGGAGATCAAGAACATGAAGCCGGTTGCCCAGATTAGGTGTCCAAAGAGGAACATCCAAGCCCAGACCGCCAGATTGTTCATGCCGTAGGGATTGTAGCCGTTAATCAGCTGAGAGGAGTTGAGCCACAGGTAATCCCGCAGCCAGCCCATCAGGTAGTTCGAGTTCTCGTTGAACTGAGCCACATTACCCGACCAGATGCTCAAGTGCTTCCAGTGCCAGTAGAAGGTGACCCAACCAATGGTGTTCAACATCCAGAACATGGCGAGGTAGAAGGAATCCCAAGCAGAGATGTCACAAGTGCCGCCACGACCGGGGCCATCGCAAGGGAAGCTGTAGCCAAAGTCTTTCTTGTCGGGCATCAGCTTCGAGCCGCGAGCATCCAACGCACCCTTGACCAAAATCAGGGTGGTGGTATGCAGACCCAATGCGATCGCATGGTGAACCAAGAAGTCGCCAGGGCCAATAGCTAAGAACAGAGAGTTAGACCCACTGTTAATAGCATCCAACCAGCCCGGCAACCAGACGTTACCGCCATTGGGCCAAGCAGTGGTGGCAATGCTGTCGGGGTTAGACAGCAGGGTGTCGAACCCGTAAATCATCTTGCCAGAAGCCGCCTGAACCCATTGAGCAAACACTGGCTCAACCAGAATTTGCTTCTCAGGGGTGCCGAAGGCCACGACCACATCGTTGTGAACGTACAGACCTAAGGTGTGGAAACCGAGGAACAAAGACACCCAGCTCAAGTGAGAGATAATCGCTTCCTTGTGCTGCAGAACGCGGTCAAGAACGTTGTTCTTGTTAGCAACGGGATCATAGTCCCGAATCAGGAAGATTGCCCCGTGAGCAAACGCCCCCACCATGATAAATCCAGCGATGTACTGGTGGTGAGTATAGAGCGCCGCCTGAGTGGTGTAATCCTTGGCCATGAAGGCATAAGGAGGCAGGGCGTACATGTGCTGCGCCACCAGAGAGGTGACGACCCCCAAGCTCGCCAGGGCTAAAGCCAACTGGAAGTGCAGGGAGTTATTCAGCGTGTCATACAGGCCCTTGTGCCCTTCGCCCAAATCACCTGGAGTACCGGCGGGAGGGGTGTGAGCATTCAAGATTTCCTTGATGCTGTGACCAATCCCAAAGTTAGTGCGGTACATGTGACCAGCCACGATGAAGATCACCGCGATCGCCAGGTGGTGATGAGCCATATCCGTCAGCCAGAGCGACTCTGTCTGCGGATGGAAGCCACCCAAGAAGGTTAGGATTGCAGTCCCAGCGCCCTGAGCGGTGCCAAACATGTGATCGGCAGTGTCAGGATTCTGAGCATACACGCCCCAGTTACCGGTGAAGAAGGGCGCTAGCCCAGCCGGATGAGGCGGTGTGGACAAGAAGTTGTCCCAACCCACATGCTGCCCCCGAGATTCAGGGATGGCGACGTGCACCAAGTGACCAGTCCAAGCCAACGAGCTGACACCGAACAAACCAGCCAAGTGGTGGTTCAAACGGGATTCAGCATTCTTAAACCAGGAGAGGCTGGGGCGAAACTTGGGCTGCAGGTGCAACCAACCAGCGAACAGAAAGATTGCCGAAAGAATCAGCAAAAAGACTGCACCAGTGTACAGATCCGCATTGGTGCGCATACCGATGGTGTACCACCAGTGATACACGCCCGAAAAAGCGATATTAACGGGGTTAGAAGCGCCAGCCTGCGTGAAAGCGTCCACGGCAGGTTGACCAAAGTGAGGATCCCAAATCGCGTGGGCGATGGGACGGACATTCAGCGGATCTTTGATCCACTGTTCAAAGTTGCCTTGCCAAGCGACGTGGAATAGATTGCCAGAGGTCCACAAGAAGATGATTGCCAGGTGGCCAAAGTGGGAGGCGAAAATCTTTTGATAAAGATTCTCCTCCGTCATGCCATCGTGGCTTTCAAAGTCGTGAGCCGTAGCAATCCCGTACCAGATTCGACGAGTTGTCGGATCTTGTGCTAGCGCTTGGCTAAATTTCGGGAATTTAGTTGCCATAGCTTGTTAATGAGTCCTCCGCGCTCTATCCAACAGCAATAATTCGAGCCAGGAAGAATGCCCAGGTTGTGACAATTCCTCCCAGGAGGTAGTGAGCTACCCCAACAGCCCGACCCTGAGTGATACTCAGAGCGCGAGGTTGAATCGCTGGAGCAACCTTCAGTTTGTTATGAGCCCAGACGATAGACTCAATCAGCTCTTGCCAATAGCCGCGGCCACTGAACAAGAACATGAGGCTAAAGGCCCAGACAAAGTGTGCGCCTAGGAACAGCAAGCCGTAAGCGGACAGTGCCGAACCGTAGGAACCAATCACCTGAGAGGCTTGCGCCCACAGGAAGTCACGCAACCAACCATTAATGGTAATCGCGCTATTGGCAAAGTTGCCAGCGGTAATGTGAGACACCGCACCCGAGTCAGAAACTGTGCCCCAGACATCGGACTGCATCTTCCAACTGAAGTGGAAAATCACGATGGACAACGAGTTGTACATCCAGAACAGACCAAGGAACACGTGATCCCAACCGGAAACTTGACAGGTGCCGCCGCGACCAGGGCCATCGCAAGGGAAGCGGAAGCCCAGTTCGCCCTTATCAGGGACGAGACGGGAACTGCGAGCATACAGCACACCTTTCAGCAGAATCAGCACCGTCACGTGAATGGTGAAGGCGTGAATATGGTGAACCATGAAGTCAGCTGTACCCAACGTGATGGGCATCATTGCGACCTTGCCACCGACGGCTACAACATCGCCACCAAAGGCAGGACTCACACTAGCCAGGGCATTGGGGGCAGTAGCGCCCGCCGCCGCGGCGTGGAGACCTTGGACCCACTGGGCAAAGATCGGCTGTAGCTGAATTGCGGAGTCAGAGAACATGTCCTGAGGACGTCCCAAGGCCCGCATGGTGTCGTTGTGAATGTATAGACCGAAGCTGTGGAAGCCCAGGAAAATACAAACCCAATTCAAGTGGGAAATGATGGCATCGCGAGAGCGAATCATCCGATCCAGAGCGTTGTCAAAGTTCACTTCCGGATCGTAGTCACGCACCATAAAGATGGCTGCGTGAGCACCCGCACCGACCACTAAGAAGCCGCCAATCCACATATGGTGAGTGAAGAGGGATAGCTGAGTCGGATAATCCGTCGCAATGTACGGATAGGGGGGCATCGCATACATGTGATGCGCCACGATGATGGTCAAAGACCCGAGGATCGCCAAATTCACTGCTAGCTGAGCGTGCCAGGAGGTCGTCAGGTTCTCATAGAGACCGTCATGACCTTTGCCACCAAAGAGCAACGGATCACCTTTATGGCCTTCCAGAATTTCCTTCATGCTGTGGCCGATGCCCCAGTTGGTGCGGTACATGTGGCCCGCAACAATAAAGAGGACAGCCAGAGCGAGGTGATGGTGCGCCGTATCGGACAGCCAGAGGCCACCAGTCACGGGGTTCAAACCACCTTTGAAGGTCAGGAAATCAGAGTAAGCAGACCAGTTCAGGGTAAAGAACGGGGTTAAGCCTTGGGAAAAGCTGGGATACAGCTCCGCCATCAGACTCTTATCCAAGATGAACTCGTGGGGCAGGGGAATATCCTGCGGAGCCACGCCCGCATCTAGCAGCGCGTTGATGGGCAGGGACACATGAATTTGGTGCCCGGCCCAGCTCAGACAACCCAGACCCAGCAGACCTGCTAGGTGATGGTTCATCATGGATTCCACATTTTGGAACCACTCGAGCTTAGGAGCCCGCTTGTGGTAATGGAACCAACCGGCAAATAGCATCAGGCCAGCCATCACAAGGCCGCCGATCGCGGTGCAGTAAAGCTGGTAGCTATTGGTAATGCCGGAAGCGCGCCATAGCTGGAAGAAGCCAGAGGTAATTTGAATACCCTGGAAACCGCCACCAACATCGGCGTTGAGAATTTCTTGACCAAAGATTGGCCATACTACTTGGGCACTGGGCTTAATGGACAGAGGATCTGCCATCCAGGCTTCGTAGTTGGAAAACTTAGCGCCATGGAAATACATGCCACTAAGCCAGATGAAAACAACGGCCAGGTGACCGAAATGCGCGCTAAAGATTTTGCGCGAGATATCTTCTAAGTCACTGGTGTGACTATCAAAATCGTGAGCGTCGGCGTGAAGATTCCAAATCCATGTGGTGGTTTTGGGTCCTCTTGCAAGGGTGCGGTCAAAGTGACCCGGCTTGGCCCACTTCTCAAAAGAAGTAGGAACGGGATCCTTATCCACTGTCACCTTTACAGCTGCCTCACGCTCGCGTGGGGTAGTTGTCATGGAGACTCTCCTCTCTCTAGACAAACGAGCAGTTGCAAGTTGTAAGTACTGTATACCGATAATTAGGACGTTACCTAAAGATTAAAAAACCTTAGATTTCTTAAGACTCGGACTACAGTTGCTCTTGAGCATTATAGACGGCATGTTTTCCGTAACCGAGATCAGGTTAACAATAGTTCAATCTAGGAAAACAGCCTCCGGGCTTGACTTTCAGGCAGTGCAAGCAAATTGAAAACGGTGCCAAAAACCACATTATTAATAATTCTCAATCAAAAGCCTCGACGAGTTTCTTGGCGTTGAGCCATTCCTTGGTTGATTTCGTTGAGAACTGTAAACTTTGTTGTAGAAATCCCGGTTAATTGGAGATTGGCGATCGCAATTCTCGGATTTTGTGATCTTGAAATCGCTACTTTCTTATTGCATTGATTGAAAACTTTAATTTTTGCGATCTCGATTGACGAATCCTAGTCCAGTTTTCGAGGCGGGCTTTCGTCCTGATCCAACCTGCGCGAAAATCTGAAGCATTACACCAGGAAGGGACTGTGGGAATGGTTGCGATATTGCGGCGAGTGATCGGGTTGATGCTAGTGGTGCTGGCGCTGGGGTTGGCCAGTTGTAGTGGTGATAATGATGTGCCCGTCGTCTTGCTCGCTGGCGATACGACTGAAGCGACGGCTAATCGCCTGGTGGGGGCGATCGCTGAGGTTTCGCCCCCGGAGCGCATCCAGCAACTCAAGCCTTACCTCGACGTTTATACCCCGCAAGTCCACATTGCCACCCCTGACCCCGACAGCACCCTGACCAGCACCACCGTGCAAGTTGAAGTGCAGGTTAGGGACTTTCCTATATATAAGGATCAGTCTGTTGGCTTCGGTCCCCACCTGCATCTCTTTGTCGATGATCAGCCTCATCAAGCGATTTACGACGCCGACGAGCCCATTATTTTAGAGAATCTTGCTCCGGGAACTCATGTCCTGCGGCTCTTAGCCGTTAGACCTTGGGGCGAGAGCTTCAAAAACGAGGGGGCTTATGACCAAGTTGTTTTTAATGTGTTTGCGCCCTCTCCCCAAAATAATCCCGACGATAGTCAGCCGGTATTGACCTACAACCAACCTCAAGACAACTACGGAGCCGAGCCCATCCTTCTCGACTTTCATCTCAGCAATGCGCCGCCCCACCTAGTGGCCCAAGCCGATGAAACCATCACTGACTGGCGGATCCGTTGCACTGTCAATGGCGAGTCCTTTGTCTTCGATCGCTGGCAGCCGATCTATCTGAAAGGCTTTCAATCCGGCAAAAACTGGATCAAGCTGGAGCTCATTGATGAAAATGGCAACCTCATTGACAATGCGCTGAATACAACTGTCCGCGTGATTGATTACCAGCCCGGTGGCAAAGATAGCTTGTCGCAGCTAGTGCGGGGCGAAATATCGCTGGCACAAGCCAAAGTGTTGATTGATCCAAATTACGAATCACCAAAGCTGCAAGAAGAAGCATCGACAAAACAAAGTGATCCTGCTGCAACACCAGATTCTTCAGCAACCAGCACCGAGCAAAAAGTATCTCCCCCAGTCGCCAACGAACCAGAAGAGCCAGATGCTACGGCTGCTCCAGAGGCGCAGGCAGAGTCATCAGCCAATGCCACAACCCCAGACAATGCAGAAATGACGCCTGAAGCAGGGCCAATTGAAGCATCGGACAAGAGCAAAGAGATGGAGATAGCCGTCCCCCAACCGATGGCGGCAGACGAGGCTGAAACAGAGGTTTTAGAAGGCGATCGCCCCGCAACGGATGAAGCCGCTCAGCCTGCCGCTGACAATGGAACCGCCGGGGCGATCAATGCTGATGCCAGCGAGACTGAGAGCACCGCTAAGGATCAACTAGATCAGCCCCAAACCGACAGCAAGGCGACTACTCCAGCAGAAGCAGTCTCACCCAGCATCGTAGAAGAGAGCGAAAATGCCTTCAAAAAAGCTCCTCAAGCCCCTCCAACGTCGCCGCAAACCATTAAAGATCAAGAAGCCACGCCATCCATAGCGCCCCAAAACAAAGTCGATGCCAACGAGCCTGACGCTCTGAATACCGATCAACCTCTGCCGTCCGCCCAGGATGCAGGTATCTCAGCGGCAGAAAATCCTGCCATCCTGCCGACATCACCGGAAGAGGAAGACTTCCCACTGGATGAGACGGCAAGCTCAGAATCTCCTATTGATACTGAAACCTCAACTAAGGAGACCGCTCCCAACACCGACTTAAACACCCTGGAAGACAACGCCGACTTGATTTAAAGGACTTTGGTTGATTTTGACTTGGTGCAGCCCTGGCCCTTCCCAGCCCTAATGCTGCCTGGAGTTGTAGGGCAAAATGACCTTAAGGGGGTGACCGCTGAGCGCTATGCATTTGCCCAAGCCTCCCGCCACGGCTCAACAATGGTTGGAGGCTTCAGACAAAAAGCCTCCAACTATCTGGCTGGAGGCTTAGGGTGCGTCATCAATTAATTCCAGGAACCTGATGGGATCAGCATTACCGCGCCCGCACTCCTGAAATAAACTAGGGCCTGTCGTCCTTTTGCCGCAAGGCTTTGATGAC
>NZ_JACSWC010000107.1 GCF_016888165.1 Halomicronema sp. CCY15110 | reverse complement strand
ACCGTGGGTATACCAGGAAGTTACAAAAGTGGTACCGGTCAGCCAGCCCCCAATCGCCATGTAGGCGCAGGGGAACAGCAACAGACCAGACCAGCCGACGAAGACGAATCGGTCGCGCTTTAGCCAGTCATCGAGGACGTCGAACCATCCTCGCTGGGCTTGCGCTCGTCCCATTGCTATGGTCATAGCGCGATTCTCCAAAAAATGAATCTACTAAATGAGTACAGACAAACAACGGCGAGGTGCATAGCACATAAGTAAAAATACTCACCGTCGCATCAAAATGTCTTAACTGTTCTTTACTATAAGCGATTTTTTTCTCATTTGCAGCCATATATAAAGGCGCGATCGCCTCTTCCGGTCAGCATCAGAGATCATCTTGAATTCCGCAAAAGCTTAAGGCTGGTGCGGAGCGCTGGCGATTTTTGAATGATTTTGACCCTGTTGCAAGAGCGTTGGGCCCGCAACTGCACTATGGCGATAAGGGAGACGCATATCGCCATAGTGCAGGACTGCTTGGGGAGAAATGTGAAACACTTTCTGATTTCGGCGCACCTTGATTTGGTGTGGAACCAAGCTGAATGAAAGCTTAAGTCTCTTAGTTTTGCGTTCTCATGCGTCACAATCTCACTCGAACCAAGGGAGAGCCAGCCTAGATTTTTACTGAGATTAAGACGGTATCAATACAAAGTTTTGAACAACTTACCGAGAGTATCGCAAAGTTTTGAACAATTTGAGATGCCTACATCAGTAATTTTGCGCACAGCCTGCCAATAATAAAGCATAAGGCTTTAGATAAACCCCACCGTTTTGAAAGCCTTGTTTTTGAAGGGTGAGATCGCGAATTTGTCTCCCGAAGGCAATATCTTTATTCGCCAAATACCACTACCTACAGCGCAATAGTAGCTGGCGCATTTACTACCAGATATGGCTGATTGACTAGTGTTGGGTGCCTAGTGTCGGCTTGTCAACGTCATTGAAACTGAATTTCCGAACTCTATTTATCGAGCACAACGCATCAAACTAGCAGCCTGAGGTGAGAAGACTACCCCAGTTATTGATAGGTGGATAGTGCATGAGGACATTCAGCGGTGGCGTGCAGTATCAGTACCAACTGCGATCCAGTGGCTAAGGGCCTAAGGCTCCTGAAAAGATTTCCCAATCAATTAGGCAGGCCGCCTGATCCAAGCTTCGTCTTGGCTGAGGACGCATAAGGATAACAACAACAATACGTGAGCAATACGTGCTTGCACTTAAGTGAATGTGCTTGGCAGCGCTAAACGTATGTACTAAATTTTACGGAGTACCTGTGAATCATGTCTTTTACTTATGAAGCGGAGTTAGCAACCCTATCCGGCCCAGAAGTTGCAACGAACCATGAGGGCTATTTGGGGAGCGGTTTTGCGGATTATCTGAATCCCACTGGGGATTACGCGGAGTTTGCTATCGAAGTTGATGCGAATGGTCAGTATGAATTGAGTTTTCGCTACGCCCTTGGGGCTGATGCCAATCGCTTATTGAGCTTGACCGTTGATGGTGAGGACATCACCACACTAGATTTTAGTTCTACTGGCAATTGGACAAACTGGAACGATTTGCTAGAGCAAGTGCAGCTCACTGCAGGCAATCACACGGTTAGACTAACGGCGATTGGCACGAGTGGGCCGAACCTTGATTCGCTGACTGTCGATGCGTTACGCATTGAGCCGATCGTGGTTCCTCCCGACGACACAGTCCCTGAGGCAGACGGTGAGCCGATCGTGCTTCCTTCTCGCGATGTGGTCACTGGGGCAAGCAATGCCTTCTTCAATTTCGAGCATTGGGTTTCCTACACTGCCATCAAAACTGGTGTGGTTTATCAAAGCAGCTTAGTAGACTTCAATATCCAAGTGGGTGGGCTGAGAGTGGCCCCGCTATTTGATGAAGCGGCGTACCTACAGGCCAATCCTGATGTGGCAGCGGCGGTGCAGCAGGGGAGTATGCGCTACGGCTTTGAGCACTTTGTGCTGTTTGGCATGGATGAGGGGCGCGCTCCCGG
>NZ_JACSWC010000106.1 GCF_016888165.1 Halomicronema sp. CCY15110 | reverse complement strand
AGTTCTCGAAAGTGACGACTTTCTCACGATGAGACTACCGATACTTTGCTCCCAAAACTTTTCTGCACCAGTGAGGATATAACGTCAGATAGCTCTGAACAGTGTTCATTTAAAGGAATCAATGAAGATCTCCAGCATATGCCTAATAACTGATTAGAGAGAGGCTTTCCACCTAAAGCGATGGGATTAAAAGCCATTGAAACACTCGTATTTTAAGGCTTTTGATGGCTTCTGAAGCCATTATTGAGATGGGTGATTAGGTGGAACGAGATAGAAACAACGCAAAAAGGGTTGTGGCTGTCAATGTGCAAATCTCTGACTCCGCTTCAATACTCAACGGCCTCAGGCAAAACAGAAACTGGTGCGGCGTTGGCCAGATGTCGTCGGTAGGGGGGCAAAGGTTTTGCAGGTCGTAGTCGATGGATTGAGCGGAAGGCGATCGCGAATTGCCAGCAACGCTACAGCGAAGAACTGTCAGCGCGCCCACAATAACCCACAATAAGCTAACGCCTAAAGTGAGCTTGCGGAACTGCACATGATGATTGGAGCCTCTTACTGATGACGATTGTGGGCATGGTTGAGAGTATTTGGCGCTACCCAGTCAAGAGCATGATGGGGGAGATGCTGGAGGAAGCGTTTGTTTCCTTTGCTGGCGTGATGGGCGATCGCGTCTATGGCGTGGTCACAGAAAAGGGCAATCCCGGTTTTCCGTGGTTCACGGGTCGTGACCAAGAATCTCTGCTGCTGTACAAACCCCGCTACAAAGAAGCGGCGGTCACGGTCAAGCCGGGCAATCTGGCAGCGGCCCAAAAAATGGCCCCCGGAATTAATCCGCTGTATCCAGATGGCGAGCAGTTCTCAATAGACGTAGAAACGCCGAACGGTGAAACCTACAGCATTGACGATGCGGCTTTTCTGGAGCATCTGCAAACCCTGGCAAACGACCCCACCCTTAAATTGCACTTTACCCAGCGAGGCCAGTTCGACTGTCGCCCGCTAACGCTATTTTCGACTCAACTTAGCGAGTCGCTGACTCAAGAATTAGGCACCGAAATTGATAAACGGCGCTTTCGCTCTAACTTTTACGTCACTTGGAACGAAGACAAACCGCCAGTGTATGAGAAGGAGCTCATCGGTCAGCGATTGAAAATCGGCGACACGTTGGTAGTGACGATTTTAGAGCGCGACCCCCGCTGCAAAATGATTACCCTTGACCCGGATACTTCAGAGGCCAACCCCGAAATCATTAAGCATGTGGCCAACGCCCACGAAGGCTATGCCGGAGTGTATGGGGCGGTTTTGGTCGAGGGGGTAGTGAAGGCAGGCGATGCGATCGCGCTGCTGGACTGACCGATCAAATATTAGGCGGTAGACCCGGCAGATAGTCAAGAGTAGTCCAAAGAAATAATCGTCCCTCGTCATGCCAGATGTTTCGACTCCGCTGCGCTGCGCTCAACATGACCGGTTATGTCATTCCGACCAACGGGAGGAATCCCGGTTGGATCACTTTTTACTTGGAACACTTCAAGTCGGTGACTGGGGTGCGATCGCCAAAAACTCCAGCACTGCGGCGGCAAACGCTGCGGGTGCATCTTGTTGTACCCAGTGCGAAGCCCCGTCGATCGGTTTGAATACCGCTCCGGGAATCTCACTCGCGAGTTGCCTCCCATCTTCCGATTTTTGCCACGGATCATCCATCCCCCAGAGAATCAGGGTTGGCGCAGTGATTCGGCCATGTCGATCGACTAACGCCATCGTTTGGTTAGCGTTCAGCGCGGCGGCATTGCGCAGCAAACTTAACTTGCCTGTTTCACTAGCCCACGGGGCAATGATGCCAGCCCGAAATGCTGGAGTTAATCGACTGTGGTCTGACAGGCCAGCAGCCAGGCTTTCCTCTAGGGCTGCGATTAAATCAGCGAGTGGCCGAGACTGCCATCTCAGGGGATGTCCCAAATCCAGCATGTCATCATCAAATCGGTCGTAACAGACGGCATTGGTGATCACTAGCCGATTGACTCGCGGTTGATGCTCGATCGCCAAAATGAGCGCCACGGCACCGCCCGTATCGTGACCGACCACATCCACGCCATCTAATTGCAGGACATCGAGCAAGGCTACGATCATCCACGCCTGGTCTTGAAAGGAACGGTCGAAGCGATCGCGGCGATCGGACCAGCCATGGCCCAAAAAATCCGGCGCAATCACTCGATATCCCGCTTGGGTCAGCAGCGGAATGACCGCGTGATACAGGTAGCCCCAGGTCGGTATGCCATGCATCAAGAGCACCGTACCGTTGAGCGCCTGACCCATATCGATGTAGCGGATCGTAACGGGGATGTGAGCAACCGTTCCGGCTGGGAGTTCGATTTCCGTTTGCGCAGCTTTGAACGCTTCCCACGTGGCCCAAGTCGTTAATGGCTCCATCCTGTCAATCTTTGCCTCTGATTAAACGCTCAACTGGCCTAAGAAAAACCGAAATTGCTGCTGGGTTTGCCACACGTAATCGGTGGGGTTCCACAGGTTTTGCAAGCCGTAGTCGATGAGTTGAGCGGGGACGAGGCGATCTCGCCGTTCCACAATCATCATCCGCTCCAAAATCCAGGGATCGCGGGAATATTCGGGATGGCCGGAAAACACGAGAATATGGCCGCCCAGCATCCAGCCCAGATACTCCGTGACGCCGCTAGTGCCGAGCGATACCGCGCCGGGGGGCAGTTGGGTGACGCCGTCATTGTGGTGGACTTGGATCGCGTAGGAGGTGCGATCGCCGCCGAAATACTGCTGCGCCGCTTCAGTCAGGTTAATCGTCACCACCGATAGCTCTGTGCCCGGAGGATTCTTCTCGACCTTGCCGCCGATCGCTTGGGCCACAATCTGCGGCGCAAAGGAAAAGCCCGACAGCTTGATTTGGCGATCGTGGTAGTCCCGAATCACTTCTTGTAGCTGCAAAACCCAATCGTCTTGGTCGTAGGCCCCAGCGGCAGAGCCCGAAATGACGATGCCGTCTAACTCCGCCAGTTCCGCATCCGTCGGATAGTGACCTTTGCGGGGCTCGTACTTGATCAGCTCTACCTGGGTCAGCTCCACACCGCCTAAGTCTTCTGGCTGGCTCTGTTCACACACCTCGTCAAAGAGTTGGCAGTGCATGGTGTAAAAGCCGTCGGGATAGCGCTCCAAAAGTTCGGGAGCCCACCAGCGCAGGTCGTCGGTGCCAACATCGAAGCTTGCTAAGCGGAGAGTTTTAGAAGGCATGTTAAGGGGTGATGGAGTGGCGGGGTGGGGGAGTAAGGGGGTGATGGGGTAGGGGCGAGGCATTCTCGATGAAACGTTTTGGCCATACCGATTGGTGATTTCGAGAATGCCTCGCCCGTACAGGAGTATGGCGGTGAGATCGCTGAAATCCTTACGAAATCGCCAGCGCCTCCTGGCAATAATCTTTGAGGAAAGGAGTACGGTACCCATCAGCACTCCACAAAACCGGAAAGTAGCTTTCATGCATTTCCAGATTACCCATGCGGCGATAGCGGTTGAAGATAAAGCCCGTGCCGACCCCGAGGGGCTGAAACTTCGCGTCCATCGGCAAGGTACTGACGGCAAAACTGCGGCGAGTTTGAGAGTCCGTCTGGTTGCGTCCCGAGCCGTGCCACAGGTCGCCGTGGAGAAAGACAGCGCTACCGGGGGACAATTCTACGGGCATAGTTTCGGGGCTGGCGACTCCGGCTTCTTGGGCAGCGGCGAAGAGGGGTGCGCGGTAGTCGTCTTTGGGCGCGTGGAGAAAACGCACCTGGTCGGAGCAATCCCAGCGGTGAGAGCCAGGGACAATCTCCAGGGTGCCAGCCGCGTGAGTGCAGTCGCTGAGGGCAATCCAGCAGGTCACCATTGAGGGCGGATCGATGACTGAGGCGTAGGTGTTGTTGCGGTGGAAGGTGACTTCTGGGGCATCCGGGGGCTTAATCCAGCAGGCATCGAGGCCGTAGCGGCCACCGTCCCAGCCCATCAAAGTGGCGTTGAGGCGAGCGATTTCCCCAGATAGGGCATAGTTGGCGACAGTGCGATCGCAGCGCCACATCCCGCTCATCTGGCGGGTCGCATTGGGCTGACTGAGTCCGGGGCGACCATACCACTCGTCGGGGTAAATGCCCGTCTCAAACTGCGTGTTGAAGAGTGGGTCGAAGCGATCGCTCAGCTCCGTAATCTGCTCTGGAGTCAATACGTTATCCAACACCAAATATCCTTGGCCTTGGAACTGGGCGATTTGTTCGGGGGTGAAGGTGCGGCGGGTTTCTACTGTAGACATCGTTATGGATGATGGGGCGAGGGAGTGTGGGAGTGAATGGGTGACGAGGCGAACGGATAATCGAGTATTGGAGGAGTGAGTTGGGAATTATCAGGAGAGATTTTTGGGCAATCTACGTGGGCCAAAAGGTAGTACAGGTGCATGGAGATTTGGACGTTTATCGCTTGGCTTTCGATGCGGCGATGCAAATTTTCGAGGCTTCTAAACGTTTCCCGACCGAAGAGCGGTTTGCTCTGACCGATCAAATTCGCCGTTCCTCAAGATCTGTGTGCGCTAACTTGGGTGAAGCTTGGCGGAAGCGTTGTTACCAGGCTGCCTTCATTGCGAAACTTTCCGATTCAGAGGCCGAAGCCGCAGAAACTCAAATATGGATTGAATTCGCCGTGAAATGTGGATATTTAGACCGTGATACTGGCAAAGCTTTATACCAGGTCTACAACCAGATTTTGGGAAAGCTTGTGAGCATGATCAACAACGCATCTCAATGGATTATCAAAACCTCCTAACATCCATCACTCCCGCACTCCCGCACTCCCCCACTCCCCTGCTCCCCCACTCCCTTACTCAACACTGCCGCAATACTCAGCCAAAAACGGGCTCCGGTAGCCATCCTCGCGCCAGACAATGGGGAAGAAGCTTTCGTCCATGGTGTCGTCGCCGTGGCGCTTGTACTTGCCGGCAATGTAGCCGCCCGGCACATAGGTATCAAAGGGCTTAAACCGCGACTCAGCCGGAATATAAGAGAGCACCAAACTGCGACGCACTACATCCATCTGGTTAGCCCCTGACCCATGCCAGGCGTTGCCGTGATGGAAGACACAGCCCCCCGGCGGAATATCCAGCTGTACCACTTCCGGCTGCGCAACCCCAGCCCGCTGAGCGGCTCGTTCCATGTCGGCTAGGTAGATTTTGTCCTGGTTGTGAAACTCGGGCACCGCTGCCGACATGGCCCAACGGTGAGAGCCCCGCGCGTATTCAATGGTGCTGGCTCCGGCGACGGCGTGGCTGAGGGCAATCCAGCAGGTGACGGTGCCCGGTGGGGTGTGGTAATTGATATACATGGAATCTTGGTGCAGGGTGGTTTCCTTAGCACCGGGGGGTTTGATCCACATGCCATCGGCCAAAAATCGAGCGCCCGACCAGCCCTCTAGGGCGGCGGCCATCTGGCCAATTTGGGCCGACATCAGCACCGAGGCTAGGGTGCGATCGCACCGCCACACTCCGGTCATTTGCCCCGCCGCCCCAGGCTTGCCCAGATAAGGGTTCCAGTGCCACTCTTCGGGATAGACGCCCGTTTCAAACTCGCCGGCAAACAGCGGCTCAAATCGTTCCACCAGCCGCTCTACCAGGGCCGGGGCAAGCAGGTCTTTCACCACGACAAAGCCGTCCTGGTGGTATTGGGCAATCTGTTCATCCGTTAACGGCGATCGCGTTTGGGTTGGCATCGTCATCTAATAAACCTCTAAATATTCGGCGACTTCCCAATCGGTAATGTGGTCGTGAAAGCGGGCCAGCTCAAACTGCTTCACGGTCGTGAATAGTTGGCAAAACTCTGGCCCCAACATTTCTTGCATCGCTGTATCGGCTGCCAAAGCATCCAGAGCCGCATCCAGGGTTTTGGGAAAGGGCGGCAGACTCGCATCATCCTCACTGGGGCCATCCACCATCGGCGACAATTCCCGCTGTTCTTTGAGACCCAGGAGTCCCGCCGCCAAGGTGGCTGCCGCGCTCAGATACGGGTTGCTGAGACCCGAAGCCGCCCGCATTTCCAAGTGGGTGCCTTCATCCCCCGTCGCCTTAACCCGCACCATCGCCGTGCGATCTTCAATGCCCCAGCTAATGTTTGACGGGGCAAAGGTGTGGGGCTTTAACCGCCGATAGCAGTTGGGGGTAGGGCCGATCAGCGGCATCATCGCCGGAGCGTGATCGAGGATGCCCTGCACAAAAGATTTTGCCGTCGCCGACAGGCCATTGGGCGCATCGGGATCAAGAAATACGTTGACGCCATCTTGCCACAGGCTGAGGTGGAAATGGCAGCAGCAGCCCGCCAGACCCGCAAAGGGTTTGGACATAAAGCTGGCGTGATAGCCCAGGTGGTGAGCAATTTCCTTCACCGCATTTTTGAAGGTAAAAGCTTTGTCAGCTCCATGAATGCCCACGCCAGGGCCAAAGTTGATCTCGAACTGGGAGGGCGCGTATTCACAGTTGTGGGTAATCACATCAATGCCCGCCGCCTGCAAATAGTCGAGCATTTGGGAGATTTCGGGCACGTACTGGTTGCGGATGTGGTTGAAAATGTGCAATCCGTCAAACAGCGGCTGGTGGGTTTCCTTATCCAGCAGATAAAACTCAAATTCATGGCCCATCATCACGTCAAAGCCCATTTGCTTAGCGCGATCGAGCAGCGACTTGAGCACGTAGCGCGGTGCCGCTAGCAGCGGTTCGTCGGCAGCCCAGTAGGCATCGCACACCACCTTGGCGGTGCTAGCCATCCACGGTACTGGGGTGCAGCTACTGATGTCGGGAAACAGCAGATGATCGCGGTATTTACGCTCTTCGTGGTAGCCCGAAGCCGACACGACCGAAGACGCGGTATCTAGCGCCAGGGTGCCGCCGTAAAAATTGAGTCCCTTACGGGCGTAGCCCTCAACTTTAGCGATGGGAATCACTTTCAAGCGGGAAACGCCGTGGAGATCCGGCAGCTCAAACCGGACGTATTTAACGCCTTGTTGTTGCAAAGACTCGACCCAGTCGGCAATGGTTTCGGGGGCAGAGGTGGCTACAACCATGAGCGATCGCTTTCTAAGAGAACAGTTCTTAATCTGCTGGAGGATGCGGTTTGGCGTTGTATCGATAGGGACAAAATGGGTGACGGGGTGATGGGGTGATGGGGTGATGGGGTGATGGGGTGATGGATTAACTACTCCCTCACTCCCCTACTCCCCTACTCCCCTACTCCCCTACTCCCCCACTCCCCCACTCCCCCACTCCCCTTACTCCTTCACCGAATCGGGAGTGCCGTTATCCCAAGGTTCGATGCGGAATGCGGCTTTTTCTAGAAGTGGAATGAGTTGAGATCGCCGCTCTGACTCGATAAACAGCGCTATGCCGCCTTCTGTAGGCAAATCAGGGCGCTGGAGGGCGGCGGCCAAAGCGGCGGGGGGCTGTAGGTGCAAGCCTTGCCAGCCAAAGTGGGGATAGGTATCGAGGACAGCATACAGATCAGCAGCGTCGCCTTGAAGCTGTCCAGCCAGCAGGGCAAAGTGGCCAACCTTCCAGTCGGCGGCGGGGGAAGTCAGCGGTTCGCCTTGCAAGTAGGTGAGTAGCTGGAGCGGCGTGAGGCGGGAACCCCAAAAGTAGCTGGTGTGAACGTTGAGTAGCGGCACGGCTTGCCATTCGGGATGGGTTTGGCAGAGGTCAAATAAAGAAGCTAAGCCGACGATCCAGTTATTGATTTGCAGTGGCAGCAGGCAAAAGCGCCCGTGACTGAGTTGCTCAGTTGCCTGCATCAGCCCGGTAATGGCGGTGCCGCAAATCTCTAAGTTAGGGACGGTGGGAAGGCGATCGTATCCTGCTCCAAAACGGGAGGTCGCGCCAGGAGGTAACCAGTTCTCCGGATCGCCCTGACTAGGCAGGAGGGTGGATGCGGCCAGCGCGACCTCTACCGCTGAGACTCCGAGTTGGCCATAGGCTTGCAGCAGTAAAGCAACCCAGTAAGGGCCGCAGAGATTATCGGGTTGCTGCCCGGCTTTTTCATGGCGGGGTAGCAACGCTTCGAGGTAGGGATAAAGCGTGAGGTTGAGTTGCATGGGCGCATCCACAACATATCAAAAAATCATGACAGTTTTAGACTTGTGCGGCTTGTGCCGGGAGGGGCAAATTGCTTCTGAAATGGGGAGTTCAGGCTTTTGGGTTCATGCCATCATCGCCAAGTTTCTAGATGTTAGAGCTACCCCCAGCCCAGAGGGAGGGCTTTAAAATTCAAATCAGAAGGTATCACTCCGACGAAAGACCAGCCAAGACATTTGCGGCTGAAGACTAGCACCTTACTACACCCAGAGTAATCTGTTGTGAAAGGAAATTCGGCCATGACATCACCGATCAAGACGACCAATCCCAGACAACTGCTACCGACCGATGACCTGAAGCAACTCAATAGCCGTTCTGACCTCAAAGGTGGGGTGCAGTTTATTGGGCACCTGTTGATCATTGGACTGAGTGGCTACCTGTGGGCGACTCAGCGCGGCCATTGGGCGATCGCCATCCCGGCTCTCGTGATTTACGGCTTTAGTCTGGCGACCATGTTTGCCGCCGTGCATGAATGCGCTCACCGCACCGCCTTTGCCAGCAACTGGCTGAATGACGGCCTCGGCTGGCTGGCGGGGGTGTTGTCTTTTTACAACTGTGCCTTTTATCGCCGTTATCACAAATGGCACCATCGCTACACCCAGATTGCGGGCAAAGACCCGGAGCTGGAAGATCCTAAGCCCACGACCTTGAGGGAGTATGTGTGGCAGGTCAGCGGACTGCCCTGGTGGCTCGGCAAAATTAAGAACCACTGGCGCGTCGCTACCGGCGATATGGCCGATATGCCCTACATCGCTGACGATGCTTACGGGATTGTGATGCGGGCAACCTGGTTGCAACTGGGAGTGTATGGGGGGGCGATCGCGGCTTCCGTCTTGGCTCATCAGCCCTGGTTTTTGCTGTATTGGGTGCTGCCGCTAGCGGTGGGACAACCTTTCTTGCGGATGATTCTGTTCGCGGAGCACACCAACTGCTCTGATGACGATAATCCTTTGACCAATACCCGGACGACTCTCACCCTGTGGCCGATCCGATTTCTGATGTGGAATATGCCTTACCACGCGGAGCATCACCTGTACCCGTCGATTCCCTTCCATCAGCTCGCAGCCGCGCATACTCACCTCGCGCCCCACTTTACTTACGTTGAGCCGGGGTATGTGCAGGTCAATCGCGAAATTCTTGCCAAGTTTGGCTAAACGGCTTCATGACCGCAGCCTTGCCGCCCCCTGCTATTGGGCAGTTTTCTCTCGTCCCCACTCATCTGGTCGCAGGGGCACGTAACGGTATCAGCTCAACGGTCAGATTTGAACGTAACCAACCCTCTGGCACTGCCGTTGGAAAAGTCAGTGGGATTTTCAGGGTTTAACTAAAGTTTCATGACTTAAGCCCCTGATTCTTCATTCCCGGTATCTGCAACTACAAAGTTGGTAGGGCAGTCCCGATTTACTAGCCACAAGACAATATAAAGATCTCATTTTTCTCGGCATATCTGAGAATTTGCATCCAGCTTGGAAACAATCAACGTTTCGCCTCAGCCCCAAGCTGAGGATTAGGATGCCGCCAAGACAGAGTACATCGGAGAATTGCTTGTGACTTCAGTTCTTTCTCAATCAGAGACGCTCACGCATTTAGAAGCCTACGTCGCGCAAGCTGAGCGCGCTGAGCTCGTCAAACAGGTACGGGCCAAAATTGATGAACTGGGCATTCAATACATCTATTACCAGTTCATTTCCGTGACGGGGAGAATCACGGGCAAAGGCGTGCCTGCCTCGCACTGGGAGAGTACTGCCGAGCGGGGCATTCAGCTCGTTTATGGGGCGATGGCGAATCTGTTTTTAGACCGCTATGGCAACTACATCGGGTACGGCCCAGAAGCTTCAGAGTTGGTCGCCATTCCGGACCCCGATACCTTCTGCCAACTGCCTTGGGATAAGCGAGTCGCGCGAGTGTACTGCACCTGTTTCCGCAATCGGGAAGAGCCGGAAGCACCGGGAGCCTATCTGACGGCGGACTGTCGTGGCAATTTGCGCCGCATCCACGAGCAGTTCCAGATGGAGCACAATGGGTTGCACTTGCGTCACGGCACCGAACCCGAAATGATGTGGCTCAAGAAAGGGCCAGATGGCAAACCCAATGGGGGAGCCACCCAGCCCTACTGCTATCACATCGACCAGTTTGAGCAGCTGCGACCGGTGGTGCTGAGAGTCATCGAATACTGCAACGCGATGGGTTTGGACATGATTCAAGGAGATCATGAGGATGCTCCTGGCCAACTCGAACTGAACTTTATGTTTGATGATGCGCTGCGCACCTGCGATCGCCTCACCACCTACCGCCAGATTTGTGCCCAGGTCGCGCGCGAGTTTGACCTCATTGCCTGCTTCATGTCGAAGCCGTTTATGGGCTTGTCGGCCAATGGCTGTCACCACAACCTCTCTTTGTGGTACGGCGGCGACGATACGGTTAATGACCTGGGGCTGGAGACCTTGCCGGGAGCCGAGGGTGTTTTCCGCTATCGCAAAGGCGGCGAAAATACTTTTCTGCCCGATCCTGAACTCAGCAAAACTAAGCCTGGCCCCATTGGTTTGCAATCGATTGGGGGCGTAATTGAGCACTTGGGAGCATTGACCGCGATCGGGTGCTCTACCGTAAATTCGTATCGCCGCCTGTGGGATACGGGACTGTGGGCCCCTGTGTATGCCGATTGGGGCTTCCAAAACCGCACCTGTGGGTTGCGCGTCTCTGCCCCCGGACGGTTTGAATACCGGGCGGTGGATTCGATGGTGAATCCTTACCTGATGGCAGCGGCCATCATCAAGGCGTTTGATGACGGCATCAAGCGTAATCTCGACCCCGGCGAACCCGAGGAGCGCAATCTGTACGAGGCGATGGAAGCCGGGAAGCAGGTGAAAAAGCTGCCGATGTCTCTGGGTGACGCGCTACAGCGATTGGATGAAGATGAGGTCATCAAATCGGCAATGCCAGGGGAAATGTATCGGGTGTATTCCTGGTACAAGCGCGATGAGTGGGAAAAATTCTTGGCAACCACGACAGAATGGGATACCGAAATGTACCTGAGTTGCCTCCCCTAAATGATATGCCTGGTTGATTCATCGGGACAGGCATAGGACCAGAGGAGGGGTTTCCAGTTACATATGAGTCAAGTGACGACATTCTAGAGATGGGAGATGCCTCGTAAAAAGTCACATTCAACGCACAGCTCAAAGCTCCATCGTCCAAGATCAACCATGGGTCGAAACCCGCGCAGTGATTAGTCCCTTATCACAATGTCAAGCCCTTGACTGCGTTGGGGCAATCATTTGTGCGCTCTAGAGAGCCTTGAAATTGAGTGCTTCCTAATCGGGGTTTATAGTCTGAGATGAGGCGCACAACAAGGGTGAGGTGATGGTTAGCAAGTCCATTATCTATTCTGTCTGTAGATGATGATCCGGATGTATTGCAGGCGATCGCGTTTCCACTTTCACGACATGCCAGCTGACAGATCGGCATCGAAACACAGAAGAAAGGGGGCGATCGCCGCGGGCTCTTTAACTGCAGATGAATGGGAACGGCCCCTCTCTCTGAAACGCTCATCGCCCAGGGATGTAGCTCGTTGAGGAACAGCATAGAGCGACGAATCCGTCGCCCATCGGCGGGCTCTGGGCGATCGAAGTCGTACTTCATCCGAATCGCACCGCGCACTTGCTCTCATAACTTCTTGGGTCGAGGTTCAGATTGCATCTAGGACTACCCGCAACGAACGATACTAAATAAACCCTAAGCAATCCAAAGCCCATCATGAAGGGCTGATTATACTGAACTCGTCTACCTAATCACCCATATCGGGGCGTTAGGCTGACGGATTTCCACCTAATCACCCCAGCAGCGAAGTTATGTGGAATGCGTCAGTCCAATAAATAGTTAGAACGCATGAACCTAGCTGAGATGTATAGCCCCATACGCGATGGAATCGATCGATCGGTTCATTTCGTAAAGTACTCAGAAGCGAAGCCCTGCGGCAGCCTCGCTGAATTGGTTCACTGCTATTGAGAACTCAGGACGGTCGCCAACCTGCCGGAGGATTTCCTATACCACGCGGTACCCGATGGGTGCGTGAATATTCTGTTCAACTAGACGGATACGACCATCGCGGGAGTAACCGCGCTTCGCACCGAGGCCGAAGTCTTGAACCTCGGCACGTCATTTCACTACGTAGGAGTTCAGTTCTATCCAGGGGTATGGCAGGGTAGAAGCGAGGAGATCTTCGATCGGTACGTGGGAACGCCCTATTCGGGATCTCTGCCGCTGGTAGAGGTGAGCAGAAAGATCGCGGAAGTGGGTTTCGACGAGAAGTTACCAGCGCTTTCGGAACTGGTGCAGTGGCTTCTCGGAGAGAAGTTGATCGTGACCAACATTGTGACCGTGAAGATCCTCTCGAATCTCGATCGGATCCGCAGCGTGGCGGACATGGCAAGACTGACGGAACTGTCGCCTCGTCAGCTTCAGCGCACGTTGAAACGAACGACGGGCCTGGCACCGCACGATCTTCTCAAGGTCCTGCGTGTGCAGCAGTCATTCAGAAAGCACTATCTAGACCTGTACTCAGACCAGTCGCATTACATCCATTCGTTCCGCAAGGTTACGGGGCACACACCCAAAACGTACGCAGCCAAATTCGATGTCTGATTTATACAATACGAGCAGCAGCGTGCTGGTCATACTGTGGTGGACATTCTTCAATCAACTAGGGAGAACACCATGGAAAAGCCAAATGCAATCGGATGGTTTGACATTTACGTAGAAGATATGGACCGAGCAGTTGCATTTTATGAGGGCGTATTCGGGCAGAAACTCGACGGGATGAATGACCCAACTGGCGAGACACAGATGATGAGCTTTCCTGCAAGTATGAGTGCCTACGGTGCGTCAGGTGCTCTAGTAAGATCGGAACATGCTCGACCGGGAGTCGGAGGCACGATGGTCTATTTCAGTGCTGAAGACTGCTCCGTACAAGAATCTCGAGTTGTTGCAGCAAAAGGCCGCATCGTCAGGCCAAAGTTCTCAATTGGGGACTTCGGTTGGGTGAGTCTATGTATGGACACTGAGGGCAATATGTTTGGGATCAACTCAAGGACGTGACTTGATGAGGCTCTCATCTGTTCAGTTGTGGTTTTCACGATGCTGGGCAAGGTGGTTGGCGAGTTCTAATCGGTCCGTCACGCGGACGTCGACGAGCAAGACTTGTCGGCGTCCGCTTATGGTGCTGCTGAGCCCCGTTCCGAATCGGCAAGCGGACTGTGCGCGCCATCCCGCGTTCTAACAAGCGCTTGCAGTGGACGAGCCCGCAGCTGTATTTTCGGCACTCCGCTGACTTCAGCGCACGCGGGCTCGGCACTGAAGCTCTGTCGTTAGGTAGCTTGAACTATTGATCGGGTTCTGAGCCAACTTCCACCCATCTCCATCAAGAAGGAGCCTGTAAAGCAGATGACTGCGATCGCCGAGCCTAGTATCTGAAATTCGATAATTGAGTTTAACTGCGGTGTCGCTCTAGTAATGTTTCTACTAAAGATTGCGCTGTTTTCAGTCGATCGGGATCATTCGACTGTGCCACCCAAGCTGCTAAATCATTGAGCGAACCATTGACCAAGTGAGCGAATCCCTCTGCATCGATCGTGTTTAGCTCACCTTCAGTGACTGCAATCTGGATGGACTCCCGGAGCAAAGCAAAGCCATACTGATCGATTGCAGCCAGGTCATCTGCTGCCAAAACGGCTGGGGCTTCAACAAAAACCAAACGCCGTAGTTCTTCCTGATGAGCGACTTCGAGAAATGCCTGACAGCCGACGATGAGTTGCTGCCAATTGGTGTCTAGGGTCTGAACTTTAGTTTGGATGTAGTCTGTGATCTCACCGTAGGCTTCAACGATGACCGCCTTAAACACGCCCAACTTATCATTGAATTGGTGATACAAGGCTCCCCGTGTAATGCCTAATTCGCTGATGATTTCTTCGGTTCCCGTAGCGGCATACCCTTTTGTGGCAAATAAGTGACGCGCTCGGTCAAGAATGGCGCGACGAGTGCGACGAGTTTGTTCCGCCTTGGTCAACTTGGCTGGCATGGTGAATAGCTCAATTTAACATTCAGACAGTATGTATCTTGACAAGAGCCGACTCTCTGGCTATTTTAGGATACATACAGATTGTATCTTTATGTGAGGGGTATCCTCAAAGGGGTTTTATGTTAGCCACCCTCAGCACCCGCAAGGCGACAACTGCCGATATTCCCTTCCTCGTCAGAATTGAATATGAGGCTTCGTTGCCGCCATTGAATCATTGCTTTTGGGAAGATCTATTGGACGGGACTGGAACCACTGCCTTGCAGTTCATTGAGGCAGAACTGAGGACAGGGGCTTCTAACTGGGGCAGTGTTGAAGATTTCCTGATCTTAGAAGCTGAAAGTAAGCCCGTTGCTGCTGCCGCAGGTTATGTGCCTGATCCGGAAGACTATTGCCCGTTGCGCCTGTCCCGTCTGGAGGCGATTGCCCACGAGTTGAAGTGGTCTACAGAAACCTTAACCATCTTTCGCGATCGCTATCTGGCACTTTGGGGAGGAGATTTGCGACCCTTTTTCCTCACACCCCAGGCAACCTGGATTATTGAAAATGTTGCCGTGTTGCCAGAAGCGCGGGGGCGAGGCTTTGGTAAAGCGCTACTCAGAGCCCTACTGGAGGAGGGACGATCGCAGCAGCATGACTTCGCTGGAATTATGGTGATCAACGGCAACGATGTCGCTCGCCATACCTATGAGTCCATTGGATTTAAGCCCTATCAAACCTTCCACGCCGATTACTTCTCGGAACAATTCAATATCGAGTTTCCGGGAGTGACGAAGTTTGGTCTACGCCTCAATTAACCGGAGAAAAACCATGTCTTTTAAGACCATCCTAGTGGCAGGAGCAAGTCGCGGCATTGGACTTGGGGTTGCAGACCATTTGATAGACCAGTGCGATCGCCTATTGGCAGTGTCTCGGACAGTAGCTCCGGTGGGTGAATGGGTGCAGGCAGATTTGTCTGACTTGGCAGGCATCGAAACGGTGGTCAACGCGATCGGGAATGATGCCTTAGATGCGTTGTTATATATGGGTGGAACCTGGGAAACCCACGCATTTACTCCTCAGTATCGCTTTGAAACCTGTTCTGATGAAGACATTGTTCGCGTGATTGCCGTCAATCTGGTCGCTCCCATTCGGTTAGTGAAGGCGTTATTACCTGCCCTGCGACGATCGGATAATCCAAAAATCATGTTCATGGGAGCGCTCTCAGGTCGAGATAATTTCCCAGGACGGGAGGTTGCCAATAGTGCATCCAAGTTTGGGCTGCGGGGAAGTGGTGCATTCCTTACGGGAAGAATTGCGATCGCAGCAGATTGGTGTAACGGTGATTAACCCTGGCAATGTTGGTACACCCGAAGTTCTGGCAGAGCTGGCAGCAGCCAAGCTGACGGGCGGTGAAGCCATCCCTCTCAGCGATCTTCTTGCGATCGTTGACTGTATTCTCTCTTTGTCACGAGCGACTTGTATTAAAGAGATTGATTTACCTGCAATGCTAGGTGAGGGAGCCTAGTGGAGCCTAAATTTATGACACTGGCGATTAGTTATGGCGATTATTGGATGAGTTGCCAGTTGCCAGCCACCTAACTTCACCGTTGCCAAACGCCTGGAAATTATTGAGGTGCTAGAACTAGCTGGATTTACTTGTGAGTTGGTTGCCATTGAGAAAACTACTTGTTGGGGAAATCAGTTGGCAAAGACTGGTGCGATCGCTGCTGTTTATTTACACCTGTTTCGCACTCTATGTCTTTTTTCGAGCCGACAGCATGATCTTTTTACCTCAGCCTGCGAGCTATCAAGACACTGAGGATGTGCTTAAAGTCCCTGCCACCCAGACCGAACAGATTTCGGCAACCTTCCTGCCGAATTCTGAATCGGCTTATACCTTGCTCTACATTCACGGGAATGCTGAAGATTTAGGCGATATTCGTCCCGTACTCGATCGCTTCCACAGCTGGGGGTTTAGTGTTTTTGCCTATGACTACCGGGGTTATGGCACCAGCGATGGTCAGCCCACAGAAAAGAACGCTTATCAAGATGCGGCTGCCGCTTATTCATACCTCACCCAACAGCTCCAAATCCCTCCCGAACAAATTATTGTGTACGGTCGCTCAGTGGGGGGCGGATCTGCCACTGAACTCGCGACTCGATATCCGATTGCGGGTTTGATTTTAGAGAGTACATTTACATCGGCTTTTCGGGTCGTTGTCCCGTTTCCCCTCCTTCCCTTCGACAAGTTTTCTAACCTGGACAAACTGCCAAAGGTGCGTTGTCCTGTTCTCATCATGCATGGTCAAGCGGATCAAACGATTCCGCCTGAGCACGGTCAAATCCTGTATGCAGCCGCATCGGAGCCGAAGCTGGCGCTGTGGGTCGCCGCCGCAGGGCATAATGATTTTACTTGGGTGGCCGGAGACCGCCATCGACAAGCGCTCTGGTCGTTTCAGCAACTGATCGAAACACCGCCACAAAAATAAGTCGCATCAGAAGCAGCAGGAAGTGACGCAAGCTCACTAATCGATGGAGTGGATTGTTCAGAGTATGGTGCTGCGCTGTCAGGAGTTCAACATTGATGTCCGTTCACATCCGTAAAGCAGAACCGCGCGATGCGGGGGCGATCGCGGCCTTTAACCAAGCGATGGCCAGAGAAACCGAAGGCAAAGCGTTGGTGCCCGAGGTCATCACCGCCGGGGTGAACGCCCTCATCCAAAACCCCTCGCTCGGGTTTTATCTCGTCGCGGAGACAGACTCTCAACTCGTGGCATCGTTGATGGTCACAATGGAGTGGAGTGATTGGCGTAACGGCCTGTTTTGGTGGATTCAAAGTGTTTTCGTGGCACCGGAGTACCGTCGTCAAGGCATTTATCGACAGCTATACGCCTGCGTGAAGGATTTGGCAGAGCAGGAGCCCAACGTCTGTGGATTTCGGCTATATGTTGAACGCGACAACATCCGAGCGCAACAAACGTACGCCGCACTGGGCATGACAGAAACCCCCTACCGCATCTTTGAAGCGATGCAACCAACCGTTAAGGAAACCCTAAGGGATCTGTAACTAAATAAAGTACCCGTTCAATCCGGTTGCGACTTCGCTCAACCTACCAGTATCGAGAGTTGAGCGGAGTCGAAA
>NZ_JACSWC010000105.1 GCF_016888165.1 Halomicronema sp. CCY15110 | reverse complement strand
GGCAAAAGGACGACAGGCCCTAGTTTATTTCAGGAGTGCGGGCGCGGTAATGCTGATCCCACCAGGTCTCTGGAATTAATTGATGACGCGCCCTAGGGTTTCAGGCGATATCAAGCCGACAAGAGTGTGATGAAAACGGGATTGTTTTTACATCAGGTGCGGCCTATTGCTATCAAGAAACATGGTCGCAGAGCCAAAAGTTTGTTCCGCTTAGGGTTGGGCTATCTTCGTCACAGCCGGTTCCATCCCTCTCCACTCTCTGAAGATGACTTTCGCCACACACTCAAACTTTTGTCCTGGACTTAGGCGACTCACATGGATACAGCGGTTCCTGCTCCCGTGAGGTACAGCATCAGCCCTGAAACCTTGTCACGCTTAAGTCTCAGATCTGAATTTGTACTTCATCCAGCGGGGGAACGCTGTAATGCTTTCTCGTATTAACATTGCACCGGAAGAGGCTCAATGGAGAGCCTTGGCCTTCGTGGCGAAGGCATGGGAGTTGCCTCTCAGTGATCAAGAGTGGTTAGTAGTGCTGACTACTCGCTTGATTGGGGCTCGCTTGATTGGGGAGAGTTGGTATGTCGTTGAAATTGGGGTTAAGGGACTGCCAAATAAATGGGCTGTGCAAGTCGATGACACGGGAGCATGTGACCCCGACTATACTTTCCTGTGCCCGATCGCGACTCTTGAAGACTCCGAAGTAGAGTTATTTCCGCCTGCAATTACAAACAGGTTGCGGGCCAAACGCCATACTTTGGCTTCTACCCGTGCAGTGCGGGGGGCATGATCATGATGAATCGCCGATACTTTACCATCCTGCTGGCTTTAGGGACTGCCCTGAGCGCGATCGCCTGTGGCTCCCCGGCCTCAGTGACCAATCTGCCCGCCCCCCAAACCAGCAAGCCGACTGTCGAACTCACGGTGTCAGTGGCTGCCAGCGCCCAAGATGCGATGGCAGACATTCAGCTGGCCTATCAGGAAGTTGCCCCCCAGGTGACGATCACCTACAACTTTGGCTCATCCGGTTCCCTGGCCCAGCAGATTGCTCAAGGAGCCCCGGTGGATGTCTATCTTTCGGCATCGCCTCAATGGATGGACGACTTGGTCACGAAGGGCCAGATTCTCGCCGGTTCGCGCCACGATTTATTGCAAAATTCCCTGGTGTTGGTAGTGCCCCAGAGTAACGTCAAAGCCAGCAATTTTCCTGACTTGGCAACCGATAGGGTGGGGAAGGTGGCGATCGGTGAGCCCGAAAGCGTCCCGGCTGGGCGCTATGCCAAAGAAACGCTGACCAGTCTCGGGTTGTTTGAGGCGATGCAGGCCAAGTTAGTCTTTGCCAAAGACGTGCGGCAGGTGCTCGCCTACGTAGCAACGGGCAATGTTGACGCGGGGTTGGTTTACGCCACCGACGCTCAACTCTCTGACCAAGTGCAACAGATAGCGATCGCCCCCGCCGATACCCACACCCCGATCATCTATCCCGTCGCCGTCATGCAGGATAGTGCGGTGCCAGACGCCGCGATCGCATTTGTCGATTTCCTTTCCGGCGACACCGCCACGGCAATTTTTCAGGACTATGGCTTTGGGCGAGCGGACTGATGCCTGACGACCTCTCCCCCCTATGGATTTCCCTCAAAACGGCCCTGGTGGCGACGGGGCTGGCGGCGATTTTAGGTATCACGATCGCCCGTGGAATGATGGACTATCGCGGGTGGGCGCGGGGGTGGATCGATGGCGTGCTGACGTTGCCGCTGGTGTTGCCACCCACAGTCATCGGCTTTTTGCTGCTGCTGCTCTTGGGCAAAAACAGTCCCGTGGGGCAGTGGCTCGACCACCTGGGCATCACCCTGATCTTTACTTGGACGGCGACGGCGATCGCGGCCACCCTCGTCGCCCTGCCGCTGATGTATAAAACCGTGCTCAGCGCCTTGGAACAGATTGACCAGACTCTCATCAGTTCGGCGCGAACGCTGGGAGCCTCCGAATGGCGAATTTTTTGGCAAGTGCTGGTGCCGCTGGCCTGGCCAGGAATTTTAGCGGGCACAGTGTTGGCCTTTGCGCGGGCGCTCGGCGAGTTTGGGGCCACGTTCATGGTGGGGGGCAGCATTCCTGGGGTCACGCAGACCATGCCCATTGCCATCTTTTTCGCCGCTGAAGCAGGGCGCATGGGGGTAGCGCTGGTTTGGGTGCTGTTGATGATCGGCCTGGCTCTCGTCGTCATCGCGGGCATCAACCAGGGCAATCAACCGCGATCGCCCCGTCCCACCTGGCTCCAGGGCGGGCTCGAACGGCTGTTTAATCAGCTGTATTTTGGCACCCTGAGCCGATCCCTGTTTGGGCGAAGGGCGACGGGCCAGGCGACCCAGGGGCGATCGCCCACCAGAGCCTCAGCATCGCCGACTAATCTCGCCTCCTTTGCTGACGGCGATCGCGCGCTGTTCCCCAGTCATTCCGCTCAACGGTCAGATGATTGGGAGCCCACTGTTGCGCCTACTGCGGGGATGAGCGCCGCTGTCCCGGCGGCGGCACCGCTGCCCCCAGCTTTACCCAGGCCGCCAATGGCCCCAGCAACCAAAATCCCTGAGCTACGAGTCAACATCGAGCACCACGTCCCCGACTTTCATCTCCAGGTGCAGTTTCGAGCGACGGA
The DNA here is from genome assembly GCF_016888165.1 of Halomicronema sp. CCY15110. Lineage (GTDB taxonomy): Bacteria > Cyanobacteriota > Cyanobacteriia > Phormidesmidales > Phormidesmidaceae > Halomicronema. The sequence continues at coordinate 1,205 of NZ_JACSWC010000105.1, read as the reverse complement.
TGAACCCTTGGGCCTGCTGGGCGCTTCGGGCTCGGGCAAAAGCATGACCCTGCGCTGCATTGCCGGACTGGAAGCCCCCACCCAAGGCCGCATTGTCCTGAACGATCGCGTCCTCTTTGACTCCCAGCGCGGCATCAACGTTCCGAGTCGCGATCGCCGGGTCGGGCTCGTGTTTCAGCAGTATGCACTGTTTCCTCACCTCACCGTGGCGCAAAATATTGCCTTTGGCATGGACGCAGTGCCCCGGACCCAGCGGGCCACCGCCGTCATTCAGTATCTCGATCGCATGGAGTTGTTGGGCTTGGGCGATCGCTATCCCCACCAACTTTCCGGCGGGCAGCAACAACGGGTCGCCCTGGCCCGCGCCCTCGCGAGTCAGCCCCAGATTTTGCTGATGGATGAGCCCCTCGCGGCCCTCGACACCTATCTGCGGAGCCACATCGAAAAGCTGTTGGTCGAAGTGCTCACCAGCTATCCAGGGGTCACCTTATTCATTACCCACAAGCTCGAAGAAGCGTATCGCCTCTGCCCAAATCTATTGGTGCTCTCCGCAGGCAAAATGTTGGCCTACGGGGCCAAAGCCGCCATTTTTCAACGGCCACCGACCTACGAAGCGGCCAGGGTGACGGAATGCAAGAACTTCTCCCGCGCCCGACCAATCGATGCCCATCATCTGGAAGCGATCGACTGGCATTGTCAGCTAGAAGTCCTTGATCCCCTACCGCCATCTCCCTTCTGTGTCGGCTTACGGGCACACCACGTCAAGTTTTTGCGCCAGGGCAATCAGCGCAATACCTTTCCCGGTTGGCTCGCCATGATCACCGAAACCCAGCACAAAGTCAGCCTCTACATCAAGCTCCATAGCCCGCCGCGATCGCCCCATGACTACCACCTGCAAGCCGAGGTTTATCGAGAAAAGTGGGAGCTTTTGCGAACGCAAGAACAACCGTGGCCGGTCCACCTCGATCCCGTTCACCTGATGCCGATGATTCCGTAGCGATCGGGGCAGGAGCAAGGGAGCGATGGGAGCGCGGGAGCCTGGGAAGTCAATGACCCGTCCGCATCTTCCCCACTTCATATCCAGAAGCACTGCCCATAAGGGACTTGCGCGCAAAAAAGATCCCCATAAACCGAGTTTCGACTCCGCTCAACTCTCGATACTGGTAGGTTGAGCGAAGTCGCAACCGGATTGAACGGGTACTTTA
>NZ_JACSWC010000104.1 GCF_016888165.1 Halomicronema sp. CCY15110 | reverse complement strand
CAAGACTTGCCTCTAGCTCAGTTCGGCCTCACCATCCTGTTGGAAGTGGGTAAGTTCTTTTGCCTGAATGAGACCTGTCGTCGTCGCATCTTTACGGAGCGATTGCCCACTATCGTTGCCCCTTGGGCCAGGCGGACCTTGCGCTACGCTGAGCAGCTCACCGCCATCGCTCTCAGTTTGGGCGGTTCAGCGGCTGTTCGCCTCGGTCAACACTTGAACGCCGAGGCCAGCCGCAACACCTTTCTCCATCTCATCGCCCGTCTATCGTTCCCAGAAGCGGATACCCCAAGCATTTTGGGCGTGGATGACTTTGCGTTGCGCAAAGGCCATCAATACGGAACAATTTTAGTGAATCTCGAAACGCATCAACCGATCGCCCTGTTACCTGACCGTAGCGCTGAAACCTTAGCCGAGTGGTTGAAAGCGCATCCAGGCGTCGAAATCTTGTCACGCGACCGCTCGAAAACCTACAAGCGTGGGATGAATGAAGGTGCACCAGAAGCCATCCAGGTCGCGGATCGCTTTCATTTACTGCACAACCTTCAGGAGACCCTGGAGAAAGCTTTCAAAGGCCATGCGCCAGTCTTTAGGCGAGTTGAACAGGCCCCATTAGCGCCTGAAGACACTGCTGCCGCTCAGCCCCCCGACCCGGCAGTGTTATTGCCAACACAAGCAGCTGAAAGTAAACGGGCACAACGCTTGGAGCGCTATGAGCAAGTTCATGCTTTACGACAGCAAGGCTATCAAATCAAAGACATTGCGCATCATCTCGGGATGGGCCAACGCACGGTCTACACCTATCTGTCCTACGAGACGTTTCCCGAATGGCAACCCACGATTCGACGACGCGGCAGTGGCCTTGATCCTTACAAAGGATATCTTCTTGAGCAATGGCAGCCAGGCCACCCACCCACCAAACAACTGTTCATTGACATCCAACAGCAAGGCTATCAGGGCAGCTATGCCACCGTGGCCCGTTACACGCGACAACTGCGTCAGTCACGGCCTCAAGCTCAGCCCTCCCCTGAGACCCTCAACGATTTACCAGGGCGAGGGCCTGCGCCTCAACATCCAACCGCTTCGTCCACTGCCTTAAGTGCCCGCCGTGCGGCTTGGTTATTCTTGCAGCGGGCTGAAACCCTCACGACTGAACAGGAGCAAACGCTGGAGCAGCTCTGTCAGCAACCCGAGCTGACTGACGCGATTACCCTCGCCCAAGGCTTGATCGAACTGGTACGTCAACGGCTACCGGAGGATTTAGACGGCTGGCTGGCGAAGGCCGCCAATAGCTCAATTAAAGCGTTTCAGACGTTCGCGAAGGGCCTCAAGGAAGACTACGGTGCGCTCAAAGCGGCTCTGACTCTAGACGTGAGCAATGGTCCCGTCGAAGGCCTCAATAATCGGCTCAAAATGCTGAAACGACAGATGTTTGGCCGCGCTGGGCTGGATCTGCTGGCTAAACGGTTCATCTTAACCAGTTAAGGATCACCAAAAGTTGCCAAGAGCCCGAAGTTACGAGAATACGCACAGGGCAAGCGAATGCTGGGACTAGCTCCAGAGGCGCTGTGGGAACTCTGGCAACGGATTGCTGAACAAGACGAAGC
>NZ_JACSWC010000103.1 GCF_016888165.1 Halomicronema sp. CCY15110 | reverse complement strand
AATTAGTGAACTTCACTCAGGTTTTTAGGGGGTGCCGAAGTTGATGCAACTCGGTGCCGAAGTTAGGTGAATACGCAGGTCTAGAACATCACCAAATGTACGGTAGTGTTCCATACCTGTGGAAAAGGTTATAGGCTCACGTTCAGGGAAAGTGCATCTTACTAGGATCGCATTATGGACTTTCCCATTACTGACTTATCTAGACGAGCAGCAAAGCCAACAGCGGCTCTAATACCACTTTCACCCCTACGGCCTCCATTTTCCCCGCTACCAAGCGAGTCGGGAAGAGGCACCTATCTCTTTCGCCGAACGCAAAGCAGTCGGTCAGCTATCTATCACTGTCACGAGTGCGGTCAAACCAACAACTTTTACTGCGGGGGCACCGTCTTCTTAAGGAGTGAGGCCTAGAATGCTCACACCAGAAAGCTTCTAGGCCAATGAATTGTTTTTATTGCCAGAGTGAGCAAATCGTCAAGAATGGGACTAAAAATCTAAAGACAACCCGAGTGCTGCAGCAATACCTCTGTAAGAGCAATAGACCTGTTGTGAATTAGCCGTCCAAATCCTTAAACCCATTGTATAGCAAGCATTTCGGAGATTTTCTGAGAAGAAATCCTTGAAATCCTTGCTGCATGGTTGTTTCAGCGATGTCTTCCGTTATTTCGCAACAACTCTAATATCTCTGTAAGACCTGTGGTCGTCGCTTCAATGAACGTAGCGGTACATCAATGGCTCGATTGAGAACCCCAGTCGCAATGATAGAGACTGCACTCGACACGAGGCATGAAGGTCTTGGTGATCTTGACTCAAGAAAGTGGACAGGTAGTTTAAGCGGCCTTCAAACCCTCTAGAGAGAGCCAATAGTTATCTTCA
>NZ_JACSWC010000102.1 GCF_016888165.1 Halomicronema sp. CCY15110 | reverse complement strand
GTTCTCGAAAGTGACGACTTTCTCACGATGAGACTACCGATACTTTGCTCCCAAAACTTTTCTGCACCAGTGAGGGAGAAACCTGGCGCGTGGGCTAATTTCCTTGAATTTCCTGCCCTATATTGCCGGGTGCGCATTGGATATATCGAAGAAGTGCGTAAAAATAAAAATGAATTTGAGCGACGACTTCAAAACTTTGTAGGTAAAACTGTAGACAATAAAATGTTTGGAAATTGGAATGATGGAGGAAGACTTCAATGAATCAGCTTAACCTAACCTTTCGCCGCGCGAGTCCAGATGATTTAGACTTTATAGCGCATTGTAATTACACAGCTAGTTCCCCGTCGCCAAATTTCTGCTATTGGGATTCATTAATTGAGGGTTTTGGTCTAGAAACAATTACCTTTATTCGACAAGCTATTTCTCTGGATGTGCTTGCATGGTGTCGAATCTCAGACTTTTTCATTGCAGAAAACAATGGAGTACCCGTAGCAGGAGCATCTTGTTTTGTAATGAAGCAAGATGATTATCGTCCACTAGATCTGGAAAGTATAAGTAAGCTATACAATTTTCTGGGATGGGGTGATGAACAGGTTCAGCAGTTTGAGGGGAGGTAATTAGTCACAGCAAAATTCAGACTCAGGCTATCTAAACCATAACTCAGATAGAATTCCTCATAACAATCCCGTTGCACGCAGATCGTATTAAGTTGGTCGGTGAGTCCAAAAGGTTGCTGGCGGCGGGTGAACGGGAACGTTATACCAATTCCCTATGAGGTGAAGCAGAATATAGGAGTACTGATTTCAAGCACAAAAGATGGCTCGTCCACTCAA
>NZ_JACSWC010000101.1 GCF_016888165.1 Halomicronema sp. CCY15110 | reverse complement strand
AACAAGGAGCCACCGAACACTGCTGCCACACCCATCATGTGGAAGGGGTGCATCAAGATGTTGTGCTCAGCCTGGAAGACCAACATGAAGTTGAAGGTACCGGAGATACCCAAAGGCATGCCGTCGGAGAAGGAACCTTGACCCAAGGGGTAGATCAAGAACACTGCGGTTGCGGCTGCTACGGGAGCAGAATAAGCAACGCAGATCCAAGGACGCATGCCGAGGCGGTAGGACAGTTCCCATTCCCGACCCATGTAGCAGAAGACGCCAATGAGGAAGTGGAAGATGACGAACTGGTAAGGGCCACCGTTGTACAACCACTCATCGAGGGAAGCGGCTTCCCAGATGGGGTAGAAGTGCAAACCGATAGCGTTGGAGGAAGGCACAACGGCACCGGAGATGATGTTGTTGCCGTACATCAAGGAGCCAGCGACGGGCTCGCGGATGCCGTCAATGTCCACGGGGGGAGCGGCGATGAAGGCGATGACGAAGCAAGTGGTGGCAGCTAGGAGAGTGGGGATCATCAACACGCCGAACCAACCCACATAGAGGCGGTT
>NZ_JACSWC010000100.1 GCF_016888165.1 Halomicronema sp. CCY15110 | reverse complement strand
ACCCCCCCCCCCCCCCCCCCCCCGACCCCACCCATCCACCTACCCCACCCTCACACCCTGCCACCCACCTACCCATCGACTCCACCATGGCACCCATCCTAGAAATCGAAAACGTGACCGTCAGCTTCGACGGCTTTAAGGCCCTCAACGACCTCAATTTTTCGATGGCCGAGGGCGAACTGCGCGTCATCATTGGCCCCAACGGTGCCGGTAAAACCACCTTCCTCGACGTGATTACGGGCAAAGTGCAGCCCACCGAAGGTCAGGCTCGCTTTAAGGGCAAAGACCTGGCCAAACAGGCCGAACACACCATCGCCCGCTTGGGCATTGGCCGCAAATTTCAAACCCCCCGCGTTTACCTCAATCTCACCCCGCGTGAAAACCTCGAACTCTCTTGCAACCGCGACAAAAACGTCTTTGCCACCCTGTTTACTAAGACGCCCGCCGCCGAAAAGCGGACAGTGAGCGGCCTGCTCGAAACCATCGGCCTCGATCACAAAGCCGACGTCCCCGCCGCGCTACTCTCCCATGGCGAAAAGCAATGGCTCGAAATCGGTATGTTGGTGGCGCAATCCCCCGATTTACTGCTGGTGGACGAGCCGGTCGCGGGGCTGACGGACGAAGAAACCGAACAAACTGGCAAACTGCTGATGTCTCTCGCCGAGAGTCACTCCATCATCGTGATTGAGCACGACATGGAATTTGTGCGCCAGATTGCTCGGCAAGTGACCGTCCTGCACCAAGGTTCCGTGCTGTGCGAAGGCACCATGGACGAAGTGCAAAACGATCCCCGCGTCATTGAGGTGTACCTGGGGCAAGAAACCAGCGTCACGCCAGAGCAAATGCTGCAATTGCGCATCGCCGCCACCATGGCCTGGGCAGACGACAATTTTGACCCGATTCAGCAAGATCTAATTCTCGATCGCCTGAGCCGACAATTTGCCCAAGATTCCCATGACCATACCGAACTGAAAGACACCCTGGGCAACCTCCTCGCCAAACACATTCCCCTGGAGGACTTGGTGCCCCAGCTCAAATCGGAGGCCGAACGGGAGCAGGCGCTGATGCTGAGCTACGCAGTGATCAGTTCCAATCAAATTAATGAGACGGAAGCCTCGGTTTATCAAAAACTGATTGCCCTGCTCAACTTGCCCCCGGAAACCGTCAGCCGTCTTGAAGCCGCCGCCCTAGAGGACTTGAAATCATGACCAGCACTGCCCCTGCCCCCGTTGCTGAGCCCACTGGGCAAATGCCCATGCTGCAGGTCTCGGGGTTGAACTTCTTTTATGGCGAGAGCCATATTCTGCGAGATGTTAGTCTCACCGTGCCCCGAGGCCAGATGGTGTGCCTGATTGGGCGCAATGGAGTGGGCAAAACCACGATGCTGAACAACATCATGGGCCTGCTGATGCCCCGCACCGGCGACATTCAATTTGATGGGCAGTCTGTCCTCAAAAGCTCACCCGACAAGCGCGCCCGCCTGGGCATTGGCTATGTGCCCCAAGGGCGGGAGATTATTCCCCGTTTAACCGTGGAAGAAAATCTCATCATTGGGCAAGAAGCACTGGGCGATCGCGGCCAAAAGTCCAAAGATGTGCCCGCCGAGATCTTTGAGTTATTTCCAGTCTTGGAAACCATGCTCAGCCGCATGGGCGGTGACCTGAGTGGTGGACAGCAGCAACAACTCGCGATCGCCCGCGCCCTCATGAGCCAACCACAGCTGCTGGTGCTGGATGAACCCACCGAAGGCATCCAACCCTCCATCATTTTGGATATTGAGGCGGCGGTGCGTCGCATTATCGACACCCGAGGAATTTCTGTCTTGCTGGTGGAGCAGCACTTGCACTTTGTGCGCCAAGCTGACTACTACTACGCCATGCAAAAGGGTGGCATCGTGGCCTCGGGCTCGACCTCTGAACTCAGCAACGCCGTGATTCAGGAATTCCTCGCGGTGTAGCGATCGCTCGATTTTGTCGCCAGTTTCTCCCAGGAGAGTCCCAGAACTCCCTAAACTATTGACTGAGGCATAGAGCAGATTCAATAGGGACATCCCAGTGGGCTGGCCCACCCGCGGGGAAGAGCAAAGCTCTACATCCCCCAGCCCCTTCTCCCAAGCTTGAGAGAAGGGGAGCAAGGCTTTCAAAGTCCCTCTCCCAGTTTTGGGCTACTAAGTACACACAAGTCATGTTGTAGTAGGATGCTGCCAGAAAACATGGGGTCAT
>NZ_JACSWC010000010.1 GCF_016888165.1 Halomicronema sp. CCY15110 | reverse complement strand
AAGATCACCCCCAGGGCAATGGTGCCGACAAATTCTCCCGCCGCCCCCGGCAGCAGGTAGATGGGCAAAAACGTTAGCACTGTAGTCACCGTCGAGGCCAGTAGCGGCACCTGCAAGCGGTGCACCGTGGTCGTCGCAGCGTGGAGCGGGTTAGCCCCCTGCCGAATATCGGCCTGAATCTCATCTACCACCACGATCGCATTGTCGATCAGCAGACCCAGGGCAATGATCAGCCCCGTCACCGACAT
>NZ_JACSWC010000001.1 GCF_016888165.1 Halomicronema sp. CCY15110 | reverse complement strand
TACTCGCTGCGGTGACGAATACCCCCATCACCAACCCCAAGGTCTCCACCGCCAGAAAGCGCTTACGCCCTTTAATCTGTTTCCCGGCATCGTAGCCAACGGCTTCATTCACGCCGGCGGCACTTTTCACACTTTGACTATCAATCACCGCCTCCGACGGACTCCTCTGGCGACCTGGCTCGATGCGATACCACTCCCGCAACCGGTCATGAATCCG